>NZ_CP043909.1:2400000-2724547 GCF_008630915.1 Acinetobacter suaedae
GGTGACATCGCAACAATGACCATGGGGGGAATTGAAGGTGCCTTAGAAAGCGGAATTGAAGCTGCTGCCAACATTACACATGCGATGACGCATAAATTAGCAGGGTGAATACCATGAACAAAAAAAATGCTTTAAACCAACCTTTGGATACAGAAGTTCTTATTATTGGTGCTGGGATTGCAGGTATTAGTGCCGCGTACCATTTAAAGAAATATAGACCAAACTCAACCTTTACCATACTTGAAGGTCGTGATGATATCGGGGGTACATGGAGTCTATTCCGTTACCCAGGTATCCGTTCAGATTCAGATATGCAGTCTTTTGCATTTGGCTTTAAACCGTGGACTGAAAAAAGGACTTTCGGTAGCGCGCAAATGATTTGTGATTATTTGCATGAGACCATTACAGAAAATGGTATTGATCAACATATCCAATTTGGTAGCTATGTAACCAGTGCTGAGTTCTCATCAAGTGAAGGTCTTTGGACCGTTAAAGTCAAACAAAAGGATCAAAAAGGTTTGACTACCTTACGCTCTCGTTTCTTGCTCATGGGCACAGGTTATTATGACTATAATAATGGTTATACCCCTGAGTTTAAGGGAACAGAAGAGTTCCAAGGGCAAATCATCCACCCTCAACATTGGCCAGAGAACCTCAACTATTCAGGCAAAAAAGTCGTTGTAATCGGTAGTGGTGCGACAGCAGTGACCCTAATTCCTGCTATGGCTAAAGATGTTGGGCATATCACGATGTTGCAACGATCACCTAGCTATGTGATCGCGATGCCAAGTGTCGACCCTATTGCAGTTGCACTCAATAAAGTCCTTTCTCCTCAACGTGCGTATGAAATTATTCGGAAGAAAAATATTACACTTAGTCGTGGAATGTTCAACTTAAGTCGTCGTTTTCCTGATGTGATGCGCCGTTTACTCATCGCAGATGTACGACGCAGATTGCCTAAAGATTTTGATGTCGCAACGCATTTCTCACCTAAATACAATCCATGGGATGAACGCTTATGCGTTGTGCCAGATGGAGATATGTTTAAAGCCATTTCTTCAGGAAAAGCCTCTGTGGTGACTGATCATATTGAACGCTTTACCAAAGAAGGCATATTGCTAAAATCAGGAAAAGTGTTAGAAGCCGATATTATTATTACCGCGACAGGTCTAAATATGCTGGCATTCAGCAAGATTCAACTCACTGTTGATGGTAAAAAAATCAATTATCCAGATACCACCATTTATAAATCCATGATGCTGTCTGATATTCCAAATTTTGCTTTTGCATTTGGTTATACCAATATCGCATGGACCTTAAAAGTCGATCTAGTATGGCAGCACTTCTGCCGTTTGCTTGACTATATGGATGAAAACAAATACGGAACATTTACCCCTATTATTCTAAATAAAGACATGAAACGTGTTCCTTTTGTGGATTTGAGCCCAGGTTATGTTCAACGTGGTCTAGCACAGTTCCCTATGGCTGGAACTGAAGGAAATTGGACGCTTCAACACGATTACAAGTTTGATTTGGAACGACTGAATAAAGGTTCTGTCGTTGATAAAGCATTACAGTTCACTACTATTTTGCCCAAGAAAAAGCTGACTGTCGTTACAGAGCCGTCGACGGAAGAACTGAAGATCAAAGCTTAATACTCAATCAAAACTCCAGTCTCTTATTTAACCCCAGTCCAAGGTCTAAATGAGAGACTAAAATATATTTAGGTAAACATTATGGAAAATATTAAATTTACCAGTAAAGGAATTACATGTTCCGCATGGTACATCCCGACGACATCCAATAAATATAAGAGTTCCAGAGGAAACCCGTGCATTATTATGGCAAATGGCTTCGGAGGTACGAAAGATACTGGACTATTACATTTTGCCGAACCATTTAGCAAAGCAGGTTTTGATACATTTATATTTGATTATCGTAGTTTTGGAGACTCTGGTGGCTTTCCACGACAGAATGTTTCATATAAAAACCAACGTGAAGATTATCATGCTGCAATTGAGGCTGTACGTAGCTTACCCAATGTAGATCGAAACCGTATCGCACTTTGGGGTACTTCTTACTCAGGTGGACATGTCATGGTGGTTGCTGCCCAAGACAAAAAAATATCTGCTGTAGTCTCAATGAATCCTGCAACTGATGGCTTAGCTGCGCTTACACAAATCTGTCGTTATGGTGGTTTAAAACAATTAACTGTTGCGGTAGGCCATGGTTTAAAAGATTTAGCTTACTCAATGTTCAGTCAAAAATCCCACCTCATTCCTATCGTAGGACAACCTGGTACTGCTGCAATGATTAGTACACCAGGTGCAGAAGCTGGATATAAATCGATGGCTGGACCTACATGGCGAAATGAAGTTTGTGCTCGTACAGCTCTAGAAGTTGCACGAAACCGCCCAATAACTTTCGCCAACCAAATATTGTGTCCTTTACTCGTACAAGTCGGTTCAAATGATCAAGTTGCTCCTCCTGATGCTGCCCGAAAGTCCGCAGATTTAGCAAGTGGACAAGTTGAGCTACTTGAGTATCCAATCGATCATTTTGATTTTTACAGTGGATCATGGCAAGAAAAACTGTTGAATGATCAGATAAACTTTTTAACCAAAACTTTAGCACCTAGACGTCATAACTGAGCTCGATATAGCAATCAGTATTGATTACACAGTTATAGTTCTTCAACCCACTATTGATAAAGAGGAAATCATGGCATTTATCGCTTCAAAAGTGGCACCTCATAAACGTATTCGGATCGTAGACTTTATCGAATCAATTCCTAAATCACTGTCAGGAAAGATTCTACGTAAAGAACTAAGAGGCCTTCCTATTTAAACAATTTCGAGATCAAGTTCATGCATCTATTTCATTATTTTGAAAGATGCATGAATACCTTTTATATCTATTGAAAATCTGACTCTTTGGAAAGAATAATGCATCGAATTATTGTTGTCGGCGGTGGTGCTGGTGGTTTGGAATTAATGACTAAATTGGCAGATACCTTCCATAAATCAAAAGAAGTTTCTCTACTTTTAGTAGATAAAAACTTAACACATGTATGGAAGCCATTACTGCATGAAGTTGCAAGTAGCACCCTAAACATCAATGACAATGAAGTTAATTATATTATGCATTCCTATGAGCATGGGTATAATTTTACTCAAGGTTCACTTGCTGATATCGATAAAAACAAAAAAAATATTCACGTAGAAATTACAAGCACGATAGATCCGAACATAAAAAAAATAGAAGAACTTTCTTATGACACTTTGATACTTTCATTAGGTTCTAGATCTAATGACTTTAATACCCCAGGTGTTAAAGAAAATTGTTATTTTTTAGATACTAAATCTGAAGCCGAAAGTATCTATAAATATATATTTTCGACGTATCTTGATATCAGAAATAAATTCATAGATTTGAGTCAAACTTATAATGTTGCAATCGTTGGTGGAGGCGCAACTGGAGTTGAACTAATTACCGAACTAGTACATTTAAAGGAAACTCTAGCTAAATCATATTTCAAAGAAACACAACAACTGAGTATTCAATTCATACTGATAGATGCATCTGATCGGATTTTATCTGCCCTATCAGAGGATATCTCCAATGAAGCGGAGAAAGTATTATCTCAGATGGGTGTTCAAATCCTAAAAAATCATAGGGTTTCAAAAGTAGATAAAGAAAACATATATTTTCCTGATGGTTCAAAAATATCAGCAGATCTCAAAATTTGGACTGCTGGAATCAAAGCCACCGAAGCAATAGAGCAACTGGATGGATTTGAAAAAGATAACATTGGAAGATTAAAAGTCTACGCGACACTACAAACCTATACCGACCCCAATATTTTCGCTTTAGGAGATTGTGCTCACTGCCAGTTAGATGCAAAAAAACCGCCTTTAGGAGCACGGGCACAAGTCGCTTCTCAACAAGCAGAATTCTTGGCACAAGCACTAGAGCAACGGTTAATCGGCAAACCATTACCTTTATTCAAATTTTCAGATAAAGGCTCAATCATTTCCCTCAGCCAAGATCATGCTGTTGGAGAAGTGTTCAGCAACTTAAATATTTATGGGACATTTGCGAGAAAAGCATATGAAGCTCTATATCGCATACATCAAATTAATATTCATGGCGTCAAAAATACTTATCGTATGTCTCAAAAAGATTCTATTACTAAGAATTTACTTAAAAAAGTTTTTTAGTAAATTGCGCTTATCAAAAAAACAAGCAGATGGAGTTAATCTCTCCATCTGCTATAATTAAATTCAGCATCTAAACTCAATACTTATTTTTAAAATCTTGGACGTTATTTTCAACTATTAACACTTTTAGTGTTTTCCCTAAGTCAATCTAAAATCAGTTAGGATTATGAAAACAACCTAGCAAATTAAGCATATTAGTAAAGCTAATTTCTTCTCCCAAAACCTTCATCACAAGACAATTGCTTATAAAGCGCTCCATTATCTGTAAATCGTAAAAAATGAGATTAAACTTAAAATTAGTCGCTGCAACTTTTTTAAGGAAAACCATCATATATTTTTCAAATATTTGAGAACAATCCACACGAACAACAATATCCTTGACGAGAAAAGTATATTTTTGAAGTAAATCGTAATACTCTAAATCATCAATTTTTTTAATTACAAACCTATCTCTTTCAACCATGAAGCTTATAAGATCATACTTGGTCAAAAGAATAAAAAAAATAATATCCTCGAATTGACTTTCGCTAAATTCAAATAATCGCCTTTTTAGTACAACCTTGTTAACTTCAGTCAAAAAAAGAGTAGTAACAGATCTAAACCCTATCAAATTATTTAATAAGAAAATATTAAAAAAAGGGTCGTTTTCGAAGTAATGATATTCAGCAGACATTAAACGATCAAATGCTTTATTTTTAAACTTAGTCTCAAAAAATTTCACCTTGTCTGAAAAAATCAAGCCCGAAAAATCAGGTTTATTCCAACTATCACTACTGTTTTTTCTCACTGACAAATATTTTTCATTTATACAACACGTATATGTAGAAAAAAATTTCGTAGAAACTCGAGTTCTTGACATAATCTTTTCCTATAAATTCAATGAGTTTCATCTGAAATTAAATATTCAATAAAGTACAGCCCACCGATTCTTTTGAAACTTATGTTCTCGCTTTTCTATTAACCTGTTCGTCTAATCGACTAGCTGCAAACAACGCTCCATTTAAAACACACCACCGTAAAGGCTCTGGTAATGTTCGTGGTGTCTTATTCGCCATCAAGAAAGTAAGCATAGATTCTTCGTAACCAAGTATTTTTTTAGCGATGAAATTACCAATCATTCCTTGAGTCCCCAACCCATGTCCAGCACATCCAGCAGCATAATAAATATTTTTATGCCTACCCATCGTACCAACGACAGGTAAGGCATCATTGGCATAACTAATATATCCGCTCCAACAGCTTTTAATCGAGATATCCTTTAACATAGGAAAACGATCCTGTATTGCTATTTTTAAAGCTCGATATTGTCCAAAATCAGGTTCATTGGGTGTCTTAGAACCATAGACATAATGTAATTTTTTTGTTGTACAAACCAGTGTATTTCGTGCAGTTAATCTATGACTCTCCATGATATGGTGTGCTGTGGTAATACCCTCTCTATTATACCAACCCAATGCATTTAATTGCGTGGGTGATAGTGGCATTGTCTCAATTGCTGAAACACGTAATGGTACTGTCCTATCTTGCAACAACCCGAGTTGAGGCATATAAGCATTATTAGCCAATATTAGATTTGCCGCACTTACACTCCCATTTGGGCTTTTAACTTTTACAGTACCATCAACTTCGTGAAATGAAACCATAGGTGTATTTTCATAAAGCTCTACACCAGCTTGAATTGCTGCACGTCTCAAACCTTGAATATATTTTCCAGGATTCAGAGTTCCTCCTCTAGAGATATAGCTACCAAAGAGAAAGGCTGGGGGTATACCTCGGGCACGCATTTCATTGTGATCTAAAAACTCTGTTTCACAGCCTAACTCAGCACCGAGTTTCATATCATTTCGAATTGATTTTTCCTGAGATTCATGTATTGCAGCTCTTATGAGACCTGATTGAATATAGTCACAATCAATTGTATATTCTTTAAAAATGTTTTCTGCAAAATCAACGCCTTTTTCATAAAAATCAACAACGTTCTTTGCACCTTCTGTTCCTGTTTTTTTCAAAAAAAGATCATACTTGAGTCCTAGTGCCCCCCCTAAATAACCTGCATTTCGCCCACTGGCACCAAAACCAGAAAATTCCTTTTCTAAGACAACGACTTTTAACCCACTTTTAACAAGTTCTAAAGAAGCACATAAACCAGCTAACCCTCCCCCAATGATGACAACATCGGCATTAATATCTTTATTAAGAGCGGATTGCAAAGGCTTAGGTTCTTCTTCCCATCCCCCTATTGACGTATATTTTTGTTTTAACTCAATCATCATTTTTAACTTCCACTACTCTAGATTTCCATTTTAAATTCCTGTTATCACAAACACACAGGAGCGTATTCTTTCAATTAATAATGAAGAAAAATCAAGTACAATATATCCTTGATCGCACATCATTTGTTTTAATTTCAGAAATATAGCTTTAAATACCTACAAAAAACCTCTTTTCATTCTTAGAATAATTTATTTATTTTTATAAACGAAATGAATTATATAAATAGTTAATCATAAACAATACTTATTAAGAGAATAAAAGTACCATTCCGTTTACTCTCTTCATATCTTAGCGATGTTCCTAGATTGCAAAAATTAATTTTACGATTTCCTTTTTAAATAAGTTGTGATGCTCCTCCTGAATTTGCACAACGTAACAAAGACTCCGCACCCAATAAATATAAAATATATTTATCAATCACTTAATTAAAAAAAACCTAAAAACAACAATATTAAGGGACAATTCATTTCATGCATAATTGATCATTTATTTAATTCATTTTATTCATTAAAAAAAAACCGTTAACCTCAATGAAAAGTAGGATACGAGGAGTTGTTGCAATTTACAAATAAGGATTATGGGGAAATGAAGCGGTTCTAAACCAATTTTACACTCATCTATATTCGTAATAGTAACAACTTACTGAATTATCATTCTGGTACTAAAAAAGGAAAGTTTTATGGAAATTAAACCAACAGCTGAACAAATTGAAGCATTTCGTAATGACGGCGCATTTCTTTTTAAGAACTGTTTAACAAAAGAACAGTTAGAAGCCTGTTATGAAGCTTTTAAATGGAATGTAGCAAATCCAGGTCCATTTAATTTTCGTGCTTTAGAAGGGACAAAGTTACAAACCCATATCGATAATGCTAACCCAAAGGCTAAAGAAAAATTGGATCAGCTTATGCTAACTCTACCTTTTGGCAAGATTTTTCAAGAACTATGGGGTTCTGAACATGTCTGGTATTACGCTGAAGAAGTATTTGCTAAAGAAGGTGGTAAAAGTGGTCGCGGACCATGGCATCAAGATACCTCTGTTATGCCTTTGACAGGAAAGCATTGGGGCAATGCATGGATTTCTTTCCAATCTGTTCCAAAGAAAAACTCTCTAGAGATTATTCGTGGATCACGAAATGGCATCCAATACGATGGAGCAAGTTTTAGTAATGCAGATGATCCAACTGACCCAGTTTATGATGACGGAACTTTACCTCGATTACCGCACATTGATAAAGACTTAGAAAAAGATCCTAACTCATGGGATGTAATGTCTTGGGCAGTTGAACCTGGCGATGTTCTTTTTCTGCATCCTCACTCACTCCATGGAGGAGCTGGCGTAGATGAAGATTTCCCGACTCGCCATACTCTAGTATTCCGTTTTTTTGGTGATGACGCGACTTTCCGTTGTTTACCTGAGTCAAGTGAACGTTATGCACGTAATGGTGCCCTTTTTAAAGAAGAAATGGCAAAGCTAAATGATGGCGATCCATTTAGATCACCAATCTTCCAACAACTTGTATAACCATATTAAAAAGGATTTATATCTTGAAAAAACAATTAATTAACCCCGGCCTGCGCAAAGAGCGTTACTACAATGAATTGCACTTTTCCTCGGCAGTCCGTGTTGGAGACATGATTTGGGTCTCTGGTTGTGTCGGTGCTCATATTGAAACTGGTGTGATTGGTAAAACCATGACAGAGCAAGCCAAACAAGCCTTTGAGAATGTCAAAGAAGTACTTGAAGCGGCTGGTGCATCAATGTCAGATATTGTTGAGATTATGACGTTTCATACTGATCAACGAGGAGAAATAGCAGAATTCATTGTGGTAAAAGATCAATATTTACCTAATAACTTTCCTGCTTGGACAGGTGTAGGTGTATCTCAACTCGCTCGACCTGAGTTCAAAATCGAGATTCGTGTTGTTGCCGTCATAGGATGCGGTTCGGACTAACTCTCTCACAAGCTTTTTATAAGTAAGGAAACAATAAACACTTAGACGCAGTTTTTTTGCATAATTTTAAGTAAAAAAACTGCTATTTCTAAGATTTACACAGCCACTCATAAAACAATAAATTAACAGGGAGTTAAGTCTATATGAGTAGTTCTGACAATTATATTGGTTCAAGATTATCGGCTGAGTTACTCGCACGTTTAGATCGACTGCCCGTAATGCGTATACATTACTTCTGGGCTACTTTACTAGCAGTCAATCTAATGCTTGAGTATTACGATAATGCAATTTTTGCTTATGCAGCACCAGTGATTAAAGCTCATACAAATTATTCCACAGAGCAAATTGGATTCATTGCTAGTATGTTCTTTGTAGGCATGATTATTGGGGCACTTATTGGTGGGCGCTTATCAGATAAATTTGGTCGACGATCTGTTATTTTCTGGGCAACTATTCTTTATTCAATTGGTTCACTCATTACCGCTTTATCACAAAGCTATGACATGATGTTATTTTCCAGAGTAATTACTGGTATTGGTGTACAAGCAGCAACTTCAGTTTTACTCGTATACATTGCTGAAATGTTCCCAAGTCATACACGCGGACGGTTTCTATCCATCGTAACTTTTGGTTTTGTTATTTCAGGTGTTGCTGCTGCTGCTCTAGCGTTATTTTATTTGCCAAATAGTGGAAGTAATGCTTGGCGTCATCTCTTCTATGTAGGTAGTTCTGGCTTATTAATTGCACCCTTAATCCGTTTTTGTTTACCTGAATCTATACGGTGGTATATTTCCAAAAACAAACACAAACAAGCAGAAGACCTCATTGTAAAGCTTGAACAAAAGGCAATTTTAAATAACAAAAAATTAAAAACACCTGAAGTCATTACAGTTGAAGAGACTAAAGAAGCATGTTTTTCAGATTTATTAAAAAATAAAGCCGTATTATTTACGATTGCGATTGTTGGTCTAGGCTATTTTGGCTCAACTTTAGCATATTATTTATTTGGTAATTGGGGAATCTATTCTTTAGTTTATGGTTTGCAATACTCCGAAGAGAAGGCTTATTCTATTTTCTTCATGTGGAATGTCATTTATTGCGTAACCCCTTTCATTGCGATGGTGGTATTAGATCGCTTTGAACGAAAATCTATGATTTTAGCAATGTCAGCATTAGCTGCATTTCCTCTCATAGCTTTAGGAATCTCCAATACAAGTTGGATATTAATTGCTGCAGGCGGACTTGCTTCAATTCTTACAGGAATGGTCATTAACGCTTACTATACCTACATCCCAGAAACCATACCGACGAAGCTACGCGCATTGGGAAGTGGCATTATTATTTCTTTAGGTCGATTTGGAGGTGCTGTCTCAGGTGTTCTCGGTGCATGGCTCTTTACGACAGCGGGAATGCAAGGTGTTATGTTTACAGCCGCGGCAATCTATATCGTATTTGCCCTACCCGTTATCTTCTTTGGACCTTTAACTACTAATCGCTCTCTTGAATCAGTAAATCAGACCGATATTAGCGGAAAATAAACAACTTCAAAAATATGAACAAAACGCTTGCATTCTCTAGAATGCGAGCAGGATTAATTCGTTCAATCAAATGATATTTAAGGATAAAATCATGTTAAAAAAAGCACTACCATTTATTTTTTTAAGCTGTATTACACACTCGACTTTAGTGCAAGCAGTAGAGATTAATGAAGATTTAAACCTCAATTTTACAGCAACAGCGATGTCTGAATATCGCCGTTCAGGTTTTGATCTCAGTGACGGTAAACCTGTCGTACAAGGTCTTGTAACCCTTGCCCACAAATCAGGTTGGGATATTTCAGCACAAGTTTCCAATTATGATGTCAATGTTGTACCAGCAAAATACGAGATAGCTTATACCGTGGGTTATTTTCACCCATTTTCTGAAAAAGTCTATGTTTATTCATCAATAGGTCAAACCCTATTACCGAATTGGGCAGATGGTAATGTAACTGAATGGTTTATTAGTGCAAACGCATATGGTGCTTTCTTCAATTATTATTATGATTGGGGAAAACATTCAAACGCTCAATATCGTTACATTGGTTATAAACATAACTTTCCAAAGAATGTCTGGCTCGATATGCGTTATGGATATAACGACTTAGGCATGAAATTAGTTAACGAAGACGGAAAAATTCGTCACAACTATAGCACCCGTAAAATTGAATTAGGTAAGAAATATAAAGGCGTTGATTTTACCTTAACGTATGTGGATACCGACCTCACCCACTCAGAATGCACTCAAATCATGGCGTTTGGAGATAAATGTTCTGCAACGGCAGTCTTTGGGATCAAGAAAACATTTTAATTCATAAAAAAGGAAACCAACTCTTAAGTGGGGTTGGTTTCCTTTCATCGAAATAAAAGTCTAAATTTTATTTTCTTAAAAACCGAAATAATAAGGAGCTACTATGGCATTAGCTAAACGTGTAGGAATTTATGGTACAGGCAAAGCCGCCTCTGAAGTACTTAAAGCTTTAAAGCATAGCCCACACCTACTCACCAGTGCTATCGTATTTTTCCCTGAACATAATGGACAGGATATTGGTACGCTGACTGGCAATGAACCCACAGGCATTGTAGCGACGACTGATCTTGAAAGTACAATTCGTTCAGGAACATTTGATGTTTTGATATATACAGGATTATCCGGTGAAATTTTATATCAAGCGATGTCAATTTGTGCCGATGCTGGTGTTGATTTTGTTCATGCATGTTTTGCACATCCAAAATTACGTTTAAATCCTGAACTGTATAGTCAACTTCAACAGCGAACATCTGAAACAGGTTCACGCATTGTCGGAACTGGCATGTTACCTGGTTTTTGGCTAGACGTCGTCCCTGCCTTATTTGCAAGTGCTCTCCCTGCTCCTGTTTCAATCGTTGGGGAGTCTTATGCAGATATAACCACTTGGGGGTATGGAGTATTAGCTCATGAAATTGGTGTAGGTAAACCACCAGAACAAGGCATGGCTGGACCTGTTGGAGCAATATTACAAGAATCAGCCTTAATGATCGCAGAAACTTTAGGTTTAGAGACTGTGCCTGAACGTAATGGTGGTTTCGTCATATCTGATATTGTAACAGACGTGATTGGTATCCCTGTCAAAATTGGCGATCGTATTGGTTTTGATGAAGCTGCAATTGTTCAACATGAAGGTAAAGAACGAATTAAGTTAGTATGGAAAGGTCTTCCAGCAAATTATCATGGATTCACGTCATCCTTAACCATTACTATTACTGGAGGAGACGGTTCAAAGATCAAGCTAGATACCGTTCGTCCAAGTGATCCTTATCCAGGAACGGCGGCTCGTTTGGTACAAGCCGTCCATGGTATTCAATCTCTGCCAGGTGGATTGCATACGCCTGTAAAAATGTCTATTTAAAATTAAAATATTTTCTAAAAAAGCAGTCAAGATTCGACTGCTTTTTTATTCTTTCGAGTTAATCTCGTTAGCCATTTAAATAAAAAATCTATTAAATCAAGTTAAGATAAGCTATTGAAATATTATGCATAAAAATACTGTTTGTATCATTAGTAAATACTGATACAAACAGTACATTGGGCATCATGCAACTTCAAATAACCCCGCAGCTCCCATTCCTCCACCAATACACATTGATACGACCACATACTTCACACCACGTCGTTTCCCTTCAAGTAAGGCATGCCCAACTAAACGAGATCCAGTCATCCCATAAGGGTGCCCAATTGAAATACTTCCACCATTAACATTATATTTATTAGGATCAATCCCTAGGTGATCACGACAATACAAAGCTTGGCAAGCAAACGCTTCATTTAGCTCCCAAAGTCCAATATCGTCTACTGATAATCCATGTTGTTTAAGCAATTTAGGAATTGCATAAATAGGACCAATCCCCATTTCCTCGGGTGCATTGCCAACTACTGTCATACCGCGATATATACCTAGCGGTTCGATTCCGAGTTGCTCTACTAATTTGCCGTTCATTACCACACAAGCACTTGCACCATCTGATAATTGACTCGCATTTCCAGCAGTGATAACACCACCTTCAACAACAGGCGCTAAATTAGTTAAGGATTCCAATGTAGTCGTGGGACGGTTTCCTTCATCCTGACCCAAGGTTATTTTTTTTAGTGATGACGTCCCTGATAATTTATCCATTACCATCATCTGTGTTGTAATGGGTACAATCTCATTATCAAATAGCCCCGCGGCCTGAGCTCGTGCAGTACGAAGTTGCGACTCTAAGGCATATTGATCTTGAACTTCTCTCGAGATTCCATATTTACGTGAAACAAACTCTGCTGTTTCCAACATAGGCATGTAAGCTGTTGGTTGATTCGCTAATACATTTGGGTCCATCTCAGCCTTAACCCATTCCATATAACGATTTTGCACAGCAGAAATATTTTCCTGTCCACCTGCAATCACCGTCTGCATGCCATCATACATGATCTGTTTGGCAGCAGTCGCTATTGCCATTAAACCAGATGCGCATTGACGGTCAATTGTTTGAGCGCCAATAACTGCTGGTAGGCCCGCAGCAAATAAGCCATTTCGCGCAATATTATTACCAGCAGTACCAGCATTTAAAACAGAACCAATCACAGCATCTTCAATGCGATCTGGTTCAATTCCTGCTCGCTCTACGGCATGCTTAATTGCATGTCCTAACATAGTAGGAGAATGTGTATTATTGAATGCACCGCGATATGCTTTTCCAATAGGCGTACGAGCTGTTGAAACAATTACTGCATCAATCATGGATCTTCCTTGTAAAAAATTAGATGAATAAAAAATATTGCAATGAAATTAGGTTTTGTAGATATTTGGCTACACACAAGTAATCGTTAAGTTTACATAGCTCTTTTATAAATTTTAGGCAAACGAATGTATTACCTCGTTTTATAACGAGACTTATAAACTTTTAAAGCACTACTCTTTTAAAAATAAAAATATTTTATTGTATAGACTGTGACTTCATTATCTAGAATGGGCTAGCAATGACGCCATGTCTTATCCACAAAAAATATATCTCTTTTATGTGCATAACCAAAATATCAACATCCCCTAAAACCATTGCTCAGGCATATTCAATGGAGTTGTCTCCACTGGATCCAGCACTGCCAACCAACTGGATATTTTCGGCATTTCCCAACCAAAAAAGTAATCACAGGCTGCTAGTTTTCCATTTAAGAAATCGCTATCCGATGATCCTTCAATCGTTTCATGAATAGTTACTGCCTGATCTAGCCATAACCATCCAACTACCAAATGTCCAAAAGCTTCTAAATAATTTGCGGCGTTTGCTAATTGCATTTCGACATTGTCTAAATCATGCAATTTCTTAGTCACCTGAAGAATGTCCTGCCATGCAGCATCTAATTTATGGGCATGATGAGATAATTTATCTATCAATAGCCCTTTCTGAACTGTCTCAGAAATTTTTTCAGTGAGTAGTCGTATAGAGAGTCCATCATTTATGCGTGTTTTACGCCCCAATAAATCTAGCGCTTGAATACCGAACGTTCCTTCATGGATTGGGTTAAGACGATTATCTCGATAAAATTGCTCAACATTGTATTCGCGCGTATAACCATATCCTCCATGCACCTGAATGGCTAAATCATTTGCCACCAGCCCCCACTCAGAAGACCAACTTTTCACTACAGGTGTAAGTAAATCCAATAAAGCATTAAGATTGTGACGCTCTTCTTCATTTTCTACGGAGTGGATATCATCAACAAGACGGGCTGCATAAAGACATAAAGCTAAAGCTCCTGAAGCATATGACTTTTGGGCCAATAGCATTCGACGCACATCAGCATGCTGTATAATTGGTATCTGAGGCGAATTTAAATTACGATCACCTCTTGGACGGCTTTGTAACCGCGTTTTAGAATAATCAAGGGCATGCAAGTAACCTGTATAACCCAATGCAGCAGCGGTCAATCCAACTGAAATACGAGCTTCATTCATCATGTGAAACATATAAGCCAAACCTTTACCAGGCTCGCCAATTATGTCTCCTAATGCTCCAGCTTCACCCTCAGGTTTATAACGACCTTCACCAAAATTTAATACACAATTTACTGTGCCTCGATTCCCCATCTTATGGTTAATACCAGCCAATACAACATCATTGCGTTCACTAGGCTGACCATCTCCATTCAGGATTTTACGAGGAACTGCAAATAATGAAATTCCCTGCACTCCTGCAGGAATTTGTCCATTTTCATCGGGGATTTTAGCCAAAACTAGATGTAGGATATTTTCGGAAATATCATGATCTCCTGCAGAAATCCACATTTTATTACCAAACAAACGATATCTACCATCATCCGTAGGTACAGCACGTGTACGAATATCGGCTAAACTAGATCCTGCTTGTGGCTCAGATAAACACATCGTCCCAAAACATTTTCCTTCAGACATTGCATTCA
The DNA here is from genome assembly GCF_008630915.1 of Acinetobacter suaedae. NCBI lineage: Bacteria > Pseudomonadati > Pseudomonadota > Gammaproteobacteria > Moraxellales > Moraxellaceae > Acinetobacter > Acinetobacter suaedae. The sequence continues at coordinate 2,414,922 of NZ_CP043909.1, forward strand.
CATAAGGAGCAACTTTATCTTTTTCTCCATGAGAAATTAAAAGATTCGCATTTGCTATTGTCAAAAAGGCATAACCAGCCGTACCTGTATTTGCAGCTAAAAGATACGCCATCCCTGCTCGTTCAACAGTACTAGGTAAACTCATTCCATTCCATTCGGTAGGAAATGCAGCACTCATTAAGCCAGCATCAGAGAAAGCACTTAAAGCAACACTTACTTCTGGATTTACTGTAACTTTTTCCCCATCAAACATGGGTTCATTACTATCGTTTTTCTTATTATGCGGAGCAAATAGATCTTTTGCTAAACTTTCATAAACGTTTAGAACTGAATTGTAATCAAAACGATCCTGTCCAGAAAAACGTGGTCGTTGATTTAGTAAATCTACTTTTAACCAATCAAATAATAGAAAATCTAAGTCACTGCGCGAGAGGAGAAGTTCATCTGTCATGATATACACCTACTACAAATTTAGAAGCGATAGCCACTCTGCTACTAGTGCTGGTTTAGTTTCATCTTCAATTTCAATCGTTACTTCAAGGGTCATTTGATAACGGCCAAAAGCCTTTTCTACAATTGATTTTAGCGAAAAATGTCCCCGCACCCTTTTCCCACTACGTACAGGATTTATAAAACGGACACTATTCATTCCATAGTTAATGGAGGCAACTAAATCTTTAATAGGAGGCATCGCATCTGCTGCCATTGCAGATAGTAAAGATAAAGTAAGAAATCCATGTGCAATTGTTCCACCAAATGGACTTTGGCGTGCAGCATCTTCATCAACATGGATGTATTGCCAATCTTTAGTCACATCTGCAAACGCATTAATTGATGCTTGGTCAATGGTAATCCAGTCAGAAACCCCAACAATACTGCCTTGCAAATCAAAAAGTTGTGCAACTGAAAGTGAATCTTTATTTGAAATAACGTCAACCATTTTATTCCCCTACTTGTAAACCAGCTTTTTTCAGTTCGAGATTACCCTGAGCAAAACCTGTCATCGGGATAAACTCACCTGTACGATCAGAGACTTCAGTTAATCTGTCTGCCAGTACATGCGGTGTCTGTTCATCATTCCCGATATAAATACCTGGAGTCATTGTGATATGGGCCGCTTCAAAACTCCCAGCTCCTGCACATAGGATCATTCTTGTAGGAGCTTCTTCACTAACAAGTACGGCTACTGCTGGACTGACTGCACCTGGGGCCAGTGCCTTAAGAGACTTTTCAGGTAAAAGCCCTTCTAACATACGAGTCGCGGCTGTTGGAGCAAGACAATTCACTCGAACATTATACTTCTCACCTTCGAGAGATAATGTTTGCATCAAACCAACCAAAGCCATTTTTGCAGCGCTATAGTTAGATTGACCAAAATTTCCATATAAACCTGAAGAAGATGTTGTCATGACTATACGGCCATATTTTTGCTCACGCATAATATCCCATACAGCTTTAGTACAATTGACTGCTCCCATCAAATGTACGTCCACAACTGTTCGAAAATCCTCTAAAGACATTTTAGTAAAAGTTTTATCACGAAGAATTCCAGCATTATTCACTAAAATATCTACACGTCCCCAACGAGCAATTGTTTCCTTTACCATCTCTTCTACTTGAGTAGCATCAGTCACTGATGCGCCATTTGCAAAAGCTTCTCCACCAGCATTAATAATTTCGTCAACCACCCTTTGAGCTGCTGCTGTTGAACCACCATTTCCATTCACATCGCTACCTAAATCGTTTACAACAACTTTTGCACCCAAACGAGCTAGTAATAAAGCATGTTCTCTTCCTAAGCCTGCACCAGCACCTGTCACGATCGCTACTCGATTCTTTAAATTAATCATTTGTTCATCCTTAAAATAGTTATCAATATTTTGAAATCATTAACGCTTATGTTTCAAAAATGAGTTCCTATAGTCAAAAAGTATATAAATATACTAATTTTTATAGGGTTAACCCACCATCTACAACAATACATTCCCCATTGGTATAACTTGAAGCATCAGAGACAAGATATAAAACGGTTCCCGCCATTTCACGAGGCTCAGCATGACGGCGTAATGGAATATCACTCATTAATTTTTCATATAGTTCAGGATCATTGAACAAAGCACCCGCAAATTTAGTTTTTGTGAAACCTGGGAGTAGCGCATTAACACGTATACCGAACGGACCACATTCTTTTGCAAAGGTCTTGGTCATATTAATTACAGCAGCTTTTGTAATTGAGTAAATCCCTTGCTTATCGCCAGGTTGTAACCCATTTATTGATGCAGTATTTACTATCACACCACCACCTTGCTGCTTCATCATTTTTCCAGCTTCAATTGACATGAAAAAATAACCCCGAATATTAACTTCAACTGTTTTGTTATAAGCTGCTAAATCGGTATCTAAAACATGACCAAAATATGGATTTGCGGCAGCATTATTCACTAGAATATCGAGTCGCCCATGTTTATTGCGAATATGTTCAAAAATTATTGAAATATCATCCATTTTCCCAACATGGCATGCGAAAGCCTCAGCTGCTCCTCCTTTTGCATTAATCTCTTCAGCTACTCTTTCACAATCATCAATCTTGCGACTTGAAACGATTACATGTGCTCCTTGTTCTGCTAACAACTTAGCAATTTCTTCACCAATACCTCGGCTAGCGCCAGTAACTAATGCTATTTTTCCCGTTAAATCGAAAAGATTCGTTGCCATGTCTACTTCCTTAATTTCGTGTTCTGATAAAATTTACGAACAGTTCTTAAACGATATAAATGTCCATATAATTTAATGAAATGCATCAATGCCAAGTTAGCAAATTAACTCCATATTCACGGAAATGCTGATGTTCATTCATACTTAAAATATTATGACGTTTACTGTCACTTAAAATTTGGGTAACGCCACAATTAACCATTGACCAATTCAACTCAAAAGTTGCTTGATCACTTAATCCCATTAATGATTGGATAATTACTGATATAACGCCACCAGAACTAAAAACAACTACATTTTTTCCTTTGGAGTCATTCACAATTTCAGTAAATGCTTGTATACAACGTTGCTGAAATGCTTTCCAAGTTTCAACATATTCAGCATCATAAAATCCTGATTGCCAACGTTGCATCGCCTCAGAAAATATTATCCCCATTGTTTTTACGGGATTTGAAGAATTCTTGATGATATGCATAAGTTCCTGTTTCGTTGCATATTTATTCTTGTCTAAATTTAGTAATATTTCCTCATGATCAAACTCATTGAAGCCTGAATGTGAGATCGCCATTAGAGGTGAATGCATTTCTGCCAAGCAATATTGCGCTGTTTCTTTATGCCTCTCCATCTCTCCTCTCCAAGCACGATCAAAAGGCTTTGCTTGGTTATCAAAAACTCGACCTAGAACCCTAGCTTGTTCCGTTCCTTTGATTGATAATTGATCATAATTTTCCACCCCCCAAGAGGCTTGTCCATGCCGAACAAGTGTAATTAAAGCCATGTTTAATTTCCTTATCCTTGTTAATGTGATTGCCATGTAAGTTGTAAACAACGTACGAACATCGCTTCAACAAAAACTCCAAAATTCTTAAAAGCTGGATTCTGCGTTTCTTTATGGTAAAAACGGTAATAAATTTGTTGAACAATGACCGCTAATCTGAATAAACCAAAAACCTCGTAAAACTTCCAGTTGTCTGTTTTTAGACCAGTTTTTTCAAAATAATATTGCACTACTTCTTTGCGAGATAACATGCCTTTCATATGGGTCGGCTGTCTTCGCATTGATTTCAAAGTGACACTATCATCCTCTTCTACCCAGTAAGCTAAAGCACAGCCTAAATCCATTAAAGGATCCCCTAAGGTTGCCATCTCCCAATCTAAAACGCCTATAAGTTCAGTCGGGTTATTAGGATCCAAAATGACGTTATCAAACCGCCAATCATTATGAATAACGCATGTTTTTACATCTTCAGGAATATTACTTAAAAGCCATTGTCGAATCGAATCAAAACTCGGAACATCTGGCGTACGTGCTTTTTCGTATCGATTGTCCCAACCTTCCACTTGACGACGACAATATCCTTCTCCTTTTCCCAATGTTTCCAAATCAGTTCCCTGATAAGAGACTTGATGCAAATCAATCAATGCATCAATGACGTTGATACACAATTTATTTATATTGCGTGGAGCAAGGTTTATTCCTTCTGGCAAATTGGCTCTTGGAATTATCCCTTCTATACGATCCATTAAATAAAAATCACACCCAATGACATTCTGATCATTACAAAGAGCGACCATTTTAGGAACCAGAGGATACTGTGATTTAAGAGCTTTCTGCACACGAAATTCACGAACCATATCATGTGCAGACTTTGCTTTTGTGCCTGCTGGTGGGCGACGTAAAATTAAATCTCGATTTTCATATTGAATACGATACGTCCAATTTGAGGCCCCGCCTGCATACTGGGTGACAACAGGAACACCGAATAATTCAATATTCTGTTTTCTCAACCATTCTTCAACCGCAAGAATATCTAATTCCTCACCTTGACGTACTCGTCCTCCAATATCAATCATTGACATTACGCAACCTTCCCTGGAATATTTTTTTGACCATAACCACGTTTTTTTAATTCAATTCTTGTAATGACCCTTTTATGTACTTCATCAGGACCATCTGCAAGTCGTAATGTCCGGGCAGCTCCAAAAAAACGGGCTAAAGGCGTATCATCCGAAACCCCCATGCCGCCATGAATTTGTATAGCCATATCCATCACTTGCTGCATTACATTAGGTGCGATGACTTTTATGGCTGAAATTTCGGTCATTGCTTCTGTGTTACCAACCGTATCCATTTTCCACGCAGCATATAAGGTCATTAAACGAGCTTGAGCAATTGCAATACGTGCATCCGCCACTTTCTCTTTATTACCACCTAGCTCTAGAATAGGTTTCCCAAAAGCAACTCGAGACATTCCACGGTCTATCATTAACTCTAAAGCCCGTTCTGCCGCCCCCACACAACGCATACAATGATGGATACGTCCAGGACCTAGACGCCCTTGAGCAATTGCAAATCCTTGTCCTGGTCCGCCAATAAAGTTTTCAATTGGAACACGAACATTCGTAAAACTAACCTCACCATGTCCATGGGGAGCATCAATATCACCAAAAATTGGCAGCATTCTTTCAATTTTCACTCCTGGGACATTTATTGGCACTAAAACCATTGAGTGTTGCTGATGATGTCCTTTAGATGGATCAGGGGTATGAGCCATAAAAATAAGAATTTTAGCATTAGGATCTCCTAAACCAGAGGACCACCATTTACGTCCGTTTAAAACAATTTCGTTCCCTTCAACAATAGCGGTAGCTTGCATATTAGTTGCATCGCTTGAAGCAACTTCTGGTTCTGTCATACAAAATACTGAACGAATCTCTCCTTTCAATAATGGTTCTAACCACTCTTTCTTTTGAGCCTCACTCCCATAACGCCACAGCACCTCCATATTTCCAGTGTCTGGAGCACTACAGTTAAAAACCATTGGTGCTAAAAAACTACGTCCAGTCTGTTCAGCTATGTGTGCATATTCTTGAATACACAATCCTACTCCCAATTTTTCATCAGGCAGAAACATATTCCACAAACCTGCTTTTTTTGCTTTTGCTTTTAATACTTCTAATGTTACTGGCCATTTCCATGTGGTCCAATCCTTTGGATCACATGTATTATGTACTTCTTTCCAAAACTCATCTTCAATCGGTGCGATTTCTGTTTCCATAAACTTTTTGGTTTTTTCTAAATATTCCTGTCCCTTACGACTAAGCTCGAAATTCATTTTGTTGTCTCTGCTATTTGGTATTTGCTTAGCGTACCCAACTTTGTATAATGAATAAAATGAATTGATTTTATGGTTAATCATGCACAATTTTAATGATAAAGTGATTTCTCTTGCTCGGATTGATTTAAATTTATTTCGTGTTTTTGCAATGATTTATAAAGAAAGAAATCTAACAAGAGCCAGTGAACAACTATTTTTAAGCCAGCCCGCTGTAAGCCATGCGCTATCTCGCTTACGAGAGCATTTTGACGATCCATTATTTATTCGGGATGGTCATGGCGTAGTACCATCTACATTGGCCAAACGTTTATGGCCACAAATATCAGAAGCACTCAATCTTATACATCTAGCTCTTCAAAGCACTCATAATTTCGAACCCGAACGAGATTTAAAACAATTAACAATAGCAATGAATGATGAGTTTGAACCTATTATTTTTCCTAGAATTGTTCAATGGTTCTCTAAATTCATACCAGATCTACAAGTGATTAGTGTCCGTATTGATCGAAAAAATTTAAGACATGAACTTTCCTCAGGACGAATTGATTTTGCAATTGATGTTACTCACACAATAGAAAAAGGGATTGCGCAAGAACGCTGTATGAAAGATAAATTTGTCATAATGTGTCAATCACAACATCCAATTTTAAAACAAGGATTAAGTAAAGATAACTATTTAACATCACAGCACATAACGGTTTCGACACGTCCAACTGGTAGAGTTTTTGAAGATTTCATTCTATCCAAACAAGGTTTAAAGAGATTAATTAGACTACGTTGTCAACAATACGAAACCGCCATCAAAATGTTAGCTCAATCGCAATATTTATTAACAATATCAAACTGCCAAGCACTCCATCTTAAAAAACATCATGCTGATATAGAGATTCGCCCTTTACCTATAAATATAGAAGGATATGAAATGAATCTATATTGGGATGATGAAAAGTCCAATGAACAAGAAACGATTTGGTGTAAAACTCAACTCTTAGAGATTATGAAAGAACTACAAGCTCTTTTAAATCAAAATAATGAGAGTGGAGAATTCATCACTATTTAGCTAAAAAATAATTTTTAAAAAGCTAATTTCATGACTATCTATATAGAAAGAGAAATCTTAGAAGATAACTCTCATGCATAATTTATTATCAATGATATTCATTTTATTCATCCTTAAAAAAATATTAAGCTCCATTGAATCTCAAGGAAGATAGGATGTATTAATGAAAAAAGTTTGGTTGAACACTTATCACGACGCTGGTATTCCAGAAGAAATTAGCTTACCTGCTGAGAATACCTCTATAGTAGATATTTTTGAAAGAAATTGTAGGGAGTTTGGTCATAAAACCGCTTACATTTTCATGGATAAAAAGATGAGTTATCTACAAATAGAAAAAGCGTCATTACGGTTAGCCACTTTTTTTCAATCTCTAGGACTAAAAAAAGGCACTCGTGTGGCAGTAATGCTTCCCAACCTCTTACAGTATCCAATTTCAGTAATGGGTATTCTCCGCACAGGTTTAATTTTGGTCAATGTCAATCCACTTTACACGCCGAGAGAACTTGAACATCAATTAAAAGATTCGGGTGCAGAAGTCTTAATTGTATTAAATACTCTGAAAAACACCTTTGATCAGATTTCTGCAAATACATCCATAAAGTATGTTATCACAACAGAAATTACAGACTTAGTTGAAGATGAAATTGTCCAACATGATCAAGTAACGGGTTGTTTTTCTTTCACATCGGTATTAGAACATCCCGAGGAGGGCTTTTGTAAACCTGAAATAGGATTAGCCGATACAGCAGTATTACAATATACAGGTGGCACAACTGGCGTTTCAAAAGGAGCTGAATTAACTCATTTAAATTTGGTTGCTAATCTCTTACAAAATAATGCTATTTTCGGACCAGTATTACTTTCAGGCAATCAAGATCAGCAGAATATGATTTGTGCTTTACCTTTGTATCATATTTTCGCTTTCCAACTTTCAATGGTTTCACAATATGTAGGTTTCGCTTGTGTATTAATCTTGAACCCAAAAGATACGAGTGGTCTTATAAATGAAATGATTAAATATCCCCCTGTATTGTTCCCTTCTGTAAACACACTAACCAATGCTTTAATCAATCATGAAGCTATTAAAAAAGTAAACTTTAGTCATCTCAAGTTGGGAACAAGTGGAGGTATGGCAACACTTCCATCAACTGCCGAAGCATGGCATCGCTTAACGAATAAACCTTTACTTGAAGGTTATGGTTTATCTGAAACGTCACCTGTAGCAACAGTCAATCCGCCTAATATTTATTCATTTACAGGAAAAATTGGTATTCCTCTTCCTTCTACCGAAATTTCTATCGTTGATGAAAATGGACAAGATGTTCCATTAAACCAAGAAGGCGAAATCGCGATTAGAGGTCCCCAAGTAATGAAAGGTTATTGGAATCGCCCTGAAGAAACAGCTCAGGTAATGACCTCAAATGGTTATTTCCGTACTGGTGATATTGGGGTAATGGATTCTCAGGGTTTTATTAAAATTGTTGATAGAAAAAAAGATATGATTTTAGTATCTGGCTTCAATGTTTATCCTAATGAAATAGAGGAAGTTGTTAGTAGACATCCTAAAGTTTTAGAAGTTGCAGCAATAGGTGTCATTGATAAAAAAAGCGGTGAAGTTCCCAAGCTTTTTATTGTAAAAAAAGAAACTGACTTAACTAAAGATGATATTTTTGAATTTATTTCTGATAAATTGACAGCATATAAGCAACCTAAATATATAGAATTCCTAGAGGAACTTCCAAAATCTAATGTCGGTAAAATATTGCGTAAAGAGTTAAGATAAATTTTTCTTGCATCAAAGCTTTTGAGAATTAAATAAAAATATGAATATACAGATGAATAACCTTACTCAAGAATTGATCGAACTTTTTAATCTTAGAAAAGTTGATGATTTGTTATTTCAAGGACAGTGTACTCAGATATTTGGTTCTCATTTATTTGGTGGCCAGTTATTGGGGCAAGCTCTGATTGCAGCAGCAAGAACGACTCATCAACCTGCCCATTCTTTACATGCCTATTTTCTACAAAGTGGCGTCACAAATAAACCTATTATTTATCAAATCGCAAAACTGCAAGATGGAAAAAGTTTTGCACGAAGAGAGATTAAGGCTATCCAAGATGGAAAAGTGATTTTTATAGCACTCGCATCTTTTACCCATAATGAACTTGGTCTAGATTATCAATGTGAACAAAAAAATGAATATCTCCACCCTGATAAATTAATTAGTGAACAAGAACATAAAATTAAAATCATTGATCACGTTCCAGATTCTAATTTAAAATCTTTTATAGAACCTTTTCAAATTAAAATTCATCCTACTCATTTTTTAAATCCCTTTGCACCTGAAAAGGTAGACAATTACGCAGAATATTTCAAAACATATGATGAAATACCATCTGAGGTAGATTCTATTATTTTACATCAAGCTATTACGGCTTATTACTCAGATTACAACCTACTTTCAATTTCTCTATTACAGCATGGTTTAAGCTATCTCTCTAATAATATAATGAGTGCTAGTTTAGATCATGCTATTTATTTTCATCGACCTTTCCGTACCGATGAATGGTCTCTTTATGAGCTTGACTGTTCGACAAGCAGCCAAGGTAAAGGTCTAAATTTTGGGAAAATTTGGCAAAATGAAAAACTAGTTTGTAGCACTATTCAAGAAAGCCTAATGCGCAAGAAAAACAGATAATATTGATTTAAATTTACAGCAAATAAAACACAATATTTGCTGTAAATTTATACCTTAATCAAACTTAAACTGATGTGGAGATAATTTAAACAAGGATTTTGTTTGGCTTTTTATCAACTCAGCATGTACTAAAGTCCTTGGTAAAATTCGCTCAAAGTAAAATTCTGCGGTAGCGATTTTTGCTGGATAAAATTCATCTGTGCTTTCTTGGCTGATTTTATCCTGAGCAGCCATCGCCATTTTCAACCATAAATATGCAAAAATAACATAACTTGAAAAATAGAGATAATCTACAGAAATTGTTCCCACCTCAACAGGGTTACTAGACAGTTCCTCTTGGATATATGTTGTTAGTTCATGCCACTCTTTTACTAAGTTCTCTAATTTTATATACATAGAGGCGATTTCTTCATGCTGTGGTATATGCTGTGTTTCTTCCTTAATTTCCTCTATGAGCAATTTAATTAATTCCCCTTTACTTCCTAAAACTTTTCTAAATAATAAATCAATTGATTGAATTTCCGTAGTGCCTTCATATAATGTTGAAATACGGACATCTCGTGCAATTTGTTCCATACCATGTTCAGCGATGTAGCCATGCCCCCCAAATACCTGCATTCCATTCTTTGCAGATTCAACCCCCATTTCTGTCATAAATGCTTTAGCAATAGGTGTAAGTAGAGCCAATTTATCCTCAGCAATTTTCTTTTCGGACTCATCATTAGATAATTTAGCAATATCAACATAAACAGATAAGTAATAAGCTAATGCACGTGATCCTTCTGCAAAAACTTTTTGGGTCAATAACATATTACGTACAGCAGGATGCACAATAATTGGATCGGCTGATAATTCAGGGTTTTGTGGACCTGATAATGAGCGCATTGCCAATCGATCTTTAGCGTAAGCTAAGGCCCCTTGATATGAGGATTCACTTGCTGCTAAACCTTGAATAGCAGTACCAATACGAGCCGAGTTCATAAATGTGAACATACAATGTAATCCACGATTTTCAGGGCCAATCAAGAATCCTTTTGCATTATCAAAACTTAGAGCACATGTTGCATTTCCATGTATTCCCATTTTATGTTCAAGAGCACTACAAACAACCCCATTTCGATCTAAAATATTACCATCTTGATCTATATTGAATTTTGGGACAATAAATAAAGAGATACCTTTAGTACCAGCAGGAGCATTCGGTAAGCGAGCTAATACAATGTGAACAATATTTTGTGATAAATCATGTTCTCCAGCTGAAATAAAGATTTTTTCGCCACTTATAACATAGCTGCCGTCATTATTTGGAAGCGCTTTTGTTCTAATTAGTCCTAAATCAGAACCCGCATGTGATTCTGTGAGGCACATAGTTCCTGTCCATACACCTGAAATTAATTTTGGTAAATAGTTTTTCTTTTGTTCGTCAGTTCCATGATGTTCAATCGTACTCATTGCTCCATGTGATAGACCTGGATACATTCCCCAAGCCCAATTGCATGAAGTTAGAATTTCTGAGATTGCGATCCACAATAAAGATGGAAAACCTTGTCCACCATAAGCTTCATCTCCCGTTAATGCTGGAAAACCCAATTCGACATATTTTTTATAAGCCTCTTTAAAACCATCAGGTGTAGTTACGATTCCATTTCTTAGTTTACAACCTTGTTGATCCCCTACACGATTCAATGGATATAATTCGTTTTCACAGAAATCAGCGGCAACTTGTAAATATTGATCCACAATTTCAGAATTCATCTTATCCTTACTTTGTGGATATCTTTCATAAATCTTCTCAAAATTTATAAAGTCATTTAAAACGAAATTTATATCACGAAGTGGTGAAATATAGTTTGGCATGTTTTCCCTTCTCTTGTGACGTGGAAATTCTATTTCCAATAGCATTTTTCATTAAATAGATAAATTCCCCTAAATATAGCAAATTACAAAAACAGTAAAAAATAAACAATATTAATGATTATATATTTATATAATTCATTTTATTCAAAGTAAAAATCGTGATATCAAGAACATTTTAGCCATAAATCAACCTTAGAAATAAAGCAATAAATTAAAAAATCCTATATACAAAAATAAATATTGTTTTTTATTTAGACCAAAATTTAAGAGCATACTCCCTGAACATTAGATCCACTCAATTTCCAAAAAAAATTAGAAAATCATCAGAGTTTAAATCTCGTTCCATCATTAAACAAAAGATACAGAGTAAATAAAACTACTCAATATCTTTAAGTTTAAAAAATATTTAAATTTATATATAATTTATCTAAGCACTTCAAAACACACTATTAATTAAAATATCCATACTCACCCATTTTTGGCTAGAGTTTCCACGACCTCATCCGCCGCGCTTGAAGGGATTCAACATAAATAGCTTGTTGTAAGTACCCTAAATGCTACCCCTTATGAGCTAAAGCCGCTTCTACATAATCACGAGCAAAATCTAATTCTCTCAGTTCTTTTGAAAAGATATGTTTGAAGCCATGAAGTATTTGTTTACCTTGATAACTAATACTCTTTAGGGCTTTATTAAACATATTGTTAGATATAGGTTTACTTTGGTCACGACGACTTTTAAACAAATAAATACTATTCCACAATAGATTCTTTCATGCGACGCCATATAGCGGTATAAAAAAAGCCCTAATCATTGATGATTAAGGCTTTATAACTCATATACAATCATATAATGGTATATAAGTTTAAGTATTTGGTGGAGGTGGCGGGAGTCGAACCCGCGTCCGCCAGCACTACACTCGAGAATACTACATGCTTAGATATCGTCTATTGTTTTAACACCAAGTGACCCGACGAACAGGGTACAAAGTGCGATCCTCTAAGTTTGGTATAAAGCCCCGAGGCTTGACTCTATACGGACTTGTGTGCGTGCGCTTCGGTCGGGTTCCTAGACCACAAGTATTCTAGGAAGCGGACAAGCGGCCCTTAGGCAGCTAGAGCGTAAGTTTCGTCGTTTGCGACTATTTAAATGCAAATTTTATTTACGAGAGAAAATGCGCTCTCGGCATGCATCTATGAGTTTCATCACCAGCGTCGAAGCCAGAGACACCCCCAAAGTACAGCGCAATCATAGCATAGATCACCAGAATTAAAATCTTAATTTCTAACCAATCAGCAAAATATGCGCTTATATTCCTATATCGTTCCTCAACTTGTTATTTCAAGGTCTACATATAAAAAAAGCCACCTTCATAAAGGCAGCTTTTTTTAATGTGAGCTATAACGCCCCATTTCCTAAAATAATTCCTTCACGGCGAGGGTCTACCCCACCTGCATATTTGCTTTGATTATCAATATTCACTTTCATAATCGTAGCAATCCCACTCGTTTGTGCTGTATTAGAGACTCCATGTCCCTTTGCCTTCAAACCTTCAATCAGCTCAAGCAAAGACAATTGATCATTAGAGCTATCAATATTAGTATTTGGACTATTGGTTGCACCGAAGTTAACCAAAGATGTAGCCTGTTGTGCATTTAAGTCCCAGTCTAATACACCAATCAACGTTTTCACGACATATTGAATAATTGTACCTCCACCTGGTGAACCAGTTGCCATATAAAACTCATCAGGTGTCGTTCCTTTAAATACCAATGTTGGCGCCATTGTACTTCGTGGACGTTTACCACCTTCTACACGGTTAGCAACCAGTGCGCCTGTATTGTCATAAGGATAAGCACTAAAATCAGTTAATTGATTTGATAATAAGAAACCATCGACCATATGGAATGAACCCATACTCGATTCGACTGTTGATGTCATTGAAACCACATTGCCATAGGTATCTACAATAGTGAACTGAGTAGTACCATGTTCAACTGTGGTATCAATCCCCGAATTTGAATCGAAGTTGCCTGCTTGTGCTATCCCCATACTTTGATTCGGATCAATCAGCCCGGCGCGTTGTTTTAAATAATTTTTATCAAGCAAACTCACAATACCCTTTGCTGGCAGAGGAACATAATCGGTATCTGCCACATACTTATCTCGATCAGCATATGCCAAGCGCTCAGCCTCAGAAATAAAATGAACTCCCATTACATCAGGTATTCCCCCCTCATTTTCTGGATTTTGGGGTAAATACTTAGCCATATCAAAGTTTTCTAAAATACCGAGCGTTTGCGCTACAGCTATCCCGCCTGATGATGGAGGAGGCATGGTACAAACATAATAACGGTCACGGTAAGTTGTACAAATTGGTGTCCGCTTTTTAACTTGATAATTCGACAAATCCTGTAAAGTCATCAAACTCGGAGTGATCGGTGTACGAGCGATATCATCTCCTATTGTCTGTCCTGCTTTAGCAACAATATTCTGGGCAATGGGTCCACTGTACATGGCTTTTGCACCTTGTGAGGCCAATGCTTCAAGTGTTTTTGCATAGGCTTTATTCGTCATGGTTTCACCTACCTTTCTAGGTGTACCATCTGGATAAAAATAAGTTGCCATCGCATTGGCATCGAGCGACAAATTATTTGCATTACTTACGATCGCATCCGCCAAACGTCCCGGAATACGAAAACCATTGTCGGCCAAGTGAATTGCTTCATCAAAAAGCTGGTTCCACTTAAGTTTACCGTGTTCTTTCTGAGCTTGTTCTAGTAAACGCATTACACCTGGTACACCAATCGATCGACCACTACGACGGGCACTGGGTACAGGCGCTGGCGAATTTGGATCATCCAGATTTTGGCGAATTAAATAATACTCATTCGCTGCAGCTGGTGCGGTTTCTCGACCATCATAAGCAGTTACACGTTTAGTGTTTGCATCGTAGTACATCATAAAACCACTACCTGCAATGGTACTCGATTGTGGTTCAACTAACCCCAAGACAGCTTGTACAGCAACAGCTGCATCAACAGCAGTTCCTCCTGCTTTTAAAATCTCACATCCTGCTTTTACTGCGAGTGGTGTATTTGCAACCACCATATATTTATCTGCATATTTCACTGTATTGTTTAAACGATAACCTGAAGCCCCTTCCGGTGCCGCTGGATCGCCATTCTGATCTGATCCCACAACAACACTCGAGCCATCCTGTATCAGTTTGCTACAACTGGTTGGGTCTTGATCAATCATTAGGTTTGGTTTTGTAGGATTGCCAGTATTTGAACCATTATTTGATTGATCTGATGTGGAGTTATTCCCACATCCTGGTAATAAACCAACAGCGAATAAACTGCTGAAAAAAACTAAATATCTAGGATTCACGTGATAACTCCACTATATAAACTTGCCTATCCATGCAATTGTCATGCAAGTTTCTTTATTTTCAGGCATGACAGTTTTTAATATCTGATAAAAATTAACTTTTAATAATATTCAATGATTTTGAGTTTTATATCCAACATTCAGCGATACTCCTCCTTATATTTTACGTACTATCTTTATAGCTTCCGATAAGATTCTGGCATGCTTTCTTTAAAATAAAACAAGCAAAATCTATCAATTCTGAGGTATGACACTATTTTTATACATAAAAAAAGCACCTCAAAAGAGATGCTTTCTTATTTCTCTCTAAATTGTTAGTGTGTGGGTAAATTCTCTGTTATCCGCTTCGGTTTAGGATTTAACCAAATCAAAATACTGGCAAATGCAAACACAATAGCCAGAATCATAAATACATGATTGGCTGAGATAGTAATGGCCTCTTTATCTACCAAATTTGCAATCATGCCTAGAGTTGCATCAGAGGAAAACCCATTTTGCATCAAAGTATTCTGTACGTCCTGCGGATGTAAGCTATTGACCATTTCACTACGCGTGACTTTGGCATGATCATCCCAAATCGTGACAGCAATAGATGCGCCGATTGCTCCTGCCATCGTTCTTAAAAAATTCATTAAACCTGCTGCAGATGCCATTTCTTGAGGCAAGACTGAACCCATCGCAATATTGGACAGAGGAATAAAGAAGAATGGTACAGCAAAACCCTGCAAAATCTGTGGCCATGCCAACGCCATAAAATCGGCATCTGTGACCCAAAATGCGCGCATCAAAGTCACGACACCCAGCAAGGCTAAACCAAAACTGGCTAATGCACGTGGATCGTATTTCGTTGCCAGTTTTGCCACAATCGGCGACATGGTTAAACTACCAAACCCCATAGTTGCAGTCAGATAACCTGCCCATGTAGCGGTATAGCCCAAGTTGATTTGTAACCATTGGGGAATCAAAACAATACTGCCAAAGAATGAGCCAAAGCCAAAGGCTAAAGCAAGTACAGAAATGCTAAAACCACGATGCCGGAACACATATAAATTTACAACAGGATGCTTTTCGGTCAACTCCCAAATCATGAACACGATGAAACCGATTACGGCGACTAGAGCGAGCATAATAATACTGCTACTGTTAAACCAATCTCGCTCATGTCCAAGATCAAGCATCAACTGCAATGCTCCGATCCACAGCACCAACAAACCTAAACCTATCGCATCAATCCGTAGTTTTTCAGTTTTGGTTTCAGCCACTTTTAATAAACGACTTGCAGCGAATACACAGAAAATACCGACAGGAATATTAATAAAGAATATCCAATGCCAAGACAAATTATCACTAATTAAACCACCAAGAATAGGCCCTAAAATCGGCCCAACCACGGTCGTCATCGCCCAAAGACCCATGGCTTGTGAGTGCTTTTCTGGTGGGAATATCCGCATCAACAAAGTTTGGCTCAAAGGCATGAGTGGACCACCACATACCCCCTGTCCGATGCGGAAAAACACCAACATTTCCAGTGAAGTCGCCAAGCCACAAAGGAATGAAAAAATAGTAAAACCAATTAATCCAAAGATGAAAACACGAACGGTACCAAAGCGTCCTGCTAACCATCCCGTTAAGGGCACACAGATCGCTTCCGCAACAGCATAAGAGGTAATCACCCATGTGCCTTGTGAGCTGGAAACAGCCAAATTCCCTGTAATATGTGGAACTGAAACATTGGCAATTGTGGTATCTAAGACCACCATAAAATTTGAAAGTGCAATGACAAAAGCAGCAAGCAGTAAGCGCCCACCACTCAGTTCAGCAAAAGGATTTTGAGTTTTCATAGCTGATTACTTCGATGCGAGATCAATATCCGCTTGCATCGACAACCCCACCCTCAATGGATGTTCAGCCAGTTCTTTAGGATCAAGCGAAATTCGCACAGGCAAACGCTGTACCACCTTAATCCAATTACCTGTTGCATTTTGAGCTGGAATCAATGCAAAAGCTGCACCAGTACCCCCAGAAAAACCTTGCACTGTCCCGTGATAAATCACATCACCACCATACAGATCTGAGGTTAAAGAAACCTTTTGCCCAGCTTTTACTTTGGCAAGTTGGCTTTCTTTAAAATTGGCATCTACATATAAATCAGAAACTGGGACAACAGACATCATCACGGTACCTGGTGCAACACGTTGTCCAATCTGGATATTACGGCGTGCAATCACACCATCAACAGGCGCGCGGATAAGCGTCCGTTCTAAATCAAGTTGTGCTTGATCGACATGTGCTTTTGCCACAAGAACGTCAGGTGTTGAAGCCTCATTTACACCCTGAATCAACGCTTCATTTGCCGCCAAGGTACTTTCGGCAGCTTTACGACTTGAAGTTGCCTGAGCCAAACCTGCTTCTGCCAACTCAAGGCTCGCCTTCGCGGTTGATACCGCACTTTGTGCCTTGCTCAATTCTTCCTTTGAAATTGCTCCCGTAGCAGCCAACTCATTACGACGTTTGAGTTCTAATGAAGCACGGTCATAATCTGCTTGAGCTTTAGTGACTTGTGCTTGTGCACTACTAATTTCGTCATTACGCACCACCACTTGCGAATTTAAAGAACGACTATTGGCTTGGCTTTGTTTGTATTGACGCTGTGCTTTGGCTAGTTCAGCTTGTGCTTGCGCTAACTGAATTTTGGCATCACGCTCATCAATTCGGACCAATACATCACCCCGTTTGACCTGTTGCGTATCTTTAACCAGCACTTCAGCCACTTGCCCGTTAACCATTGAGGTCACTTGTGCGGTTTCTGCACCAACATATGCATTATCTGTACTTACCGAATGATTGAAAAACAATGCCCAAATTGCATACAAAATAGCAGCGAGAATCAGAATAAGCATAAAGAACCCAAGAAATTTTTTACGCTTTACTTTCATTGCATTGTCTGTTGCAACATCTGAACTTATATTCTGCTGATTTGCTTGAGCATCATTCATACGTTATTCCTGAAAATTAAAACGACTTTTTAACTTTTGGTTTAATCAGCCGATCAGCTTAATTTTGGAAACTTAACTGAATGTTAAAATTGAACTCAAAAGACATATAAGATGCTTTAACTACTCTGAAAATCAGCAATGCCACTGCAAAAACATTAAATTGTTAATATTTATAATTATTTTTCGTAGATTTTTTAGCATAAAAAAAGCGCCACAAGACGCTTTCATATTCAATTTCAAACTTAGAATGCATAAGAAGCAATAGCCGTTGCAATCGGTTTCTCTTCATCATTGACCATGGTCATACGCATCGTGCATCCCTTACGCCCTAGACGTAAGGTTTCTGCACGAGCAATAAAATATTTACCTCGACCAGGCGATAGGTAATCCACTCGCATATCCACTGTCGCCAAGCGTGAGACTTTTTTAATCGTATCTGGTAAATCTTCAGGTGATGAACGACGGTAAAGTTGCTCCATCGCAACGACCCCACCGATACTGTCTAACATCGTTGCAGCCACACCACCATGCAAAATTTGGAATGCCACATTGCCGATCAATTCAGGCTGCATTTCAAAATACCCTTCGATCTGATCATCTACCACACGCATGACCATGCCACTGTACCTAAAAAAAGGACAGGCATTAAATGCTTTGCAGAGCTGTTTCAAGACTACATCATGATCAGCTTTTACGCCTAATTGAATATTTCCAGTCCAGTTTCTCTTTACATCATTCATACGCTGATAACATCCAAGGGAACGATAAATAACCCCATTATTTTGTACAAATCTAAAAATATAGGGCTACAATAGCGAAGTTTTTAATTGACTTAAGCTGCTAAGCTCTCCCTAGCATGACTTACAAAACTCAATTATACCTATAGTGTAATACTGAACATCGAGATTGTTATGACTTATACGTTCAATCGTCCCGCGTTCCCTGCGACTCGCATGCGCCGTATCCGTAAAAACGACCAACTCCGAGCAATGGTCAGTGAAACACAACTCACGACCGATCACTTGATTTATCCAGTATTTGTATTGCCAGGACAACAACAAACACAAGACATTCCGAGCATGCCAAATGTGCAACGTCTATCAGCTGATTTACTGCTCAAGAAAGCCGAAAGCTTATTAGAACTGGGTGTTTCAAAACTGGCACTCTTCCCTGTTACCCCCCAAGAAGACAAAAGCTTAACCGCAGAAGCGGCATGGCATGAAAATGGTCTAGTGCAAACCACTTGCCGTTTATTAAAAAAAGAACTACCAGAAATGGTACTCATCACAGATGGCGCACTTGATCCTTATACAACACATGGTCAAGACGGTATTATTGACGAGACAGGTTATGTCTTAAATGATGAAACAGTTGAATGCTTAGTCAAACAAGCACTAAGTCATGCGGAAGCGGGTGCAGATGTAGTTGCCCCAAGTGACATGATGGATGGACGAATTGCTGCCATTCGCCAAGCGTTGGAACAAAATGGTTTTATTTATACCAACATCATGGCGTATTCAGCAAAATACGCATCAAGCTTTTATGGTCCTTTCCGCGATGCAGTCGGTTCAGCAAGCAACTTAAAAGGCGGCAATAAATATAATTACCAAATGGACATCGGCAACCGTGCCGAAGCATTGCATGAAATCGCCCTTGATATTCAAGAAGGCGCAGACATGGTGATTGTCAAACCGGGTATGCCTTATCTTGATATCGTTCGTGAGGTGAAAGACACTTTTGGCGTGCCGACATTCATCTATCAGGTGAGTGGCGAATATGCCATGCTTGCGGGCGCGATTCAAAATGGTTGGTTATCTGACAGTGTGATTTTAGAATCATTGATGTGCTGCCGTCGTGCAGGTGCAGATGGTATCTGGACCTATTTTGCTGAAGAAGCAGCTCGTAAACTGAAAGAGATGAAATGATTAATATAACTTCAGTATAAAACCTTATACTGAGATTGGATACTCAGAAAAGTCATCCGCAACTGTTCGAGACAGGACTACATTTAAAAATGTATTGTTTCTGCGATCTATTAATCAAGCAAATGACAGTCAACGAGTTTTGTGGTGAGCTGCGATATAGCAGCGCAAGATGCCTTTCTTGCGAAGCGTTGCTTCTCATTTGGGCGAAACCAAAGTAAGTCCAGCTGAAAGCTTATCCTGCAATACGATATAAACTCGGCATGACTCCGCCATGCTCTTAATTTTAGTAATTTAAAATGGTTTAAATTAAGCTGAAATTAAACTATGACTTTGGTTTACCTTTATTATGCATATTGCCATCATTGGTGCAGGAATTAGCGGCTTAATGACTGCACTTGAGCTTGCTGAACACGGCTGTTCCGTCGATATTTTTGATCAACAACAAGCTGGTCAGGCCGCATCATGGGCAGGTGGTGGCATCCTCTCTCCAATGTATCCTTGGCGATATGCACCAGAGGTCAATCAACTTGCCCAATACGGCAAATCACTCTATCAATCATGGAATGAAAAACTCTACCCAATTACAGGTATAGATTTTCAAATCCACAACACAGGTATGTTGATCTTCGATCAAGAAGATTTTCAAACTGGATTAAATTACGCGACACAACACAATGAACCGATGCAGCAATGTGATCTGCTCAATCGCATACAGCTCGAAACCGTAAATCCACATATTTCAAAACAGTTTGATCAAGCAATTTACTTTCCTCAACTTGCCAATGTTCGCAATCCTCGCTTATTACAATCTTTGATTCATTATTTAAAGCAACATCCTTGCGTTCGCTTTTTTGAACATTGTATCGTTGAGAAACTGATCATTAAAAATAAAACCGTTCACGGTATAGAAACTGAAGATCATCAACAATATTTTGCTGATCAGGTGGTACTCACTTCAGGTGCATGGAGCAATTATTGGCAACAACAAGTTCAGCGAAAGATTCCTGTACATCCTGTACAAGGTCAAATGTTGTTATTTAAAAGCCCTGAGAATTGGTTACCGACGATGTGTATGAATCGCGTCATGTATTTAATCCCACGTCAGGACGGACATATTGTTTGTGGATCAAGTATGTCTGAATGCGGATTTAGTACAGCCGTCGATGCACAAACCCAACAAGATATTTTATCTGCTTGTTTGGAAATGGTCCCTGAGTTAGCACAATTCCCGATTGTAAAACGCTGGGCCGGTTTACGTCCAAGTTCGCCACATGGCATCCCCTACATCGGTGCGATGCCTGAGCTGAATCGTCTTTGGGCAAATTTCGGGCATTTCCGCAATGGGCTATGTATGGGTGCAGGATCAGCAAAACTCTTGGCGCAGCTCATGTTAGACCAAAAAACTTTTGTTGACCCACACGCCTACTCACCTGACCGATTGGCATGTGCTCAATTAGCAATCCGTGAGAATCTGAGTTAAGGCATCTTGTAAACTTGGATAGTTAAATCTAAAACCATGTGTCAATAAGGCTTGAGGCTGGACATATTGCCCGTTCAAGATCAACTGAGACTGTTCACCCAAAATGATTTCAAAAACACATTTTGGCATAGGAATAAATGGCTTACGTTTTAATAGCCTAGATGCTGTTTGCATAAAATGCTGCTGATTTGTCAACTCTGGTGCGACCACATTATAAATTTTTTGAGCGCTGTCTAAATGCATCAAGAATAAAATTGCATCTAATACATCTTGAATATGCACCCAGACAACAGGTTGTTGCCCTGTACCAATTTTTCCAACCATATTCAGTTTAATTGGTAAAAGCATTTGCGGCAGAATGCCTCCACCACGACCAAAAACAACACCTAAACGGATAATTTTAGTATTTTGCTGTCTAAATTTAAGTGCTGTTTGCTCCCATGCCTGACACAATTCAGACATAAAAATCGCTTGTGCGGGGGTATTTTCATCACAGATTGCAGTCCATTGTTCTTGTGGATCAATCCCGTAATAACCGATCGCTGAACCTGAAATAATGCACTTTGGATAAATATTTTGACGCTCTAACCAGTCATACAGCCGCTGCGTCATGTTGACTCGACTTTCAATCAATTGCTGTTTACGTTTTTCAGTCCAACGCTTTTCACCGATATTTTCACCCGCAAGATTAATTACAAAATCTATTTTTGAGGTGGTTATTTGTTCTAAATCATTGACCCATCTAAGCTGGGGGTGTTGAGATACTTTTTGCTTTTGTCGTGTCAGTGCGATCACATGATATTGCTGTTCTAATAAAAAAGGTAAAAGATGAGAGCCAATAAATCCACTCCCACCTGTTACCAATACCGTCATTTTTTGCATGGTACGGCCTGCTCAGCATAATACTTATTATAAATAGCTATAGCAGAATATCGAAGAATTACAAGTCAGCTTAAATTAAGCAAACATTTTAGCTGCCATACGTTGTGCTTGTTTACCATAAAACCAATAGGTGATCAGATATAATGGGATGGCTAACATCAACCACATGGCTAAAACAGTAAGTAAGAACTTAGGTTCTTGTAAGTACAATAAGAAATTTTGCCATACTTGGGGATCTCTTCGCGAAAAGAAATATAGTCCAGCCATCAAACCGATCAGGTTATATCCCCAAAAAATCAAAGAGAAAACCAATGTAAACCGTTTCTGCTCTTGAGCTGTTGGTGCACGGCGCTGTTGTCTTAAAAACTTGAATAAAACTAAAATGATCGCAATCAAATAAGGCATTGCGGTGAGGATACCACCTATACTATTTGGTAAAAATGCTGCCAGTACACCTGTGAGCAAAGTCAAAACCAAACAAATTATAAAAAACCATAAATAATACAAACGCAATGAAATCATACAGATAACCTTATAAGATTGGTTTCGAAAAATAATTATAAGTTTTTTTCAATTTTTTTTCATTTTAATGTCAACCAAAGCCAAACTCATGTCGTTATATAGGGTATAAGGTCGCAGCAACCGACGAACATTGCACGGCATCCGCAGTTTTTTTCGGTGACCTTTCATTATGACTCTCCATCTTTAACAATGGTTTTGTTAGCAGCCAGAACTTTTGATAAAGATTTTGACCGACGATTTCTCATCACTCGAATCGTCGGTTTTATTTTTTTATAATACCCAAAAAAATAAAACGGATAAAATTATGAATAGCATCATTTATTTTGAAATCCAATCTACAAACCCACAACGAGATACTGCTTTTTATCAATCTATTTTTGGCTGGAATTTTGAAAAAGTCGAAGGTTTACCCATTGAATATTATCGTATCGAAACAAAAGGGATTCACGGGGGGCTGTTAAAACGTCCTGTTACTACACCACCAACAGAATGCGGTACCAATGCCTATACCTGTACTATTGAAGTAGACAATTTTGACGAAACCGCAGCTAGAATTTTAAGCTTGGGTGGTATCGTCGCCATGGAAAAATTTGCGATTCCTGATCGTTGTTGGCAAGGCTATTTTCTCGACCTAGACAATAATGTCTTTGGTATATGTGAAATAGATGAGAATGCAATATAAACTACCGTACCAAGTCAGCCGCTATTTCATCGACCTTTAAACTGTGGTAAACGTCTTTCAAGCATGGCTCGAACACCCTCTTGAGCATCCTCAGATTCAAATAATGGTTTGAGGTAATTATCCATTTTATTAAAAGCAACCGTCTGTCCTAAAGTTACACCATCTGTTGCCGAAGCTAACAAAGCCTGCACAGCAAGCGGCGCAGCAATGCAAATCTCTTTGGCAACTTCGATTGCACGCTCAAGTTGCTTACCTTTTTCTACTACCTCAGAAACAAGATTCAACTCATTGGCTTTTTGAGTATCAAAGGTTTTGCCTGTAAGCAAATAAGGCATGGCTTTTTGCCAACCAGTTGCCTGTACAAAACGAATCGTCGCACCGCCAAAAGGCATAATTCCACGTAATACTTCGAGTTGACCAAATATCGTGTCTTCGCTAGCAATCACCACATCGGCATTCAGCATTAACTCAACACCAGCGGTATAGCAAAAACCCTGTACTGCAACCACAACTGGTTTGGTTCTATGTCGACCACCAACGCCCCAAGGATTGATTTGTGCTTCTTCAAAATTAAAAATGCCATGTGGAATTTTAGGTTGTAATTCCACTAGGTCTAGACCAGCAGTAAAATGATCACCATGCGCAAAAATGACAGCACAGCGTAATTCAGGATGATTCTCATATTCTGTTAATGCTAAAGATAAATCCTCAATCATATGACTATCAAATGCATTACGTTTTGCCACCCGATCTAAACCGATCAACATAATATGATCAATAATTTCACGGCTTACTTTCCCTAAACTCATTTTCTTCTTCCTTTTATTTAATTATTTCAATATCAAACTAGTTGACCATTTTAAAATGATCAATGTATATCGTGTATGGTCATAGATTCAGCTTACAACAAAACCATCAATTTAATAATCGATACATCATGGGTCTAGAAATAGCGATGATGCAATCCTAAAAAATCGGACCTTGAATCAGCATAATTACAAACACTTAGATGTTTTTTTATTATCTATGACCTCTTTTCATTTTATTTAACTACTTGTTTTTCAGGTCTGGTGGATTTGTACAATTCATTGTTTGACGATATTATGTTCAACATGAAGAAAATTATGTTTGCTCAAGCACACTCAAATTCTTATAGATTCAAACGCAATATCATTTATCACTGATGTTATATAAACGCTCGATCGACTTAGAAATTTAAAAAGAATATCGAATTCGCAAGGTTTTATATGACATCTACAGATACAAAAGGTTTTCTAAAAACCGCAATTTTATTTCCCGTATTTATTCCAACCATTATCGTTATCGTCTTAGTTCTACTCGGTACGATTAGTAATCCTGAATTAGCAGGACAATTTTTCTCAGAAGTTCTTAACTATGTAACCAACACCTTTGGTTGGTTCTATATGCTTGCCGTTGCAACATTTCTCATTTTTATCGTTGGAATCGCAATGAGTAACTGGGGAAATATCAAGCTCGGTCCAGATCATGCAGAACCTGAATATAGCTTCTTATCATGGTTTGCTATGCTGTTTTCCGCCGGTTATGGTATCGCTCTACTATTTTTTGGGGTAGCAGAGCCTGTCTTACACTTTAGTGCCCCACCTCAAGGAACTCCTGGAACAATTGAAGCAGCAAAACAAGCAATGCAAATTTCCTATTTCCACTGGGGATTTCATATTTGGGCAATTTATGGGGTAGTTGGTTTGTCACTGGCTTACTTCACATTCCGGCATGGATTACCACTTGCCATGCGTTCCACACTTTTCCCTTTGATCGGAAATCGAATAAATGGCTGGATGGGACATACTGTAGATACTTTTGCAGTGTTGGGTACATTGTTTGGTATAGCAACCACACTTGGCTTATCTGTCACCCAAATTAATACAGGGATGAATTATTTATTACCTACAATTCCCGTCAGTATTCCAGTTCAGATTGTAACCATTTTAATTATCACATTATTGGCGACTTTTTCGGTGGTTGCAGGTATGGATAAAGGAATTAAACGCCTTTCCGTACTCAATATTGGATTAGCCATTGCACTGATGATTTTTGTCTTTGTAGTTGGACCAACATTATTCATTTTACAAACATTCGTTGAAAATACAGGAAGCTATTTAAGTAATTTGGTAGAGAGAACTTTTAACTTACAGGCTTACACTGCCAATGACTGGATTGGTAACTGGACATTATTTATCTTTGGATGGACAATTTCATGGGCACCTTTTGTCGGCATATTCATTGCCAAAATTAGTCGAGGTCGGACGATCCGACAGTTCATCGTTGGTATCATGCTCATCCCAACCATTTTTACCTTCTTATGGTTTTCTGTATTTGGAGATACAGCACTCCATTTAATTTTGGTCGAAGGCTACCACTCTCTTGTTCAAGATGTGCAGCAGGACAAAGCAATAGCGCTATTTAAGCTCTACGAACATTTACCGTTCACTGCTTTATTATCCTTTTTAAGTGTAATTCTAATTATTACTTTCTTTGTGACCTCTGCGGACTCTGGATCTTTAGTCATTGATTCATTAAGTTCAGGTGGTGTTACAAATACACCGATTTGGCAACGTGTGTTTTGGACAACAACACAAGGGTTGATTGCTTCAGCTTTATTACTTGCAGGTGGATTGACCGCCTTACAAACAGCATCCATTGTGAGTGCCTTGCCCTTTACCATTATTATGCTCATCGCAATTATTGGATTATGTAGAGCCTTAGTTATTGAGCAACATCGAAATACAAGTTTAGTCCACCATCAACCTACACAACATAGTTCAACCAAACATGATGATCCTCAAGCACTCATACAACGGCGTCTCAATTATTTAGTCGCTTTCCCAACACAAGAGCAAGTTCGTGAGTTTATTGCATCGACAGCATATCAAAGCATGGAAGCAGTTAAACAAGGATTTCAAGACAAAGATTGGCCATTTGAATTGATTTATGATGATGTCAATTCACGCATCCAGCTCAAACTATCCGAACCCAATGATGTCGAATTTGTCTATGAAATTCGGATGTGTGAGTACACGACTCCTACCTATATGAAAGAGTTAAAAACTAAAGAATACGCGAACCAAGAAAAATATTATCGCGCTGAGGTTTTCTTACTCCGTGGAGGACGTGCTTATGATGTTTATGGATTCGATCAAAACTCATTGGTTAATGATATTTTGAATCAATTTGAAAAATACCTTCATTTCTTGCATATTTCGCCAAAAACATTGCCTTGGAAAATGGAAAACGACTTACATCATTAATTTTCAAAACCACGATATAAAACGTTCAGCAAAGTATTCTACTACTTTGCTGAACAGTCATAGATTCTATTTGACCGGACATCCTACATTCAAAGCACAGTAAGCATTTTCTAGCAGTAATTTATGCTACCTTATCCCTATTCAAAATTTTGGGGTTTTCCATTTCATGACCGTGCGTTTTTTTCATACGTCTGACTGGCATCTGGGACAGTTTTTTTACAACCATTCCCGCCACTACGAACATGAACAATTTCTTGCATGGTTACTTGAGCAAATCAAAATTAAACAACCACATGCTTTACTCATTGCAGGTGATATTTTTGATGTGATCAATCCGAGTTCACAAGCACAGAAACAGCTTTATCAATTCCTTGCCGATGCGCATGATCTTGCACCACAGATGCAAACATTGATGATCGCAGGAAATCATGACTCAGGCTATCGCATTGAACAAGTTGAACCCTTACTTGAAAAATACAATGCCAAAACAGTCGGAGTGATTCGCTGGAATGAAGATAAAAGCTTAGATTTAGATCGTTTAATTTTGCCGATTTATGATGAGCAAAAACAGATTGTCGCATGGTGTATTGCACTGCCTTTCTTACGTTCAGCTGAAATCACAGGCTTTAATGAACACACGACTAACAGTCAAAATGCGATTGCTTATCTGCATCAACATTTAATCGCTGAAGCAAAACGCCGTAAAATCGATAATCAAGCTTTAATTCTGATGTCACATGCGCATATGCAAGGTGGTGAAACCTCAGATTCTGAACGCCCAATTATTATTGGTAATGAAGAGGCGCTTTCAACCACGCTGTTTGACGACGAGATAAATTATGTGGCTTTAGGGCATCTGCATAAACCACAAAAAGTCGGACATGATCACATTCGTTATAGTGGCTCTCCGATCCCTTTATCATTTAGTGAAATTAACTATAAACACCAAGTGGTTGAAGTCACGATCGATCCCAATGCAACTGACAATCAAGTTGAGTTTGAGGCAATTGCCATTCCGCGAGCGATTCAATTACACAAAATTAAAGGTGAACTCAACGACGTCATGCAGCGGCTCAAAAATCTGCCACAAGGTGTCATTGAATGTATTGATCATCGTGAATATGTCGATATTGAATATCACACAGCAACGCCTCCCCAGCCAAATCTTAGACAACAATTTGAAGATGCCCTACCTAAAGATCGTTACCGTTTAGTGCGAATTTCAAGACAATATTTATCTAATGAAACTAATGCTGAGAGCGAATCAAAAATCAGTTTAGAACCACCAACACCCGAAAAACTGTTTCAACAAATTTGGGAGAAAAAAGGCTACAGCGCTGATGATGAAGTCACCAAAGACTTTTTAAGCTTAGTTGCTGAAGCAGAGAAAAAACTTGAAGATGGTCAAACAGTTTAAGGATTTGCCATGAAAATTTTATCCATTCGACTAAAAAATCTGGCATCTCTTGCAGGTGAGCATTTTATTGATTTTGAAAGTGAGCCTTTAGCACATGCTGGATTGATAGCCATTATAGGAAAAACGGGTGCAGGTAAATCCACCATTTTAGATGCGATGTGTCTTGCCCTATTTAATAAAATTCCGAGACTCAAAGACAGTGATGGCAAATTGTTAGATGTAGATGGTTCAGAATTGTTAACCAACTCTCCTCTCACTGTATTACGTCGTGGTACTGGTCATGGATTTGCTGAGCTGTGTTTTGTCGCACAGGATCAAAAACATTATTTAGCACGTTGGGAAATTAAACGTGCCCGTGAAAATGCCAATGGTAAATTACAAAGTGTACAACGCTCATTGAAATGCCTCACCGATGGCGTAGTTGTCGCAGATAAAACCAAAGCCGTCGAAACGCACATTCAACAAATTACGCAGCTCAGTTTTGAACAATTTACGCGCGCCGTGTTACTGGCACAATCCGAAGTAACCGCTTTTTTAAAAGCACGTGATAATGAACGTGGTGAACTCTTAGAGTACCTCACCAACTCAAGTATTTTTGCCAAAATTGGGCAATTGGCTTTTGAAAAAACCAAAGAAGTTCGCTTACAACGAGAAAAATTAGAAAGTGTTTTAGGTCATATTGAAATTCGTTCTGATGAAGAAATCGCTGAGTTACAACAGCAATTCCAACAGCTACAGCAACACGTGCAACAACTTGAAAATGAAAAAAATCAATTCAAGCAACAACAACAATGGTTTGAACAACGCAATAAAATCAACCTTGAAATTGGATTGAAACAGCAACAGTATGATCTGCAACTTAAAGCGCAAGAAAACATTGCCAAAGAACGCCGATTACTGGGTCAATTAGAGACGTTTTCTGAGATACGCCCTATTGTATTTCAACAACAACAATTGCAAAAAACATTACAACAACTCGCGCCACAAATTCAACAAAAGCACAATGAGTTTAGTGCTTTAACCAGTCAATTTGAGCAACAAAAAACGCTTTATACACAAGTAGAAACAACACTCAATCAATTTCAAGATTTCGAGCAAAAGCATCAAACTGAACTGACACAAGTTCGCAAGTTTGTGCAAGAACGTGACTATATTGCTGAAGAATATAAGAAAACCAAAATTCGACTGACTCAATTGGAAAGTCAGCAGCAACCACTCATCGAGCAACAACAACAGCTTGAACAAAGCATTCGAAACTTGAGTGCGCAACATACGGCTTGCTTAGAACAATTAAAACACAGTGCTCAATACGCCCCTTTGGATAAAGGCTTAAATGCCCATATTCAACAACTCAAGCAATTTATTCAGCAATATCAAAAAGTAGAAAACACGTTAGGCTCTATTCAACAAGCACAGACTCAACTTGAGCAAGATCAAAACACATTCAACAATTTAGTTACTCAATTTGGTGTCACCCAACAAATTGAACAGCGTATTGAGCAACAGTCGAAACTAAAAGAAACCCAACAAATTCGCATCAATCAATTGGATGCAATTCAACAAAAACTTCAGCATTATTTTGAATTAAAAAATGAAGTGCTTACGCAGCAAAACAAATTTGAAGCTCTACAAAAGCAAGTTCAACAGCTAGAACAATGCAGCAAAAAAACTGAACAAGATTATCACGCTGCTAAAACTGAACGTGAGAAACTACAACTGGTTTTGCAACAACAACGTCTATTACATGCTGAAAATATTGAACATCTACGTGCTGAACTCAAGCACGGTGAAGCCTGCCTTGTCTGTGGCAGTACTGAACATCCTTATCGTGATGACGAGAGCCAAATCTCTAAAACATTATATGCCTTACAGCAACAACAAGAACAGCAAGCGATTCAACAGGAACAACAGCTTTTCCAACTTTGGCAAAAAGCTCAACAACAATTCACCCAAAGCCATACTGAACACAATCAATTGCAACAGCAGTTGCAGCAATTGCATGACAAATTAAAAACCCACGATCAACTGTTACAGCAACATTTATCACAGTTGAATATTCAACTCGATTTCAATCTCACTGAGAATGCCCCAAATGAAAATAGCATCAGGGCTCAGATGCAAACATTCGTTTTAGAAACATCACAGGCTCAACAGCAGCTTGAAAAGGAATTATTACAACTTAATCAAGCCAATAAAGATCAGCATGTGCTCAATCAAAACATTCAAAATACGCGTCATCAACTCCAAACCATAGAGCACTTAGAGCAACAGATTCAGCATATCGTAGATTGTCTCAATAGAGACGATAAAACTGCTTGGTCTAAACAAGGCGCGTCATTCTCACAACACGTATTAAAGGCATTGCAACAACGTAGCCAACAACTAGAGCATGCAGAATCACTCATCAAACAAAAAGACCAAATTGATCAGCAGTTGAATGTATTAAAGACCAATTTGGCAGGACTCACTACGCAACAAGCAGAGTGCGCGCAACAATTAAAAGACATCGAAATTAAAGGCAAACAAAATACTGATGCTGCTAACCAACTGATTATAACGATGACAGGTTCAGCTGAAATCAAAGCCAATGAATGGTTACAACAGCATGATCAACAACGTCAGCAATTGCAGAACCAGTATCAGCAGTTAAAGCAGCGTTTTGAACAAGCTCGTCAGAATTATGAGCAGCAGAAAAATATACTTGAACAACTCAAAGCACAGCAACAACAGAATCATGGTTCTCTTGAACAATGTAAAACTGAAATCACTAATTGGTTAGCTCAGCAGCAAAATTTTGCAGAAGATCAACTCAGCGAATTACTTGCGATTTCATCAACTCAAGAACAGCAGATTCGAAATGCAATACAACAAGCGGATCGTGCTTTGAGTGAAGCAAATTCTGCACTGAAAACCATGCAAGAACAGTTGAATGTACATCTTCAATCAGAACCCAATATTCAGGTTGAACAACTCACTGAATTGATAAATGCCAATCAAGAAATTTTGCAACAGACAACAGATCAACGAGATCAACTTAAACTTCAATTGGAAGTGCATCAACAAAACTTAGCCAAACAAAAGCAATTTGCCGATCAGATTCAACAGATCCAGCAACAAGAACATCGTTGGAATAAAATTTCTAGTATTATAGGCGATTCAAAAGGTAAAGAATTCCGTGATTTAGCCCAACAATACAATCTCGATATTTTACTTGAATATGCCAATCAACAACTGTCGATGTTGTCTCAACGCTATACTTTAAAACGTTTGGATAACTCACTCAGTCTTGCCATTATTGATCATGATATGGATGGCGAAACTCGTTCAGTTGCTTCTTTGTCTGGTGGGGAATCTTTCCTCACTGCCCTCGCCATTTCATTGGCGATTGCCAATATGGCATCAGGTTCGATGAAAATCGAATCGCTGTTTATTGATGAGGGCTTTGGCACCTTGGATGCATCATCCTTAAATATGGTGATGAATGCACTCGATCAACTGCAAAGCCAAGGACGTAAGGTCATTTTAATCTCACACATTCAGGAAATGCATGAACGTATCCCTGTGCAGATTCAGGTACAGCCGATTGGTTCAGGATCAAGTCGGATTGAAGTGGTGGGGTGAAAATGAATATCCAATTACTGCACAATGAAATGTTAAATAAAGGAATCTGCTTTCAAGTCGGCCTCACAAGTTTAGAACTTGAAGCAATAGAACAACTTTTTGCATTCCACTTTCCTCCTGATTTGAAGGATTTTTTAAAGCATGGACTGCCTATATCGGAAAATGAATGGGAATTTCCTCATTGGAGAGAAGCACTTTATAAAGATAAAGCAAAACATATTCTTATGGAAAAACTCAGTTGGCCTCAGGAAGGAATTGCGTTCGATATTCAAAACGGCTTTTGGTTAGATCGATGGGGAGCAGCACCAGAGGAAATCTCAGACCGTCTGGCAATATTTGAGGATAATTTTAAGGCTTATCCGCAAATGATCCCAATTTATGCTCATCGTTATATTCCCACCACACCATTTGAAAGCGGAAATCCTGTGTTTTCAATAATGCAAACAGATATTATTTATTATGGAACAAACCTAATAAATTACTTTTGTAATGAATTTAATCTCGATAAAAAGCTCTATAATCAAGCACAGGAAACTCCAAAACATATTAAATTCTGGAGTTATCTCACCGAATTAGATGATAATCAAGACTAAGCTGAATAATCCCTCTTCCCAAACAACGCAGTCCCAACTCTCACCATGGTTGACCCTGCAGCAATTGCAGCATCCAAATCAGCAGACATGCCCATACTCAAGGTATCCCAATCTTGCGGTTGTGCATGTAATGATTTGACTTGATCGAATAAAGTTTTAGCATCAACAAATGCAGCAATATTATCAGGTGCTGGAATAACCATCAAACCACGTAAACGTAGATTTGGCAGTTGGCTAATTTGTTTTACCAATTCAGCAACCTCTTCTGGCTGACAACCATCTTTAGAGTCTTGTCCGTCAATATTGATTTGTAGACATATGTTTAATGGTTTATAGCTATCTAGGCGTTGATTCGATAAACGCTCAGCAATAATTAGGCGATCTACTCCATGCACCCAGTCAAATTTTTCAGCCAAATGCTTGGTTTTATTTCGTTGAACATGACCAATAAAGTGCCATTCGATCTGTAAATCTTGTAATTCTTCAATTTTTTCTAAGGCTTCTTGCAAATAATTTTCACCAAAACAGCGCTGTCCAATCTGATACATCTCTCGCAAACTCTGACTCGGATGTGTCTTTGATACAGCCAACAACTGCACAGATTTAGGATCACGATGAACATGCTGACATGCTTGCTCTATTAGACTCAAAACGTGTTGATGGGCTTGTTGCGATTGATTCATTGACACAGTTCTCACTTATGAAATCTTTTTTTGCTTCCACATTCTATAAGGTGTTGGTAAGCCTGAATGAAAGCCGTATATTATTCTACAAAATAATGAGACATTTTAATTTGTTTCGGGGAAATTATGGATATTACAGAATTACTCGCCTTTTCAGTGAAAAACGGTGCTTCAGATTTACACCTTTCAGCAGGTATGCCACCGATGATTCGTGTCGATGGTGAAGTTCGTCGCATTAACTTACCAGCATTAGAACATAAAGATGTACACCGTTTAGTGTACGACATTATGAATGACAAGCAACGTCGTGATTTCGAAGAAGACCTTGAAACAGACTTTTCATTTGAAGTTCCAAACATCGCCCGTTTCCGTGTGAATGCATTCAACCAAAACCGTGGTGCTGGTGCAGTATTCCGTACCATTCCATCGAAAGTTTTAACCATGGAAGACTTGGGTTTAGGCACAATTTTCAAAGAAATTTGTGACTATCCACGTGGCATCGTACTGGTCACAGGGCCTACTGGTTCTGGTAAATCAACCACCTTGGCTGCGATGATCGACTATATTAATGAAAATCGTTATGACCATATCTTAACAGTCGAAGATCCAATCGAATTTGTACATCAATCAAAAAAATGCCTAATTAACCAACGTGAAGTGCATCGTGATACGCATGGTTTTAACGAGGCACTACGTTCAGCACTGCGTGAAGATCCAGATATTATTCTAGTTGGTGAGATGCGTGACTTAGAGACCATTCGCCTTGCGCTCACCGCAGCAGAAACAGGTCACCTCGTATTTGGTACACTGCATACCACCTCAGCGGCAAAAACCATTGACCGTGTCATCGATGTATTCCCTGCTGAAGAAAAAGACATGGTTCGTGCTATGCTCTCTGAGTCATTACAAGCAGTAATTTCTCAAACCTTATTGAAAAAAAATGGCGGCGGTCGTGTTGCAGCGCATGAAATCATGATCGGAATTCCAGCGATTCGTAACCTCGTCCGTGAAAACAAAGTCGCGCAAATGTATTCTGCAATTCAAACAGGTGCTAACTATGGTATGACGACCTTAGATCAAAGTCTAAAAAGTCTTGTATCTAAAGGTCTTATTAGTCCACAAACAGCACGTACTGTCGCAAAACAACCAGAATCATTCCTATAAAAAATATAAAACTGATTAGAGAAAAAACATGGATTTTAATGATTTACTCAATTTGATGATTCAACAAAATGCATCTGATTTATTCATCACTGCTGATGTTGAACCATCAATGAAAATTAACGGGCAAATTGTGCCTGTCTCTAAAACCAAGTTATCTGCGGATATTGTGGGGCAACTTGTCAATTCAATTATGAGTGACAAACAACGTGAGGAGTTTGCGGAGACACACGAATGTAACTTTGCGATTACCAATCGTGAAAAAACAGCACGCTTTCGTGTCAGTGCATTTCAGCAACGCGATATGCCTGGAATGATTTTACGTAAAATTGAAACCCATATTCCAAGCATGGATGATTTAAAGTTACCAGAAGTACTCAAAGAACTTGCGATGACTAAACGAGGTATTATTATCTTCGTTGGTGCAACAGGTACGGGTAAATCAACCTCATTAGCTTCAATGATTGGTTATCGCAATCAAAATTCTAAAGGGCATATTATTACCATCGAAGATCCAATTGAATTTGTCCATCAACATGCTGGCTGTATTGTGACGCAACGTGAAGTCGGGATTGATACAGAATCTTTTGAAGTTGCATTAAAAAATACACTTCGTCAGGCGCCAGATGTCATTTTGATTGGTGAGATTCGTTCACGCGAAACCATGGACTATGCGATCGCCTTTGCTGAAACGGGTCATTTAGTCCTCGCCACCCTGCATGCGAACAACGCCAACCAAGCCCTCGATCGTATTATTCACTTCTTTGAAGCAGATCGTCATAGCCAGTTGTATATGGATTTATCCCTTAACTTAAAGGCATTGGTTGCTCAACAATTGATTCCAACACCTGACGGAAATGCACGTCGAGCTGCGATTGAAATTTTAATTAATACCCCATTATTAGCCGACTATATCCGTAAGGGTGAAATTCATGAGATCAAAGATCTAATGAAACGCTCTCGTGAATTAGGTATGCAAACCTTTGACCAAGCTTTGTTTGATCTTTATAAAGCAGGACAAATCACTTACAAAGATGCGCTTAAACATGCAGACTCACCAAATGACTTACGTCTCACCATCAAGTTATCCGAAGAAGGTGCCGATCAATTATTGAATGCAAGCCGCAACATTACCTTTGATGGTCAATAATTAAACAAAAAAGGAAGGTTTTTGTAACCTTCCTTTTTTGTTTGTTCATGTTTAGTGAACCTATTCATTTTTAACGAAATTGTGCTTATTTTTTACGATAAGCTTCTTGGCATTCATTATCATTACAATAGCCATATAAATTCAATGAATGTCCTGTGAGTGTGAAACCATGCTGATCTGCAACTGCATGTTGTTCACTTTCAATAATATCATTAGTAAATTCAATCACTTTATTACAGTTCAGGCAAACTAAATGATCATGATGATCTTCTTGCATGATCTCAAAAACAGAGTGATTATTTTCAAAATGGTGGCGCTGAATAATCCCAGCTGCCTCAAATTGTGTTAACACTCGGTAAACCGTCGCTAAACCTACGTCTTCGCCTTGTTCAAGCAAAGTTTTATAAATATCTTCAGCACTTAAATGGTGTTGTTTTGAATTTTCTAATAATTCCAAAATCTTAATACGAGGAAGGGTGACTTTAAGTCCAGCTTTGCGTAAGTCTTGATTGGAAATAGGCATGAAAAAAGGTCTCTCAACAAATCTTAAGTTGGAATAGGAAATAGAGTTTAGATGCAGTATGATCTATCCTTGGATCAAATGCATCATCATTTATCAGGATAGTGTAGCAAAATGCAAAAAATCATGCTGACGTTATTCGTCACTTCAGTACTAAGCGGTTGTTCAGTCTTTGGTGTTTATAAAGTTGACATTCCACAAGGAACGCCCTTAACCAAGGCACAAGCAGCACAAGTACAAGTCGGCATGAGCTTTCAGCAAGTCCGTTTCTTGTTAGGTAGCCCAACCGTTTCAGATCCACTGAATCCTCAGCGTTGGGATTACATCTACAACTATATCCCAGGCACTTATGCAAAAAAAGCAAAAATTCCTGCTGCACATGGCCAGCATTTGAAAATTTACTTTGATGCAGATGGCAATGTCGAACGTATCGAAGGTTTAGAAACCATCCCAGAATCACAACCTGGCCTGCCAGCATCAAAAGAAGCAATCTTAACTGCTCCACCACTATAACCGCTTCCCTATAAAATAAAACCCCTCATCAAATCATTGGTGAGGGGTTTTATTTATCAACTTGATTGCTTGAAACGATTGCCTTTTATAAACCGTCCCACAGGATTCTGCGCTGCACGTTTACGCCGAATATCTTTGGGATTAATTGTTAATGCTCTATAGATTTCAACACGATCACCAGCCTGTAGCAGTGTTGTTGCTTCAACCTTCACACCAAAAATACCAAGCTGTAATGGCTCTGGTAAACGAAGCAAATGAGCAAGTTCACTTTTTTCAATTGCATCCATTGCAGTCATTCCATCGATAAAATCGACTGCAATATGAAATTGTTGCTCAGGAGTCGCATATGCAACCCAAACCTGTCTAAGCTGCTCCATTATATAATTTGCCCAATGACTGCAATCATGGCGATAACAATAGAAATCGGCAATACTAAACGTACTGCAACACGCCATAAGTTATAAAATAACTCATTACTAAATCCCATCGCCTTACGTAGATGGCTAATTTTCATGATCCAACCCGCAAAAACGGCATAGATTAGACAAATGATTAAGCCCCATAACATGAGAGCAAGATTAAATAACTGCTGTAATTGCGGTACAAACCAAACTGCAATTGCGGCAATGATAACTGCCCATTGAACCACTAAAGCGAGTTGACGCTGCGCCAATTGCTCTTTAGCAAGCTGTATCAACAACGCAGAGGAAACGATAGCTGCCAATACCCAAACTAAAGCAGGGATTTGTGCTTGAACTGAGAAAAAGCCAAATGCAATGACCGCTAATAATTGTGCAACCCAAATAGGTAATACAGCAGTAGTCGCAGCAGGTTGTTTCTTCACGACAGATAAACTATTTTGCCAATATAAACCCAATCCCAAACCACTTGCTACTAAAGCAAGAACAGTTGCATTGCCCCACTCTTTGAACTCAACATTGGTCCAATACCATGCTGGAAGTTCAGTTCCCATCACATTTGCAAGTATAAATGTAGCAATTACCCCAAGAGCAGTCACTGCAATTAACAATTGCCGTGACACAAAAGAAAGGCCGAATGCAATCACAGCAAAAATAGCGAAAAAGGCTTGGTTGGAAAGCGTTGAGGCAACATGCTGACTCGCCACATGACTTGCTGTCGTTAATACACTTCCTGCAAAGAACGCTACAAACACAACAGCCAACCATCCAACAATACGCCATCTTGGTGAAGCATCTGCATCACGCGTTAATGCTGAGAGCGCTTGTAATGCGGTTGTTTGTGAACGTTTTGCTAAAGCAATTTCTAAATAACCAATTGGTAATGCTAATAAAAACATTGTCCCAAGCCATAGCAACCAAAAATCCAATTGTCGATCAATCTGGATACCAACCGTTGGGGCCAATGTGGTAATCATGACAAAAGATAAGCAAAACGCCATCACTGGAGAAAACCAGCGTGACAGAGTTGTGTCCTGCATAATGCAATCCTTGAAAAATCTTTGAACTCACTGCACTTCTTTATGGAGTTTACAATGAAATATTCAATCTATTTTGCCCTTCTCAGACTTGAAAATCAAAACAAAAGATATCGAAAGAAAAAAGCAAACCATCCAAAGATGATTTGCTGCGCATGATTTATTATTATGTTTTATTAGCCCCCTTATTTTCACTCATATTTCCCTTATTATTTTTCTATAATAAAGGGGGCTTTTTTTATTATCTTCTAATTATGAAAAAAATCTAGAAAACCAATTTTTACCTTTTTTCTTTTCATTTTCCTTGATAATTCCGAGCATATTTTCTTTTACAGCTCCAACATAATCAGCATCATCATGACGGATATGATTAATTAACCATTTTGACAAAGCCTCATGGAGCTCAGTTTCAATTTCATGCCCCAATTCAAAACGCTCACGATACACTTCTATTTTTTTAATAAATAAATCATGTACACGTTTATGTGGAACACGATACTTATAGTTTGCTTCTTCTTGTAAACTTTCTTCGAAGGTAAAGTGAGACTGAGTATAATCAATAATATTATCAAGTACTTCTTTAATTTTTACGCGATCATTACAATGCTTTAACTCATCGATTTGATTAATATAATCGAGGATACGACGATGTTGCTCATCAATAACCTCTATACCAGTATTATAATCAACAGACCATTTCATCCCCATAATCCCCAAATTCAATGTTATTGATTGAATAAGAATCATAATATAGACAAAATAATGAAATAAAAACAAAGTGTTTTTGTCAGATTATACATATTTTTCAAATAAATAAATTAACCTATTGTTTTATATTTATTTTAATTTTTTCACCTATTAAAACACTCAAGTATTTTTTAACCAACTTAGCGACATCTATATGATTTATTTTAAAAAACTACTAAATCACTTGGTTATACTTTAACAATAAAGCTTATATCATTATTGAAAAGTATGACTAATATTGATCAGCTTTCGTTATCCTTTTTAATGCTGGATTTTGAGCTTCACGAATTAAACGCTCCACACGGGTTAAAGCATGTTTAACCGGTTTACCATGCTGAAACAAAATCATTTCACCTGCCTGATAAGCAGTCCATGTTTCATTATGAGTTAATGGCTCAGTGGTAATCACAGCGACTCTATCTTCTGGTGTAGTTACCTCACTAAAATCAACCTCAACATCTAAATCAATTAGATGCGCATTCTGAAAAGGATATTCACGGACCAACCAATGCAATTTGGTTGTCGCATAACTAAATAATGCTTGTCCATTGGATAAACAGAAATTAAAGGTTCCATGTTCAGCAATTTGGGGAGAAATTTGCTCTAAGAGCGTAAACAAATCCTCTAAACTTGGTTCAGTATATCCAAAGGTCTCAACCATTTGATCTAATAAATAGCAAAAGGCAAGTTCACTATCTGTATTTCCAACGGGCTCAAATCGACCACTTAACTTAGGATTAAAATCATATAAATCCCCATTATGGGCAAAAATCCAATGCCTTCCCCATAGCTCACGCAAAAAAGGATGAGAGTTTTCTAAGGTGATTTTACCTTGTGTCGCTTTACGAATATGTGCAATCACATTACGTGATTTTATTGGATAGTTTCGAACCAAATCGGCAATTGGTGATTCAACTGCTGATTGATTATCGACAAACAAACGACATGCTTTATCTTCAAAAAAAGCAATACCAAAACCATCACTATGATCAGACGTCACCCCAGCTCGTTGAGAAAATCCACGAAATGAAAAAGTGATATCTGTGGGTGTCGCGCAATTCATTCCTAATAGTTGGCACATATCTTTTGAACTTTATAACATCTATGCCTATTGTGCATGAGGTATAGATCGCTTGTAAATCTGAATATGTGCTTACTATTAGTAGAATCTGATTAACGTTGCACCATTTTATTCATAACAAAAGATGTTGCGATCTTATTCACTTCCAAAAACACAAAATAATCGAGACATTTAAAGTCCTCATCATAATATGCTTGCTTTGAAAGTCTTGATTGCATACCAAGATAAGTTTGGAATAATTTTGGCATACGCTCATCTTGTGGAAAACTAAAATCTGGACGTTCAGGCTCAAATGCTCGTTTCGAACGAATATCTATGGTCTGATGATCTGCT
Source organism: Acinetobacter suaedae (assembly GCF_008630915.1). Taxonomy (NCBI): domain Bacteria; kingdom Pseudomonadati; phylum Pseudomonadota; class Gammaproteobacteria; order Moraxellales; family Moraxellaceae; genus Acinetobacter; species Acinetobacter suaedae. The sequence continues at coordinate 2,454,812 of NZ_CP043909.1, forward strand.
AATTGTTGAATCTGACGATGTGTGTAATACGCACGTGCGATATTATCTTCAAGATGGATACTCACACAGCCCATTAAATATTTTGCACGCATCGACCAAAGCACTTTCGGCACCAAATTTAACCACAAAGTAGATAATGCTTTACCTGAACGAAACTTCGGATGTACGCACGTTCGTCCAATTTCTAAAACACTCGGTAAATGCGATAAATGAGGAACTATCTCGAACTCTTGAGCACTATAGCTTTGCCCAATTTCATTGCCTTGGAATAATTTTAATCGAGTATAAGCAACAATTTCACCGGTCCATTTTTCTCGCAGTACCGCGTGCTCACAGCCAAAATCATATAAATCTTGATCTAGACCATCTTCAAACAAGATACCAAATTGATGGCTAAATTGTGTTGCTCTAAAACGTTGTACTTCTTGTAATTCTTTTAAATTATCAACCCACTCAAATCTGAATTGGTTCTGAGTTTGTTTTTGACGTAATGGTAGAGTCAATGTCTGACGATATTGATTTAATTTTTCTAGCATAATGAAAGCTCCTTATGACTAGAATTACCTTAAATCGTATTAATGACATTTTAGTGAATGAAAAATGAAGAGATAATGACAGCAAGGCCTATAGGATGTACCTATAAGCCTATGTACTCAATATCAATCTTGCAAAGTTAAAATATAATATTTTAAATTAGCAGCGTAAGGTAAACTAGAACCGATCTGAACCAATGCTAATGTTTTATTATCTGCTGTTTGGAACAATTTCATACCATAGCTTTGAACACCATTAATCTCTGGTAAATTATAAGCTGTGACAACACCATAACCGTAACCCGAATATTTCAAATAACCTGGTACATAAGAGTTCAATTCCTGCTCCCAAGTCCCATATACGGCTGGCAACACTCTTAAATCACTAACAGACTTATCTTGAATCAATGAAATAATAAATGTATCTTGCAACATTTTTATTCTTCCACCGTAGTTCAAGTTTGCCGTATAAAAATAAGTTCCTTCACTGCTGTAAACATACTCATGTTTTTGGTCAAAGAATAACTTCCCCCCAATTGGATAATCGCCATGATATGGAGAATCCTTGGTTGAGATTGCATTTGTAGAACTCTTATCAAGATTTATACTAATTAAATCTCGCGGACTAACATCAAAGTATGTAAAGATAATTTTATTGGTTTTTTCTGAGTAAATCCCTTTTAATTCTGAGAAGAATCCAAAATTGTTAGAACTTAACTGAAGTTCTTTAACACCAGTATTTAAATTAAGCTTCACCACACCATTACTAAAAGCTTGGCTATCTTTAATGCCTAAAAAGAACCCAATCCCTTGATCTGTAAGAAATCCATCCGTATATGGTCCTTCATTCGGGAAAGTTTTAAGCAATTGGCCTTTTTCCAAATCAATATATGATATGTGATTTGGATGAATAACAATTGCCTTTTTACCATTTGGGCTTAACTTTATCACTTCAGCTGAATCAGATAACGGAATTCTGACTGTAGATGCAGTCAATCTATTTACAATATTTAAGGTCGCTAAAGATTGATCATATGCAATAATTTTATCAAGACTTACTGAATACTCTGATAATTCTGGGCGAAATGATATTTCTTTAATCGTTTTTACCGAAACACCCTTTTCAACAATCTTATTATTATCATTTCCAGTAGATGCACCACCGCCCCCACCGCAAGCAACTAATAAACTACTTACAACTAAAATAGCTAATATTCTTTTCTTAAAAAACATAATTTTTCCGTACGTATTAGGTTATTTATTTAATATTAAATAAATATCATACCATATAAAAAAATAAGACCTGCTATATAGCAGGTCTTATTTTTTTATATGGTATTTTAGTGTTTCGCCCGATTAGTAATCAAAGTCCCGACCCCATGATCTGTAAAGATCTCCAAAAGCGTTGCATGCGGTACACGTCCATCTACAATATGAGCACTCACAACACCACCTTTAACTGCATCTAAAGCACAGCCGACTTTAGGGATCATACCACCATAAATCACACCTGTTTCTATCAGGCGATCAACTTCTTGCGTAGTCAATCCAGTTAATAAGTTTTTATTTTCATCCAATACCCCTGTGATATTGGTCAATAAAATCAGCTTTTCTGCACTCAGCGCTTCAGCTACCTTACCCGCAACAAGATCAGCATTGATATTGTAGGTATTGCCTTCTTCATCCACACCTAAAGGTGCAATCACTGGAATAAAATCACCTTGCGTAAACATCTCTAACACATCTGTTTTTACACCAGTGACCTCCCCCACCATCCCTAAATCAATTTGAGATGTTGAGCCATCAGCTTCTTGTTTTTCCATCAATAATTTACGGGCACGTAATAAATTACCATCTTTACCAGTCAAACCAATCGCACGACCACCGTGCTGATTAATCAAATTGACAATCGATTTATTTACGCTACCACCCAATACCATTTCAACGACTTCCATCGTTGCTTGGTCAGTCACACGCATTCCATCAATACGATCAGACTCTTGCCCTAGACGCTTTAGTAGCGAGTCAACTTGAGGTCCACCACCATGCACAACAATTGGATTTAATCCAACTGTTTTCAACAACACAATGTCACGAGCAAATGAACTTTCCAACTCTGGATCAGTCATGGCATTACCACCATATTTAACGACCAACGTTTTACCAGCAAAGCGTTGGATATACGGCAAAGCTTCAATCAAAATTTTTGCTTTATCAATGCCGATATGCTCATGTGGCATGAATCTCTCCTTCTTAAGACTGTGCAAGTTCTTGTGCAATTTGTGGATATTGATCCTGCAACATAGAAATAAACTTCTGGCGAATTTCAACTAACCGATCTGGATTATCTGCATCAAAACGGACGGTAAAGTATTCACCGGTATTAGATGCTCGAATAATGCCAAAACCATCGTCAAAATCAAGTCTTACCCCATCAATTTTACTTAATCGTGCTGCCAAACGATGACTGATAATCTCAATATTATTTAAAACTTGCTGTGGTGAAGCATCGTGGGTGCTGATATATATGTCTTCTGTACAGTAACGCTCAGGGAAAGCGGTAAATAACTCAGATAAACTTGTTGCCTCAGATTGAGTGAGATATTCCATCACGCGCAGTGCTGCGTATAAACCATCATCATAACCAAAACCACGACCATCATTAAAAACATAATGACCTGCATATTCCCCACCAAATACTGCTCGGCCATTCGATTGTGATAAATACGAGCGCAAGAAACTGCTGCCTGTACGAATCATTTTAGCTTTTCCGTTGAGTTGCTCCACAGTATCTGCCACCATTCGCGAACACTTAACATCAAAGACAATTTCTTTATGTGGATGCTGCTGTAAACACATCTGTGCAAATAATGATAATAGACGATCCGGACTAATAATATGTGCTTGCTCATCGAGCAAAACCACACGATCGCCATCACCATCCAAAGCAATCCCTATATCCGCTTTTTCAGAAATAATAGCCTGCTGTAAGTGTTTTAAATGTTCAGCATGTGATGGATCTGGTGCATGATCAGGAAAGTGTCCGTTCGCCTCACAACGCAATGCGATAACGTCACATCCCAACTTCTCTAAAACAGACTTTGCACAGCGACCAGCGGAGCCATGTAAACCATCTAAAACAACTTTCAAAGGCTGAGATAACTGAATATCGCTGAGCAAAGCTTGCTGATACTTTAAACAATACTGGGGAATGATTTTATGGAAATGGTCTAAATTTGGGAGTTCGATTACTTGATCAGTGAAACCTTCAGCATATAAGCCAACCTGCTGTATCGCTTCAGGACTTGGTGGCTCGCCTTTTAAAATCCATTTAATTCCATTGTCAGACTTAGGATTATGACTGGCTGTCACCATAATGCCATTACCAGCATAATCTCGTGCGATATAGTACATCATCGGTGTTGAACAACACCCGATGTTAATGACTTCCAATCCCTGATGCTCAAATATCTGTTGAATAATATTGGCATATGTTGGACTAGTTAAACGCGCATCGTACCCTATTACGATTTGTTTTTGCCCTGCTTCAACGTATTGGGCTGCCAAAGCCACAGCGATTGAACGAATAATCGCTGGTGTGAGATTAGTCAATTTTCCACGGATATCATAAGCACGAAAAATATTCAGAGGAAATTTATGTTTTATGTTCACAATAAGCCCCTATTTTTATATATCAAAATTATTGCAGAAACAAAATACTATTAAGAAATTTGCTAACCCTTGTTGAGAAAAATTAAAATAGTCGGTCAGCTGCTTTGTAATATAAATCACAGGAACAATCAATATAAGAAATGCAACGCCCCGTCACAGAACATTGCATTAAATAATTTAACAAAGATTAAAATTATTGCTGACCAGTATGGCCAAATCCACCTGCTCCACGTTCAGTCGCGACAAATTCATTCACTTGTTCAAATTCAGCCTGTACGACTGGAACGAGCACGTATTGCGCTAAACGTTCACCTGGCTCTAAACGGAAAGTCGCCTGTCCACGATTCCAAACAGATACCATCAATTCTCCTTGATAGTCAGAGTCAATTAAACCAACCAAATTTCCTAAAACAATACCGTGCTTATGACCCAAGCCTGAACGAGGCAAAATCAACCCTGCAAAATTAGGGTCTTCGATATAAATCGCTAATCCCGTTTTAACTAATACAGTTTCACCTGCAGCAATCTCAATCGCTTCATCCAAACATGCACGTAAATCTAAACCTGCTGAACCATGAGTTGCGTATGCAGGCATTGCCCATTCTTGACCTAAACGTGCATCTAATACTTTAACTTGGACTTTCATTCCGACTTCCTATTTACAATTTTCTAACGTTTCAATAAAGCTTTTAAGTTAGCAAGATACTGCTGTGCTTGCTCTTTTGGATCTACATTCGGAGCAAGTTTCTTTTTACGCCCATGCCATTCCAAATCATCTTGGGGCAATTCATCCAAGAAACGACTTGGCGTCATTTGACGCATTTGACCACCATTTTTACGTTGCTCTGCTAAGGTCAAGGTTAAGCCTTGACGGGCACGGGTAATCCCTACGTACATCAAACGGCGCTCTTCTTCGATGGTTTCTGAAGCAATCGAGTTCTTATGCGGTAGCAGCTCTTCTTCTAAACCGATCATATAAACATATGGAAATTCCAGACCTTTTGCTGCATGAAGCGTCAACAAATTGACCTTATCGGTATCTTCCTCTTCCTGCTGTTGCTCCAACATATCGAGCAACACCAGTTTCCGAATCACACTCTCGATGTTTTTCTCATCTACATCATCAGTACGATTAATCAAATTTTGAATACTGGTATAGAGACTTTCAATATTGTCGATTTTGGTTTTTTCTTGTGCAGGGGTCGCCGCCTGCTCACGAACGTAATCAATATAGCCAGCTTCATTGATCATCTGACGAACTTTAGGAACAGGCTCATCATCATCGAGAAGTTCACGGGTAAAAGTTGCAATAAAATCAGCAAACTCATGAAGCTGTGTTGCAGCTTTCTTTGGTAAGACCATCGATAAACGCTGGTCTGATGAAGCCGTTAATAAGGATAAGGTATTTTCTTGCGCAAATAATCCAAGCTTCTCTAAAGTCACTGGTCCAATCGCGCGTTTTGGCGTATTGATGATACGTAAAAATGCACTATCATCTTCAGGGTTGATGATTAAGCGCAAATAGCTCATTACATCTTTAATTTCTGCTCGGGCGAAGAATGATTGACCACCAGACAATTTATATGGGATTTGCATTTGACGTAGTTGGGTTTCAATCACACGTGCTTGGAAATTACCTCGATAAAGCACAGCATAATCTTTCCAGCTTTTGCCATTCATCAACTTATGCGTGATCAAATCTTTCACAACACGCTCTGCTTCATCATCATCATTCAAACAAGTGATGACACGAATATTTTCGCCATGGCCTTTATCACTCCACAATTTTTTATCAAATATGTGAGGATTGTTTTCGATTACAGCATTGGCAGCCTTTAAGATACGACTGGTTGAGCGATAGTTTTGCTCAAGCTTAATGACTTTTAAATTATGGAAATCATCTTTCAATAACGCCATATTTTCAGGTTTTGCACCACGCCACGCATAAATGGACTGGTCATCATCGCCTACCGCAGTGAACTGCCCCATGACACCGACTAAAAGCTTCACTAAGGTATATTGGGCAGTATTGGTATCTTGATATTCATCGACCAGCAAGTAACGAACGCGATTTTGCCATTTATCACGAACTTCAGCATTTTCTTGAAGTAAACGTGTTGGCATCACAATCAAATCATCGAAATCAACAGCATTGTAAGCACGTAGATTGCGCTCATATAACTGATATAAATGAGCAAGCTGTACATCTTCTACAGTTTCACAAGTTGAATGTGCTTGCTCTGGTAAGATCAGATCATTTTTCCAATCTGAAATTTTCTTCATGGCCTTTGCAATCAATTCTTTACTTTCTGCACCTGACATATTATCTCGTTGCATCAAGTCCATCAGAATACGTTTGCAATCATCTGCATCTAAAATAGAAAAATTAGCTTTAAGCGGTAAGTTTTTTAGCTCTAAACGTAATAAATTCAAGCCAAAAGTATGGAAAGTCGAAACTGATAGCCCTTTGGCTTCTTCACGTGACAGTAATTTACCCACACGCTCTTTCATTTCACGTGCAGCTTTATTAGTAAATGTCATCGCAGTAATACGATACGCTGGGATCCCACACTGTTGTACTAAAAAAGCAATTTTTCGTGTAATCACTGAAGTTTTACCCGAACCTGCACCTGCAAGCACCAACAATGGCCCCTGAACATACTTCATGGCTTCAAGTTGCTTGTCATTCAATTGACTGGCAGATGACATCTTGTAATTCCTCTCTCGTTTCCGAGCCTGATTTTCCGAGCACAATTATAGTCATCTCTTTTTTATAATCCCAATAATAAATCTTGGGATATGTATAAATTATGATGAGTCATAGCCACGATTACGCCATAGCTTGTCGCTATGATTTTTTTCCGCATAAAAAAACCACCCGAAGGTGGTTTTTAATTAGTCAAAACAAATTATTGTTTCGCATAAATACTGATTTCAACACGACGGTTTTGTTCACGACCAGCAGCAGTACTATTATCTGCAATTGGGTTTGATGAACCATAACCTTGTGCATCAATACGGCTACCTGCAATACCTTGACCAGTTAAATAGTTCTTAACTGATTGTGCACGTGCTTGAGACAAAGGAATGTTGATTGAATCATTACCAGTGTTGTCTGTATAACCAGTCACTAAAATCGCGCTTTGGTTATCTTCACCTAAAACTTGCGCTACTTTATTTAAAGTTGCGTAGAAGTTAGGTTTGATGTTTGATTTATTCGTATCAAAAGTGATGCTACCTGGCATAATCAATTGAACAGAACCATCTGGATTACGACCTACATCTACACCAGTACCCTGCATTTGTTGGCGAAGTTTTTTCTCTTTATTGTCAAGATATAAACCACCTGCGCCACCTAAAACTGCACCAATTGCAGCAGCACGGTTATTTTGTTTACTGGTATTCGCATTTCCTTTAGAAACACCGTAACCTGCAGCAGCACCAATCAATGCGCCTAAAGCAGCTTTATCATATTCTACGCCGCCAATATTATTACCTGTAGTTTGGCAACCAGAAAGAACCAATCCAGCCCCTACGAGTGTTGAAATCATTAATGCACGCATTGCGTAGCTCCTGTCTATGTATTTTGTTGTCTTGGTAAATGATGAATCAAAAAATAAAAGCACACCATTGATATTTTGTTAATAATAAACGGTTTATTTATATTTTTGTAATACTTTGATGCATTTTACTTGCATAAAGCATCACATTTTCTCCATTGTTATTCTCTTTTACCCATCTGTTTAAAGCCTAACAAATTGCTGCCATACAATTGTATAACTTCTGATGCATTGATATTTCAATCGTTCACACATTTTTCTATGCTTCATATATCTAATGCTCAACACAAGAGATAAAAATTATCAGTTCGTCAAATATACGGTTGTATTTCAATTTCTGTTGTTTATAGTTGGAACATCTCATTTTAAAAACAGCTGCACTCAAGGTTCGATTTATGTCTACCGCAAATAAAAAAGCATCCTTTTTGCAAAAAATTGGTAAGGGATTAACTGTTGGCTCAGTCATCACAGGAAGCACTTTCTTACATGGTCCACCTGTACTTGCTTTAGGTTTGACAAAATTGTTTAAGAAGTCAGCAAAAGTCGATGAAACCAATATCCAAATTACCAATAGCTGGTTAGGTGTAAATAATTGGTTAATTGACAATGTATTACCTGATTTACATTGGGATATCAGTATAGATGAAAACCTAGACCTTAATTTACAAGGACGTTACTTGATGGTTTGTAATCATCAAAGCTGGGTTGATACAACAGTGAATCAATATTTTGGTTTAACTCGTATGCCCCTAACACGCTTCTTCACAAAATGGGAACTCATTTTCATTCCTTTCGTTGGTCAAGCTTTTAAAATTCTAGGCTTCCCAATGATGAAACGTCATACCAAAGAGCAAATCGCAAAAAATCCTGAACTAAAATCGAGAGATATGCTCGAAGCACGTAAAGCTTGTGAACAGCTATTAAGTCAGCCTTTTACCCTACTCAACTATTTAGAAGGCACGCGATTTACACCTGAAAAGCACGATAAACAACAATCCAAATATAAAAACCTACTCAAACCTAAAGCTGGTGGTTTGGCACTTGCTTTAAATATCTTAGGTGATCAAATTGATGCATTCGTCGATATGACTATTGTTTATCCAGATGGTGCACCTGAATATAGTGATTTTTGGTTAGGTGATGTTTCCCGTATTGCTGTAGATATTCGTAAAATTGAAATTCCTCAATGGGTAATCGGCGGTGATTACGAAGATGATCCCCAATACCGCGAACGTTTCCAAAAATGGGTTGACCAAATATGGACAGAAAAAGACCAACTCATTAGTGAAATGAAAGCAAAATACTCCGCAGCATCACAGGTTGAGTAAAAGATGGTTCAACAGAATACAAAACCCAAGTCTAAATACCATCGTGTTGATCAAAACAGTTGGGCTTTCCGATTGTTTCTGATCTATGACATCTTTATGGTGTTTATTATTGTGTTTAACTTATTCTGCTTAGGGATGAACCTTTTTTTAATGAGTTCATTAGGAGAATGGTTATTCCAACAAATCCATCTCCTTAATGTCCTTGAGTTCTACCGGACCTATCTACATCCATGGGTGATTACCACCGAAGCTTGGTTTATTATTTTTCTCATCGCTGAGTTAGTGGTTCGTTGGATTGTCGCAATAATATATAAGCACCATGCACGTTGGTGGTGGTTTCCATTTATTCATTTCTATGAAATTTTAGCCATTATCCCCTTCTTACGTTTTTTACGCCTATTTCGTGCAGGGATTATTGCCTATCGCTTATATGAAATGGGTTATCAAGTGATTCCAGAAAAAATCCAACGGACACTTTTATTCTATTATCGTGTCGTAATGGAAGAACTGTCTGATCGCGTGGTCATTACAGTCTTAGATGGTTTGAAACATGAACTAAAAACCAATAGTAGCCATCAAAAAACGATTCATGATCTAGTGGATCATCATCGGCAACTCTTTGTCATCACACTGTCCTCATTATTACAAGAATCATTAGCAACGGCACTCCAACAGCAGCAACCCTTAATCACGAAGAAAGTCGGTGAAATTGTGAATCAAGCCATTGAGGACACACCTGAATTAACACAGCTATTACGACTTATCCCAATCGTCGGTGGACGGATTGAGCAACAGATTCAAAGTATCGGACAGCGTTTAGGAGAAAATATCAGTGCAGGTTTAATCGAACCTTTTACCGCAGGCACGCCGCAACAACCTAATGAAAATTTTCAACTAATCGCAGAAAAAGTCAGTGAGATCAATATTGACAATCAATATTTAGAAGAACTTGTGAAATCAGTGGTGTTTGAAAGTATTGATGCGATACAAAAACAAGTTCGAGTAAAACAATGGCAAGAAATGCTCTCCGAAAATGATCAATTGCACAAAAAAGCGGAATGATTACAAGAAAATTTACCAATCACGCTAGAGAATTGATGTAATTTGTTCTAGCATTTGCTTTTATTTATAACACACTAGAGTGCTTAAAGCCCTGAAGGATACATTATGGCTGATATACGGATTACGGGCAGAATGGTGAATTTTAGTCGATTGGTATTCGACACAAATGACCACAATGCGATCCGACAGCAATTAACAAGCACATTAAATGAAGGTTCCTATTTAGGAACTTTAGTCATTATAGACAGTACCGTCGAGCAAGAGTTAATCGCTCTGATTCAGCTCTTGATTGATCTTGGTTTGCAACCAATGGCTGTAATTGATGGTATTTTAGGTGACGAAGCGCGTGCAATCCAATTCCCTGTTTTACCTGCAGACCAACCTTTGCAACGGATCAAAGCATCAAAAGAGCAAGTCATTGCACATGAAGCCAAAGATCAAGCCAATAGTTCTGCAATACAAACACCACAAAAAAATACAGCGAGTACGCATATCACCTCTTATCATGATGAGATTTTGCGTACTGGACAATGTTTAGTACAAGATCAAGGCGATATTATCTTAAATGCGGGTATGAACAGTGGCTCGGAAGTCATTGCATCTGGAAATATTCACATTTATGGCAATGCTCGTGGTAGAGTCATTGCAGGTGCAGGCGGACATACATCAGCACGCATTTTTTGCAATTCACTTGAAGCAGAGCTAGTCTCTATTGCTGGAACCTATTGTGTAGCTGATGACATACCGAAAGATATGATTCAAAAGCCAGTACATATTTATTTAAATAACAAGCAAGAACTTGAATTTGAAGCCTTGCAGTTTTAATTTATAAACACCAAAAAAGCCCTTTCAGGGGTGTATGACCATAAATAGGAGTGGATTCGGTGGCCAAAATTGTTGTCGTAACGTCAGGCAAAGGTGGTGTAGGTAAAACTACAACAAGTGCATCTTTTGCAACAGGTTTAGCCCTACGTGGTCATAAAACTGTTGTAATTGATTTCGATGTAGGTCTACGTAATCTTGATTTGATCATGGGCTGCGAACGCCGCGTAGTTTATGATTTTGTGAATGTCATCAATAATGAAGCACGCTTACAACAAGCACTTATACGTGATAAAGAAATTGAGAATTTATATATCTTACCTGCATCACAAACTCGTGACAAAGATGCCTTAAGTGATGAAGGCGTAGCACGTGTAATCGATGAACTCTCTCAAGAATTTGATTACATCATCTGTGATTCACCAGCGGGTATTGAGCGTGGCGCAATTTTAGCGATGTATCACGCTGATGAAGCAATCATCGTAACAAACCCAGAGATTTCATCTGTTCGTGACTCTGACCGTATTATTGGTATGCTTGATAGTAAGACCAAAAAGGTAGAGCAAAATGAAGGCCGTATTCGCAAACATCTATGTATCACTCGTTTCAATCCCGAACGTGCTGATCGACAAGAAATGTTAACGATAGATGATATTTCTAAAGATATCTTACGTGTACCAACTTTAGGGGTAATTCCGGAGTGCCCAAGCGTGCTACAAGCATCAAATGAAGGTAAACCGGTTATTCTTTACTCAGACACTAAAGCTGGGCAAGCGTATGATGATTTAGTGGCACGTTTTCTTGGTGAAGAACGTCCATATCGACACATTGTGGTACAGCCAAAAGGTTGGTTAGCTAGACTATTTGGAGCGTAATGATGGCAGGATTCTGGAGTAAACTATTTAGCAGTGAAGAAAAACCATCAAGTGCACAAACTGCCAAAGATCGTTTGAAGGTGATCGTTGCATCTGAACAAGGTTTAGGTCGCCGTTTAAGCCAAGACAAAATCGACCAAATGAAAAAAGAAATCATGCAAGTCGTTAGTCGTTATGTGCGCGGTGTGGACGAACAACATATCCAAATGCAAGTCCGTTCAGAAGCAAATATCGAAATGTTAGAAATGAATATCAATTTACCTGAAGATCGATAGAAGTTTTTTCATTAGCGATTTTTTTCAAATAAAGGCAAAATACCCTTCGGTTTTTGCCTTTATTATTTTAAAACTGAGGAGATTGATATGGCATTATCACAGCCAGCAACTTTCAACGAAGAATGGTCAGATGAGCGTGTTTTTGCCTACCTTAACCAACTTCCTCCAACAGGTGTAAATGCTGACTTTCATGTGCTTTATCATGCATTCAAACATATGCGTCCACATGATTATGAGCGTTTAATTACTCAGTTTCTAGCTGATGGCCGTGATTTAAATGCGACCAACCCTGAAGGACAACGCATTCATGACGTGATTGCACAATTTCCTCGCCAAAAAGATGGATTTCTAGAAGTTTTAGCAAAATTCGCTTAAAAAAAATGCCTGCGTAATGCAGGCATTTTTTTTTAATAGAATTATCGACTTCCAATCAAATATACACCCAATAAGGTGAAAATTCCGCCTGAAACACCGTCGATCCATTTTGCAAAGTTTTGATACGCGGTACGAAATGCCGGTAATGAAAAAACAAAAGCCACCAACATGAACCACAAAGCTGTCTCAATTGAAACAATGATAAAAAGTAGAGAATGATGTTGATCGAATAAAGGATTGGTTAAAAATAAAGAAAATACACTACCAAAATAAATAATGGCTTTAGGGTTTGAAAGATTAGTCAACAAACCCTTCATAAAGAACAGATAAGGTGATTGCGGTAAGGTAATCGGATTTACGGCTTGATTACTTTTTGAAAAAGCAGAACGCAACATTTGATACCCAAGCCAACACAAATAGAGGCCACCTGCAATCAAAAGACCTTGTTTTAACCAAGCCATCTTTTCAAAAATGATATTAAGCCCCATCAGTGCTAGCAGTGACCATAGCATTGCTCCCATGCAAATACCTAAGACAACTAACACCGCTTCTTTTCGAGAGCGACTAATTGCAGTTTGTGAAACCAAAAAGAAATCTGGTCCAGGCGTAATTAATGCACAAAAATGAATAAAAATTAGTGTACTTAATGCAACTAACACAGCTCACCTCAAAGTTGAGATTTGAAAGGCCAAGCTTAAATAAAAAATGTGATTTTTACCATATAAAAATAAATAAATATAAAAAAGAAAGCCTCAAAACTAAGGCTTTCTTAGTGGATTATTATCGTTAAAATAAAATCATACTAAAATATCTCGCTTCCCGTTTGCACCCATCGCGCTGACAATACCATTCTCTTCCATTTGATCAATGATTCGTGCAGCACGGTTATACCCCAAGCTAAATTTACGCTGTAGAGACGATGTAGAAGCTTTACGGGTTTCAAGCACAAAAGCAACACACTGATCATAGAGCGCATCTCGGTTTGGATCACTATCCCCATCTTCAAAACCACGAGAACTTGGTTCTTCATCAAATGGCGTTAAGATTTCATCAACATAGTCTGGCTCGCCACGCTCACGCCATGCATCACAAATACGGTTTACTTCATCATCACTAATAAATGCCCCATGAACACGTTCAGGCTCAATTTTACCAGGTCCCAAGAACAGCATATCACCGTGCCCAAGCAAGTCTTCAGCCCCACCCGCATCCAAAATCGTACGTGAATCAATTTTACTGTTCACACGTAAGGCAACACGCGTAGGAATATTCGCCTTAATCAAACCCGTAATCACGTCTACAGATGGTCGCTGAGTCGCAAGCAGTAAATGAATCCCTGCTGCACGAGATTTTTGTGCAAGACGGGTAATCATTTCTTCAGCCTTTTTACCAACCTGCATAATCATATCTGCAAATTCATCGGCAACAATTACAATTGATGGTAATGGTGTTAAACGTGGAGCACGTTCTTGGGTAGCCGAATCACTTGGCTTCCAAGTCGGATCAATCAAATCCTCACCATTGGCAATCGCTTCTTCAACCTTACGGTTATAGTCACTCAATTTACGAATTTTTAAGAACGACATCAACTTATAACGACGTTCCATTTCATTTACACACCAATTCAATGCACTGACGGCATCTTTCATGTCGGTTACAACAGGCGTTAATAAGTGTGGAATGTCGTTGTAGTTGGCTAATTCAAGCTGTTTTGGGTCGATAAGAATCAAGCGCAGTTGGTCTGGTGTATATTTCAATAACATCGATAAAATCATCGAGTTAACTGCAACGGATTTACCAGAACCTGTGGTTCCTGCAACCAACATATGTGGTGCTTTTGCTAAATCAGTCAGTACCGGATTTCCTGAAATGTCTTTACCCATCGCCATACTTATCAAAGCATTTGGATCACGATAAGCCGGTGTTTCCAAAAGTTCAATCAAACGAACCATTTCACGCGTACTATTTGGTACTTCAATTCCGATATACGGTTTACCTGGGATAACTTCAACCACACGGACCGATGCCATCGACATAGAACGAGCCAAATCTCGAGAAATATTGGTAACTTTAGATGCCTTAACACCTGGTGCAAGGTCAAGTTCAAAACGTGTAACGACAGGACCTGGTTGTGCCTCAACCACCTGAGCTTTGACATTAAATTCTTGTAATTTAATCTCTAAAAGTTCTGATAATCGGGCCAACTGTTCAGCAGTAAAATTCACTTTTTTATTTGGATCAACATCATCCAGTAACTCTAACCCTGGTAAAGTCGGCAAATCACGTCGTTTCTGTGCCACTTGCATCGCACGTGACATTGGACGACCAAAGGCATCTGTTAATGGCGCATCGAGATCAAAGTCATCATCCATATCGACATCTAAATCAGACTCAGTTTTACCCGCAGTTTCCTGCCAAGCTTCAATAAATGCTTCTTTAGATAATGCCTCTTTCGGTTTATTCACATCGATCGGTGCTTTTACAAATGCAGATGATTGAGCATAATTTGTAGGTTGAGAGATGATTTTCTCATTTTCGTCATCGACAAGAAGGTCATTAAAATCATCAAAATCCTCTGCCATAGCAGCATGTTTGTCATCTTGGATTGTATTTTGCACACGAGAATTATGTGATGGTACAACGTTTGTCTTCTCTGACTCAGTAATCAACGCATTGATTTCACGATCGAATGCTGCCTCTTCAATATGAGAGGTCACATTGGATGGCATTTCTTGTTGCTGTGTAAATGGCGTATGCGCATCTGATGCTGTTTTACTATTCGGCACAGCAGCAAGTAACTCATCAAAAATTTGATCATCATTCCAATCCAATCCGTCATGATGGTTTTGTTGAGTCACCTGTCTTGTTTGTGGTTGTGATGGGAGCTCTTTAGAAGGATTCATATCATCTTCTGCAGCTCTGAGAAGTGCATCAATTTCTTGCTTATGATTGGCATCATCACTTTGCAATGCACGCCACACTTCACCTGTTTGAACTAAACGCTGACTCTCTGTTTCCAATTGATGTGCACGTTGCAATGTTTGCTCAAAATCATCATGTTTTTGTATTTCTTTAGATTGAGTATTATCTCGTAACTCTTTTGCTGCAACATCTGCAAATAATCTTTCAGCAAGTTGCTGGTGATGACGATCATCCGTTTTGATTGATTTTTCGACAACAATATCTTCATCAGGATTTAAATTTGTTTGATCTACGTCTAATTCAATTGAATCAACTGAACTGGCTGCTTGCTTATTTTCTTTAGTATTATCAACTGCAACCAACTGTTCAGTACGATCATAAGCTGATTCATTTTGAGGTACATTTCGGTAAAATAAATCCTGTAAATACACAGGAGTATTTTTCAAGACGCTCCAAGTTTTATCCCATTGGATTCCAAAAGCCAATGTTAATAGCAATACACTAAAAGCAAATAAAAAAATGGTCGCCCCATAGATGGTCAAAATTTGCGACAAACTTTGCCCTAACTCATAACCAATAATACCTCCAGCGGCATTATCTAAGGTGTCAGCTGGTGTATTCCAATGTAAATACAAAAGGCTAGATATCGACAGAATTAAGAAAAACTGTGCTGCGTAACGAAATGGGCGATTCAAAAAGCTTCTTGGCCACCAGACTTGGATCGCTTCTATAAACAGAAACAATGGAAGTAACAAACTTGCCCAGCCTAAAAAGCCAAAGAGCAAATCTGCGATCCAAGCACCTGCTACACCACTCGCATTTGAAACATGTTGGGTATCACTCGATATATGCATCCAGCCCGGATCAAATGGTGTATAAGTTACTGTGGCAAGAAATAAATAAATGCCAAAAGAAATCAAAAATAATGTCATTAAAAAGCGTTGTGCATAAACACTTGACACCGCAGTCATATACAGTCCTGTAACCCAATTCGTTATTTGTTGGTATATTACTTAAGGCCTTAGCGACCCTAATCAATAAGTCTAATATTATGCACTCGTTCTTACAAAAAAGATGCACGATTATTTACTGTTGTTGTTAACATCGGGAGCTATTCACATTTCCGACACGTATTTTTGCAATAATTTGTTCGTCAGGAATGATATAGCCTAATTCGATTAAGTTAATCAATATTATCCTGATGGATTTAACCCACTCGTCTTTGGTTTCACGTATAATTTTAGCAGTTTCAATATAAAAAGGATGTTCTTTAATGAGCGCTCGACATTCACGGTTAATTATTTTGGGCTCTGGTCCTGCAGGTTATAGTGCAGCTGTTTATGCGGCACGTGCTAACCTAAAACCAACCCTGATTGCTGGTTTGCAGCTTGGTGGTCAACTTACAACGACCACTGAAGTTGATAACTGGCCAGGTGACCCTGAAGGATTAACAGGCCCTGTATTAATGGAACGTATGCAAGCCCATGCTGAACGTTTTGGTACAGAGATTGTCTATGATCATATTAATGAAGTGGATCTAAAAACTCGCCCATTCGTTTTAAAAGGCGATATGGAAGAATACACTTGCGATGCGCTAATTATTGCAACAGGTGCAACTGCACAATATTTAGGTCTTGAGTCTGAAGCTGCCTTTATGGGGCAAGGTGTCAGTGCTTGTGCGACATGTGATGGTTTCTTCTATAAAAACCAAAATGTGATGGTTGTCGGTGGTGGTAACACCGCTGTTGAAGAGGCACTTTATCTTTCAAATATCGCTGCACATGTGACTCTTGTACACCGTCGCGATACTTTACGTTCTGAAAAGATCTTACAGGATCACCTATTTGCCAAAGAAAAAGAAGGCAAAATCAGCATTATTTGGAACCATCAAGTCGATGAAGTACTTGGCGATAATACAGGTGTCACTTCAGTTCGTATCAAATCGACTCAAGATGCAACAACTCAAGATATCCAAGTTCAGGGTCTGTTTGTAGCGATCGGACATAAACCAAATACAGATATGTTTGCTGGCCAACTCAACTTACGCGATGGTTATATTCAAGTACATAGTGGTACAGCAGGCAATGCAACAGCGGCTTCTGTAGAAGGTGTTTTTGCCGCAGGTGATGTAGCTGATAGTATTTATCGTCAAGCGATCACCTCAGCTGGTTCTGGGTGTATGGCTGCATTGGATGCAGAAAAATATTTAGACAATTTGAACTAATCATATTGTTCAATCCACGTTGACAATCTAAGCGATTGTCAACGTTGCTCCATTCAGATAGTTTAAGCATGTCATTATTTACTTAATTGAATCATGCAACCACTTCCCCCATCCGAGTTTATCTTTCCAAACCCTATTGAAGCTGATCCTGATGGCCAAGGCCTAATCTGTATTGGTGCTGACCTCTCCCCTGCTACTTTGTTTGAAGCTTATACACATGGCTTATTTCCTTGGTTTAATGAGGACGAACCCATTTGTTGGTGGAGTCCAGAACCTCGTTGCATCATTGAGCCACAGACATATAAACCGAGTAAATCGCTCATTCGCAATATGAAAAAGCATGATTATCAAATTACCATTAATCATGCTTTTGAAGATGTTATTCGCTCGTGCTCATTGCCACGAAGTTATGCTGACGAGACATGGATTAGCGAAGATATTATTCAAGGTTATTGTGCATTATTCACTGCAGGTTATGCCTATAGTGTTGAAGTTTGGCAGCAAGAGCAACTTGTTGGTGGTTTATATGGTGTGAGCATTGGCAAAGGTTGCTTTGGCGAGTCCATGTTTAGCACTCAAACAGATGTTTCTAAAATGGCTTTTTATACTTTAATGTTGATTGGTCAAGAGAATCAAATACCATGGATAGATTGTCAACTCGTCAATGACCACTTGTTAAGCCTAGGTGCCAGTACAATTTCTCGCCAAGCTTATCTAAAATCGTTACAAGATGTAATTATTGCCCCCTCTATCAATTGGAAAAGTTATCAAGAACGTGTATTTTCAAGTAAAACAATAGCAGTTTTTGCGAAATTAGACGGTTAACGGATGAACACCTTGGAGGGACAGATTCATGAAATCATACCAACCCAAGTCCCTTTTAAATGACTTACAGTACTACATTACTCCACCACACGACTGTAGTTATCTGGATAACAAATCAGCTCGTATGGTATTTTTGGACCCCATTCACCGCATTGATGTGGTGACGTTATCAGAACTTTCACGTGTCGGTTTTCGCCGTAGCGGTGATTTTATTTATCGCCCTGAATGTCATTTATGCCGCCAATGCTTATCTTGTCGCGTACCAATTCAAGAATTTAAAATGAACAGTAGCCAAAAAAAGGCTTGGAAGCGCAATCAAGATTTACAGATGAGCATTTTGCCAACATCTCAGGCCACACAACAGCATTATGATTTATACGAACGTTATATTAACGAAAGGCATGCTGATGGCGACATGTATCCTGCGAGTTTAGATCAATTTGAAAAATTTCTAGTGCACAGCTGCACAGAAAGCTTCTTCATTGAGCTCTGGAAAGATCAAAAATTAATTGGTGTTTCAACCTGTGACTTGATGGATGATGGTTTATCTGCAGTTTATACTTTTTTTGATCCAGATGAACAACGTCGCTCATTGGGTGTATTTGCGATTCTTAAGCAAATCGAATATGTCAAAACGCTGAATCTCGATTACCTCTATCTAGGTTACTGGGTTCCTCATTCATCCAAGATGAATTATAAATCACAATACACACCACTCGAGTTATTACTTGATGGGCAATGGCGTCGACTCAATCGCCCACTTTCTAGCAATGAAATTCAGCAACTAGGAAGTTCTTTAATGAGTACTCTCCCATCAGAATGGAACAATTTAATTATTAAATAACACCGCAAAATCATCAGTGCATGTTTTGACCATAATCACGGCATGCTCTTTTGAACCATCGACATTTGGATAATAGTTTTTACGTAAATCAATTTGATGAAAACCTGACTTTTCATACAAACGAATTGCCGCTGCGTTACTTTCACGCACTTCTAAAAAAATCTGAATCGGATCATTCTTTAAGTGCTGAATAG
This sequence comes from Acinetobacter suaedae, assembly GCF_008630915.1. NCBI lineage: Bacteria > Pseudomonadati > Pseudomonadota > Gammaproteobacteria > Moraxellales > Moraxellaceae > Acinetobacter > Acinetobacter suaedae. The sequence goes on from NZ_CP043909.1 coordinate 2,474,323, forward strand.
AATAATCGAGCAACTCGTATCCAAGACCTCTACCCTGCTGACTTGGATGGATCGCCATCAGTAGTAAGTTTGCTTCATCTAACACAGGCTGCAAAATACAGAATCCGACTATCTGGTCAGCCTGTTCATATACAGTACATTGATAAGAAGCTAAAGACTCTTGGAATTGCTGCTTCGACCATGGATGAGTTTGCACTAAACGCTCAATTGTGAAGACGCTTTCTAAATCACTTTCCTGCATCAATCGAATCACGACTTATTACTCTATAAAATACTGATGCAGATTATCAGCAATTTAAGCCAAAATTTGAATAAAAAAATGGGCAATCTAAATTGCCCATCATTTTAGTTCGGATTAAAACCTAATTCCGCACGCCATTTATTTAATAGTTCAGTCGTATCATCATCATTAGGATGGAAATTTGGTCGTAAGAATGCAAGTAATGTTGGTATTTGACGTGTCATAAAGCCTTTATAACCATACATAAACTTCAGCATGTATTTGGTATCACGCCATGTCAACTTACCATCAGTTTTAAGTAATGTCGCTGTAAAATAGGATTGAGTGATAAAGATAAGTCCCATCGCAATGACCAAAGCTAACGAGCGCATAAAATAAGCTTTAACACCTTGACCATACATTGCCTCGTACACATCAAAGGCAACAGCTTTATGTTCATTTTCCTCTACTGCATGCCACATCCAAAGATGATACATCGTTTCGTCTTGGAACATTGCCTGAATATCTGGATTGCTCAACAGTTCTTCCGCAATCGTAGAGGTGAAATGCTCTAAAGCACATGTCCCCGTTAAACCAATCATCTCTTTGGTAAAACCAAATGGTTTCATCACAGTCGAAATAATCGTTGTTGCTGTATGAATGACTTTTCCAGTCTGTGCTTCCAATTTACGCACATCATAACCATACGCTTGTGCAGATGCATTAAAAGCTAAATGCTCTTTAGAGTGCATAGCCTCTTGACCAATAAAAGCACTGATTTCTTTTTGTAATCTAGGATCTGCGAGTTTAGGATCATTTCGAACAGCACGTGTGCTATTTACAAAAAATTGCTCACCCTCTGGGAAAAGTGCGGAAAGGGCGGTCATAAAATGTGTCAATGCCGCATCACCATTTGCCCAATAGCGTGGTACTTCACCAAATTCAAAATCCATTCGACGCACAGGGAAACTTGCACCAGCTCGGTTTGAAATATTGACTTTAGCGTTCATACCGTTCTCCTAAAACTTTTTTGAATAATGAGGATCTATTTATAGTTATACGCTGATTCACATGCATGAAATAAGTGCATATAAGGTCACAAAAGCATCATCTTAGGACATGTCACTATGTCAAAATTAGAGCATCCCCTAAATAAAAAAGGGCAACAATAATGTGCCCTTCTCTCATACAAAGTTCAAAATACAAAATTATAAACCTAGTTTCGCTTTCCAATCTTTCAGTAATTGTACCGTATCCAAATCATTTGGATGAAAACGAGGTCTGAAATAGGCCAACATTTCACTAGCCATACCCGTAATAATGCCTTTTGATGGACTATAGCCATATTTATAAATCATACCAAGCTCTTTTAAATTCAACTTCTTATCTTGTTGAAGCAAACGTAGAGTAAAGTATGACTGAAGTATAAAAATCAATGCCATCGCAAAGACTAGTGCTGTAGTACGTAAACTATAAGCTTTAAGACCTTTACCAAATACAGCCTCATAGACATCATAAGCAACTGCTTTATGTTCATTTTCTTCTACAGCATGCCAGAACCACATATATGACATGGTGTCATCGGTCATTAAGTCCTGAATATGCTGATTACGAAGTAATTCAGAAGCAATCGTTGCAGTAAAATGTTCTAAAGCTGTGGTTGCTGTTAAGTCGACCATTTCTCTAGTCATTCCAAATGGCTTCACTACTTTAGAAAAATTTTTAAGCGCAAACTGAATATAGCGCCCTGTTATTTGCTCTAGTGATCGAACATCATGACCGTATTTTTGTGCAGAAGCATTGAAGTTTACATGCTCCTGTGTATGCATCGCTTCTTGACCAATAAATGCACTGATTTCTTTCTGTAATTCAGCATCATCTTTAATTGTTGGGTGATAACGTACAGCACGCACAGCATCGATAAATAATTTTTCACCATCTGGAAATAATGCAGATAATGCCGTCATAAAATGTGTCAGTCCAGCTGACCCATTCATCCAATACTCAGGGACTTGATCAAAATCAAAATTCATACGACGTACTGGAAAACTTGCGCCTGCACGGTTGGAAATATTCACTTTAGCATTCATGCCGCCAACTCCTTTTAAGTGGAGCATTCCACTTAGTTCTATTGTTCATTTTCTTGAGTTTTATATTACGTTTTTATATGAATCAATTAAGTGCAGTTAAGGACAGCAAAGTATCAGTTTGGGACACTATTCAATAAAATTGTCAAACAATTGATATAAAAAAACACCCCAAAGGGGTGTTTTTTTATCACTCTAGGGCAATTATGCAGTTACTTTCGCAACAACACCAGCACCTACAGTACGACCACCTTCACGGATCGCAAAACGTAGACCTGGGTCCATTGCGATTGGGTGGATCAATTCTACTGACATCTCTACGTTGTCACCAGGCATTACCATTTCTACGCCATCTTGTAATTTGATCGCGCCAGTTACGTCAGTTGTACGGAAGTAGAACTGTGGACGGTAACCGTTAAGGAATGGAGTATGACGACCACCTTCTTCTTTAGATAGTACGTATACTTCTGCATCAAATTTAGTGTGCGGCTTGATTGTACCTGGCTTAGCAAGTACTTGACCACGTTGTACTTCTTCACGCTTTGTACCACGAAGTAAGATACCACAGTTCTCACCTGCACGACCTTCGTCAAGAAGTTTACGGAACATCTCAACACCAGTTACAGTTGTTTTAACTGTGTCTTTGATACCTACGATTTCAACTTCTTCACCAACTTTGATGATACCAGCTTCAACACGACCTGTTACTACTGTACCACGACCAGAAATTGAGAATACGTCTTCGATTGGCATCAAGAATGCTTTGTCGATTGCACGCTCTGGCTCTGGAATGTAAGAATCAAGTGCTTCTACAAGCGCAAGAACTGCTGACTCACCGTATTGACCTGCATCACCTTCTAACGCTTTAAGCGCAGAACCACGGATTACTGGAGTGTCATCACCTGGGAAGTCATAAGTAGAAAGAAGTTCACGAACTTCCATTTCTACTAATTCAAGTAATTCTTCATCATCAACAAGGTCACACTTGTTCAAGAATACAAGAATATAAGGTACACCTACCTGACGAGAAAGAAGGATGTGTTCACGAGTTTGTGGCATTGGACCATCAGTCGCTGCACATACAAGGATTGCACCGTCCATCTGAGCAGCACCAGTAATCATGTTTTTAACATAATCGGCGTGGCCTGGGCAGTCTACGTGAGCGTAGTGACGAGTTGGAGAATCGTATTCTACGTGTGAAGTATTAATGGTAATACCACGCGCTTTTTCTTCAGGTGCAGAGTCGATCGCTGCGTAATCTTTTGCTTCACCGCCGTAAGTTTTCGCACAGATTGTTGCAATCGCAGCAGTTAAAGTTGTTTTACCATGGTCAACGTGACCAATTGTACCCACGTTTACGTGTGGTTTATTACGTTCAAACTTGGCTTTAGCCATGATGATCTTCCTTTATAAACTGCTCATGAGGGTCGCTCATGAGCGCTTGGTTTTTTAACTAAATTTTAGTTGGGTAATATAGTAATCGAAAGATTACTCGTCGTCACCTTTTTTACCGCCAGCTTGGAACTTAGCGATGATGCCTTCAGCCACGTTACGTGGAGTTTCAGCGTATTTAGCGAATTCCATAGAATACGTCGCACGACCTTGAGACATAGAACGCATTTGAGTTGCGTAACCAAACATCTCAGCAAGTGGAACTTCTGCTTTAATTGCTTTTGTTCCACCAGGAAGATCGTCCATACCTTGAACCATACCACGACGACGGTTTAAGTCACCCATGATATCGCCCATGTAATCTTCTGGAGTTTCCACTTCAACTTTCATGATTGGTTCAAGAAGGATAGGATCCGCTTTCATGAAACCGTCACGGAAAGCATATGAACCTGCCATTTTGAACGACAATTCATCAGAGTCGACATCATGGTAAGAACCATCATAAAGAACAGCTTTAACGCCTACAACTGGGTAACCAGCCAAGACACCATTCTTCATACGCTCTTGAATACCTTTGTCTACCGCACCGAAGAATTCTTTAGGTACTACACCACCTACAACTTCTTCTGCGAATTCGTATTCTTTACCAGCAGCTTCAACATCAAGCGGTTCTAAACGTACATATACGTGACCGAATTTACCTTTACCACCAGTTTGACGTACGAATTTACCTTCCTGCTCAACAGTTTTCTTAATCGTTTCACGATAAGCAACCATTGGTTTACCGATATTCGCTTCAACACCGAATTCACGCTTCATACGGTCAACGATGATGTCAAGGTGAAGCTCACCCATACCAGCAATAATTGTTTGACCAGATTCTTCGTCAGTACGAACGCGGAATGATGGATCTTCTTTCGCCAAACGACCTAAAGCAATCGACATTTTTTCTTGGTCTGCTTTAGTTTTTGGTTCAACAGCCAATGAAATTACTGGCTCTGGGAATTCCATACGCTCAAGTGTAATGATGTTTTTCTCATCACATAATGTATCACCAGTGGTAACGTCTTTAAGACCTACACACGCTGCGATATCACCTGCACGAATTTCATCAAGATCTTGACGTTCGTTTGCGTGCATTTGTACGATACGACCGATACGTTCACGCTTAGATTTAACTGGGTTATAAACTGGATCACCTTGTTTAAGAACACCAGAATAAACACGTACGAATGTTAAGTTACCTACGAATTTGTCGTTCATGATTTTGAACGCTAACGCAGAGAACGGAGCTTCGTCAGATGCTTCACGAGACGCTTTAGTTTCGTCTTTGTCGTCAAGGATACCTTCGATCGCTTTAACTTCTGTAGGTGATGGTAAGAATTCAATTACAGCATCCAACATACGTTGAACACCTTTGTTCTTGAACGCAGAACCACAAAGCATTACTTGAATTTCACATGCTAATGTACGAGCACGTAAACCAGCGATGATATCTTCTTTAGAAAGATCACCTTCTTCAAGGTACTTATCCATCAACTCTTCAGATGCTTCAGCAGCTGCTTCCACCATGTTAGTACGCCATTCTTGGGCAGTATCAACGAGGTCAGCTGGAATATCACCGTACTCAAACTTCATACCTTGAGATTCTTCATCCCAGATAATCGCTTTCATTTCGATAAGATCAACAACACCTTGGAAAGTATCTTCAGCACCGATTGGCACAACGATTGGTACAGGGTTACCGCCCAAACGTGTTTTAACTTGCTCAACAGCACGGAAGAAGTTTGCACCAGTACGGTCCATCTTGTTCACGAATGCTAAACGAGGAACTTGATATTTGTTTGCTTGGCGCCATACAGTTTCTGACTGAGGTTGTACACCACCAACTGCACAGTAAACCATGCACGCACCATCAAGAACACGCATAGAACGTTCAACTTCAATTGTGAAGTCTACGTGTCCCGGTGTATCAATTACGTTGATACGGTGTTGTTGGAATTGGTTAGCCATACCTGACCAGAAACAAGTCGTAGCAGCAGAAGTAATGGTAATACCACGCTCTTGCTCTTGTTCCATCCAGTCCATTGTAGCTGCACCATCGTGTACTTCACCGATTTTGTGAGATACACCTGTGTAGTACAAGATACGTTCAGTTGTAGTTGTTTTACCTGCGTCAATGTGCGCAGAAATACCGATGTTACGGTAACGAGTAATAGGGGTTTGGCGAGCCATGATGTCTACATTCCTAAATGTTATATTTAAAACAGGACGCACCAATTATATTGATGCGCACGAATATCCAAGCAGACAACTTAAATACCCGCAAAGCTCCCACTTTGATAAAGAGCGATGTTAAATCGAGCCGCAGTACGCATGAATACTCTCCTGATTAGGGACTGTTTTATCCGCTTAGAAACGGTAGTGAGAGAAGGCTTTGTTGGCTTCAGCCATACGATGCACGTCTTCACGTTTTTTGATCGCTGCACCTTTACCTTCAGCTGCATCAAGCAACTCACCAGCAAGACGTAAAGCCATCGTTTTTTCAGAACGCTTAGCAGCAGCATCTACTAACCAACGCATCGCTAAGGCAGTACGACGGGATGGGCGTACTTCCATAGGTACTTGATAAGTAGCACCACCAACACGGCGTGCTTTTACTTCAACCATAGGACGAACTTTTTCAAGAGTAGTCTCGAAGAATTCAACCGGGTCTACTTTATTTTTTTCTTGAACGCGATCTAAAGCACCGTAAACGATACTTTCAGCAATAGATTTTTTACCATCTTGCATTACGTGGTTCATGAATTTAGCGATTGTTTGGCTGCTAAATTTTGGATCTGGAAGGATCTCACGAGCAGCGACTACGCGACGTCTTGGCATTTTAATACACCTAATATTATGACACTTCAGGATGATCCAGCAGTTTGTACAAGTGTCATGTACACGACGCTGGCCTTACTATACGTCGCTTGAATTACAAATCTATGAAGAATTCAAACAAGCGAAACGCTAAAGGGTTGCTTGGGCAAATTTCCTAGAATTACTTCTTAGGACGTTTCGCACCGTATTTAGAACGTGACTGGTTACGATCTTTCACGCCAGCACAGTCTAAAGAACCACGAACGGTATGGTAACGTACACCTGGTAAGTCTTTAACACGACCACCACGGATTAGAACAACACTGTGCTCTTGTAAGTTATGACCTTCACCACCGATGTAGCTAGATACTTCAAAACCAGAAGTTAAGCGAACACGGCAAACCTTACGCATTGCTGAGTTAGGTTTTTTCGGAGTAGTTGTGTATACACGTGTACATACACCACGACGTTGTGGACAAGCCTTCAACGCAGGAACTTTTGATTTTTCAATCAAAGTTGTACGACCCTTACGGATCAACTGATTTGTTGTTGCCATTTGGCAATTCTCCCGTTATTAAACAACCTCAAAAAAAGGAAAAGCACCTCTTTTCAAGGGCACATAATTGTAAGCGAAGAAGTAAAAATGGTCAACATTGCAAGTGTTGACCATTTTCGATGTTTGTTGTGTTTTTGCTGACTAAAACATCATGTAGCAATTAACTATGTTTTGTTGACGCTGGTTCTATATCAATCATTGATTGCTCATCAATAGTATTCTGTTCATTTACTAACGATTCATCATTGTCTTCGGCTTTTAAAGCAGGTTGTTGTTCGGTATGTTCATGTTCAACTACATATTGCTCAGCAAGCTGCTGCAACCCCTCACCTACTGTATCGTCATTAGGAGCTAACTCATCTTTTTTCAGCTGTACTGCAACATGAGTAATCACATCATTCTTCAAATCATTTGCTTTTAATGATGTATTATCCATATCACTCAAATACTTAGAAGGCTGTTTTCGCAGCAAGGTTTCAGCCTTAAAATATGCATCTAGTGCTGAAACCTGTTCATTCGGATGTTCATTCAGATAAAAGCGTGCTGCACCAAATACGGATTGAGACTTATGTCCGACATCTTCTAACAGTTTCCAACTATAAAAACCACCTAGTGCCGCACCAGCAATGGGGGTTAATTTCCCTATTACTGAAACTTGGGGTATGTGATTTAACCACCCCCATTTGAATTGACCTTGCTCATCGACCAACCACTGTTTCACCAACTCTACATCATTATTTGACCCAAGAAGCTGTTGGAACTGTTGTAAGTCATGGGTTTCTAACATTGATTTTAGCGCTTTCAATGCCAATAACAAAGTTTGTTTTTCAGCAACTAAACCTAAATCAATTTCTTTAAAAATATATGCCACCACATCCTGATCAGCTTCATCAGCCAAATCAAAACCATGTGAACGCCCTGTTTGATATATTGTTCTCAAGGCTAAAACAATAGATGCTGGGATATCAATCGCAGCCCCCCAGACACCTGTCGCACCAGTTACGACACCCTGCGCAGCTGCGATTAATTTATTCTGTTCAATTAATGCTTGACTTAAACGCTGGGAGCGACCTGTGTCTTTGGTAAGCTCCATAATGTCTGTGACACCAGCTTCATCTAAGATTTTTTCGGTTAATGAACTATTGGAACTAAATTCATTTAGCCATTGAAATAAATAATCAGAAACCTTCTCACTTAAGTCTGGTGAAATAAAAGATGCGACATTATTCACTTTAGTATAATGACGCCCTAACAACTGATGAGAAAGTTTAGGAAATTGTTGACGCAACATCTGTTGTGGACTTTCATATTTTTCCACTTCAAATGGACTTTTAATCCGAGCATTTCCTTCTATTACATTTGCAACACGCTCAGGCTCTTTACCCGATGTCGTTGGGGCAACCTGAAGTTTTTGCAATTCAGAACTGAGCTTTTTAGCCACTCCAAAGGCTTGTGCAAATAAACCTGAAGCTGGTTTGTTTTTAGATTTTGTCATCAAGTACCTCTGTAGTATATTGTGTGCATCTCTAAGTAAATACTAGGTTGAATACAGATTTATCTCAACTTTTATCTGAGTACATTCATCATCTTTTATTCACATATACTTGATCTTTACCAAAATTTACACAACTGAAAATAGACATAAAATTTGCCATAAGAAATAAAAAACCTTTCTGCTATCATGATGTCATTCACACATAAGCCGTTTTAATCATTATCTTCTCCTCATTATTTCACATAGTGATGATATACATGGCTTAGTATTACCATAAAAGGGATCTGTAAATGAAACGTGTTGTAATCACTGGTATGGGCATTAACTCATGCATCGGTAACTCTTTAGAAGAGGTGACTCATTCTTTAAAAAATGGAATCTCTGGGACACGTTTTAACCCAACTTATGCTGAACTTAACTTTAAGAGTCATGTCAGTGCAGCTGCCGAACAAGATTTTGAGGGAATTGACCGTAAGCTGAAACGCTTTATGGGTGTATGCGCGATGTATGCGTATAACGCTGCCATCGCAGCAGTAGAACATGCTGGCCTCAAACCAGAAGATTTAGCAAATAACCCACGTTACGGTATTGCAGGTGGTAGTGGTGGTAACTCAACTGCTTCTGTTGCAGAGATGGTTAAATTATTAGAAGAAAAAGGTGCACGTAAAATTGGACCATTCTTCGTTCCTCGTAACATGAGTAATACCATCACTGCAAACGTTGGTGTCGCTTTAAAATTACAAGGTATTGCTCACTCGATTACGAGTGCTTGTGCAACTTCTGCTGATGCAATTGGTTATGCTTATAACCTCATTCAACTAGGCAAACAAGATTTAATGCTTGCAGGTGGTGGTGAAGAAGATCATTGGTCACAAAGTCTATTGTTTGATGCCATGGGTGCGTTATGTTCTAAATACAATGACACACCTGAAACAGCATCACGCCCATACTCAAAAGACCGTGACGGATTTGTCATCGCTGGTGGTGGCGGTTTCGTGATCCTTGAATCTCTTGAACATGCTCAAGCGCGTGGAGCAAACATTCTGGCAGAAGTTGTTGCCTATGCAGCAAATAGCGATGGTGCCGACATGGTTGCACCATCAGGTGAAGGTGCAACGCGCTGTATCCTCATGGCGTTGGATGAAGCTAAACAAAATGGTGTAGAAAAAGTTGATTACGTCAACACACATGGTACATCTACACCAGCAGGTGACATTACTGAACTTAAAGCGATGGAACGTGCATTTGGTGAAGGTCAAGTACCTGCATTTAGTTCAACTAAATCAATGACAGGTCATAGCTTAGGCGCAGCAGGCGTTCAAGAAGCAATTTATTCTGTATTAATGATGCAAAATGATTTTATTGCGCCAAATATTAATGTGACTGAGTTAGATGAAGGCGCACAAGGTTTCGATATTGTACTTGAAAAACGTGATGCGAAACTGAATACTGTAATGAGTAACAGTTTTGGTTTTGGCGGTGTTAACGCCTGCCTTATTTTCAAGAAGTGGGATGCCTAATCCCACGTGAAATACACACGTAGGACTATCGATGGATGCACCTTCTGATGCTTTCTTGTGGGTAAAAGCATTACATATTATCGCTGTGGTATGTTGGTTCGCGGCATTATTCTATCTACCACGGCTTTATGTTTATCATGCCATGAGTGAAGATACGATTAGTCATCAACGCTTTGAAGTGATGGAACGTAAACTGTATCGCGGCATTATGTGGCCGTCTATGATTGCCACATTAGTGACTGCCCACTTTCTCGTTGAATGGGGCGATGCAACCCGACATTACCATGAGGCAATATGGTTTTATCTTAAAGTCGGCTTGGTTGGATTATTGGTGATTTACCATTTTGTGTGTGGTTATTATCGCAAAAAGTTAATTGGTAACGCACACTACAAATCGCATAAGTTTTGGCGCTTTTTCAATGAAATGCCAACACTACTTTTATTTGCGATTATCATTTTAGTTGTTGTAAAGCCTCAGTTTTAACTGGGGTTTTTCTTTAGATGCTCTATTAAAAAACTAGATAATTTCTTAAACACCACCCACCTTAGATTCTCAAAATGTTCAAACTTTGGTATCGATTGACTCAAGAATTAAAAGCGAGATTCATTTCTAGTTTGATTGTTCATTTTAAGATAAATGAATTTGCTTATCGCGGACTCACTCAAGCAGAGATTGAGATGGCTCGCCCCGTCTTTGGTGATCTTATTGATTATTCAAAAATTAGAATTTTTAATATTCCCTACTTACCTTGGCAACCCGCTAATATTTTTATTGCGCCAAACGGGAATTTATATGTCCATCAAAAGTATTTCCATTCAGACTATTCAAGATGCTCAATTACTTTACAAAGCATCTTTATTCATGAACTTACCCATATTCTTCAATATCAACAACAAACCAATGTCATTTTAAAAGGCGCTCTATTACAACTGGGTTATTATTTAAGTCTAAAACTATATAACCCCTATAAATATCAGTTTGTTGAGGGTAAGGCATTTACTCAATACAATATTGAACAACAGGGAGACATCGCTCGTGATATTTTCCTCAAAAAAATCCCTAATATTATTCTTAAAAAATAAAAAGCCCTGTTATTTTATCCACAGGGCTTTTTAAGTAAGTAAATCAGAATCTACTTTACGCAGCAGAACCTTTTTCGCTTTCAGATTTGAGCTCATGACCATCATCCATTTCAGTCGTAAAATCTACACGCATTGCATCTTTAACAATTGTACCAACACGTCCTACACCAATTGCTAAACCCAACGCAACCACAGGAAATAAAATCATAGGAACCATCATTATTGTTACCTCTCTAATTTAATTTATAGGTGACAGTTAAAATCGTATTACTTCGATTCATCTTGCTGTTGCAATAAAATTGTGCCTACCCGACCAACAACGATTGCTAAAGCAGATGCAACAACTGGAAATAATATAATTGACATGTTCATCTCCTAAATATGATCAAACTCAGTTTTTTGAAGTAAAACTGTACCGACACGACCGACAACAATTGCCAAGATAGATGCGATCACAAGAAAAAATAAAACTGACATATGTGTTACCTCTCTTTATGTTGGGTGGCATTCGATAAGCATGCTTAACAGTGTACACCCGTTCACATTAATTAGGATAATAGCAGTGCACAAATGTACACTCAAGTGTCGCAATTAGATTCCCGACGAACGGTATAAAAAACAAGCAAAACAAATAACACATTGAAGTAATTAAACTAATAATTTTATATAGTTATATTGCAAGATAGTATTATGTATTTTTTTTAAACAAATTTTGCTTTATATACCCCGCTCAGCACAATAGTGGTCATTGGAATGTCATTTAATTTTGAAAAAATATGATAAAAAGCGCTCAGGCAACAGAATTTATTCACAATCATGCTTCAGTCCAACATAAATATTGAGAAATGCTAAATTCCACCAACAAATCTTGGTGTTTTATACAGAAAAACTTGTTATTTTTACGCAGAAAAATGTGCATTTAGTATATATTAGTGAACTTGTCATTTTTCTTTAAGATACAGAACGTTTGACACCATGATATGCATTTGTTTTTAAAAACTATACTTATACAAATCAAAAACTTGCATATCATCATTAGTTAAGACTTAGGATTAGGTTTGAATGAAAAATTTTAAAATTGCCCTTGCTCAATTCTCTCCGCATATTGGCAATATTGACGCAAATACTCAAAAGATGGTTGAACAAGCTAATTTAGCGAAACAACAACAAGCTGATTTGATCGTCTTTCCAGAACTATCCACACTAGGCTATCCAGCGGAAGATCTTATACTTCGCCCGAATTTACAAAAACGTACGCAAAAAGCGTTTGCTCAATTAAGCGAAGTAAAAGACATCGTTATGGTCTTTGGTTTTGTTCACCAAACAGAAGATGGTCATCGCTATAACTCAGCTGCAGTGATGAAAGATGGTCAGGTTTTAGGCATCTATAACAAACATAATTTACCCAATTATGGTGTGTTTGATGAAAAACGCTATTTCCAAGAAGGCCATCAGCATTTAGTGTTTGAGTATCTCGGTCATAAATTTGGTGTCCTCATATGTGAAGATGTTTGGTCATTGAATACAGTAAAACAACTGAGCCAACTAAATGTTGAAACAGTCTTGATCTTAAATGCTTCGCCTTACGAGGTTGGAAAACCACAACACCGTATTCAGACTTTAAGTGAGCTCGCAAAACAACTAAACCTGAATATTGTGTATGTGAATCAGGTCGGCGGCCAAGACGATCTCATTTTTGATGGCTCTAGTTTCGTCAATAACCATAACGGTGAACTCGCTTTGCAGGCGCCAAGCTTTAAAGAAGCTGTTTACTTTACAGAGTATGACGTGACGCAAAAGCAATTTAAAAAAGCTGATGCGATTCCTGCATTAGATACTTTTGCTGAAATTTATCAAGCTCTCGTTATGTCCACCCGTGATTACGTACAGCGCTCTGGCTTTCCTGGTGTGATCTTAGGTCTATCTGGCGGTATTGATTCAGCTTTAACACTTGCCATTGCTGTTGATGCGATTGGTGCTGATAAGGTACAAGCGGTGATGATGCCTTATACCTACACCTCACAAATGAGTGTAGAAGATGCAACTGAGCAAGCGCGTCGTATGGGAGTAACTTTCGGAATTGCCGAAATTCATCCAATCGTAAGTAGCTTTATGCAAACACTATTTCCATTTTTTGGAAATTCCCCTACCGATGCAACAGAAGAAAACTTACAAGCGCGTGCACGCGGTACTTTACTCATGGGTTTATCTAATAAATTTGGTAATCTTGTCCTATCTACAGGTAATAAATCTGAAATCTCGGTCGGCTATTGTACTTTGTACGGCGATATGGTCGGCGGTTTCTCTGTGCTTAAAGACGTGTATAAAACCATCGTATTTGAATTAGCAAAATATCGTAACAGTCTAAGCGAAACGCCTGTTATTCCTGAGCGCGTGATTACTCGTCCACCATCAGCAGAATTACGTCCTGACCAAAAAGACCAAGATTCTTTGCCTGCTTACGATGTACTTGATGCAATCTTATATGCTTATATAGAAGAAGATCTAAGCCAAGCAGACATTATCGCAAAAGGCTATGAAGCTGATGTGGTTGAAAAAGTGATTCGCTTGGTTGATCGCAATGAATATAAACGTCGTCAAGGCGCGATTGGTCCACGTATTAGCTCGCGTGCATTTAGTCGTGAACGACGCTACCCTATCGTCAATGGATGGACCACGAATGACTGAAAAAGTTGTTTCTGAAAAGTCACAAACACTTGCTCAAGCACTTTTGCTTGAGCAAGTGGCATTTTATAAAAATCAACTCACAACACAACTTTCCGCTGATTTCTTCAAGCAATTTATTCAACTCATTTTACAACATGCACCGAATATCAAACTCAAAGAAGTCATAGAGCTTGAGCAAATTCAAGCTGTAGTCAAACGCTATGCATTTGAAATGCAACTTGGTGCAGGATTATTAGAGTTTATTGGTGAGATCGCACAAAAGCTTCATGTCTTTTCGTTACAATCCTCCGCTCAATTACAAGATGTTTTCTCAGATCATCAATTTGAAATCTGGTTATCCAAAATTTTAGAACTTGAAAATATTCGCCATTATCTCAATCATTTCTTAAAAGAAAGCCCTTCTATTCAGCAGTTATGTCAATACATTGCAACAACAACTTTGCAGAACAAATTACCCAAACTATTTTCACAAATAGATGAGGAACGAATTGCTGACAGTAAGTACGAATGGCAACAGAAACTCAAAACCTTCTCATATCGTCAACAACAACGTATTGAACACAAAATAGAAGAAGGGATTGCCCGTTTTATTCAAGAACAATTGGCTGATTTGAGCCTGCTTTCTAACGATGATTTGGAGAGTCTTGCTCGTAACATTTGGGATGACAATAAAGCAAAACCTTTATCTGAATATACCAAACAAGTCACACCACTTGATGTAGAAGAATTCTTTGTCATGATTTATGAATATTGGAAAGAATTACGCCAATCTGCTTTTTTACAAGATTTAATTTTGTATGGTGTTAAAGTTTTCTATGACTTTTATAAAGACGAGAGCTTAGAAGATGTTTTTGCAGCAATTGGATTAGAAGAAACGGATTTATTAAACGAGGCAGTCAGATTTTATCCTAAAGTTGTTGTAGCTTTAGATAAACATGATGTTCTTGAGCCGCTCATCACTTTAATTTTAAAACCATTCTATCAAAGCACCCAAACTTTGGCGATCATAGAAAAACATCTTTAATATTTGCTGGTCAAAGTATTCAATGCAATGACTAGCAAACACCCCATTATGCAATCAAATAAACAATAAAAAAAACCACGCAGGAGCGTGGTTTATAAAATGGTGGCTATGACGGGACTTGAACCTGTGACCCCCGCATTATGAGTGCGGTGCTCTAACCAACTGAGCTACATAGCCGTAAACTGTGAGCGCATTATCTAGTGTTATGTTATGCAGGTCAAGCCTATGACCTTGAAAAAACAAAACATATGAGCACTTTTTATGCATAAGGATATCAATTGATTATTTTTCAGCAAATAGAATAATTCACTCGAATATTTCGCGATTCTATTTTATAAAAACAATCAAAAGCAAAGAGAGCACGACCACTAAAAAGTAGTAGATAAAAAGAGACCACGCAGGAGCGTGGTCTATAAAATGGTGGCTATGACGAGACTTGAACTTGTGACCCCCGCATTATGAGTGCGGTGCTCTAACCAACTGAGCTACATAGCCAAAAACTGTGGGCGCATTATCTTAACTTTCACTACACTCGTCAAGCATAATTTTCAAAAAATCTTAGAAGTGGGCCTATAAGCCGGGTTCTGTCGAGGACGATCATTCCTCTAGGCGTACAATCACTCATACGCTCAAGCGACCTACCCGAATCCAGTACGGGCCGTACCTCAGGATTCCTATTTGGTCTTGCTTCTGGTGGGGTTTACCATGCCGTGTACTGTTACCAGACACGCGGTGCGCTCTTACCGCACCCTTTCACCCTTACCTCACGAATGAGGCGGTCTACTCTCTGCTGCACTTTCCGTCGGTTTGCACCGCCCAGGCGTTACCTGGCACCTTGCCCTATGAAGCCCGGACTTTCCTCCCCTGCTTCAGTCACGGAGACCTCCACAGCAGCGACCGTCCAGCCCACTTCGTGGCGCATCTTATCAAAGTTCGACGTTAATTGCTCGATTTTTTTTGCGCTGTTAATTTTTTGTATTTATCCATAAGCTCATCATGTGATTCCACATGTTTAGGGTCGAGAGGAATACAATCCACTGGGCAAAATAATTGGCACTGTGGCTGATCAAAGTGTCCTATACACTCGGTACAAAGTGATGGATTAATCTCATAAATCAACTCTCCCATATAAATCGCTTCATTTGGACATACAGGCTCACAGACATCACAATTGATGCATTCATCTGTAATATATAATGACACGCTACCAACCCTGTTGATGTTTTCGTTCAAAGGCCTCTACTACGACAGCAGGCACAAACTTAGTTACGTCACCTTTTAAACGTGCAATCTCTCTCACTAAAGTCGATGAGATAAATGAGTATTGCTCTGATGGTGTTAAGAAAACCGACTCAAACTGAGGGTCAAGTTGACGGTTCATATTTGCCAACTGAAACTCATACTCAAAATCGGATATTGCTCTTAAACCACGAAGGACGGCTGTTGCACGCTGTTCACGAAAGAAATTCACCAATAAGCCATCAAAACCAACAAATTCAACATTATCTAAGTGACTTAATGATATCTTCGCCAATTCAACGCGTTCTTCTAAACTAAACACGGGGTTTTTATGATGTCCAATTGCAATTGCTACAACAACTTCATCAAACATTTTTGATGCTCTAGCCACCAAATCAACATGTCCATTGGTAATTGGATCAAACGTTCCCGGATAAATCACACGTGTTTTAGACATGCGTTGTACTCTGCGTCAATGAGATAAGGTGCGTATTTTAACAAAAGTTCAGCCTAAACGCTAAATTCCTAAATGATGGAAAAAGATTACGTTTTGCGGCACAATAAGCGCAATTGTGGAAGTTTGAATTATGGCGAAAGCAACAGTAGTTAAAAAACATAATGGTGGCACGATTGCTCAAAATAAAAGAGCACGTCACGATTACTTTATCGAAGAAAAGTTTGAAGCGGGTATGTCTTTACAAGGCTGGGAAGTAAAATCACTTCGTGCTGGCCGTATGAGCTTAACTGAAAGTTATGTCATTTTTAAAAATGGTGAAGCCTTTTTATTTGGTTCACAAATTCAGCCTTTATTATCGGCTTCAACACATGTAGTACCTGAAGCAACACGTACGCGTAAATTGCTTCTTTCCCGTCGAGAGCTGGAAAAACTCATGGGTGCAGTGAATCAAAAAGGCTATTCATGTGTACCATTAGCATGCTACTGGAAAGGGCATTTGGTGAAGCTCGAAATTGCTTTAGTAAAAGGTAAGCAATTGCATGACAAGCGCGCCACAGAAAAAGACCGTGACTGGCAACGTGATAAAGCACGGATGTTGCATAAATAAAAAAAACCTCCAATTTATGGAGGTTTTTTTTATTTTCAATATTAAGCTTCTAAGTGTTTTATTCTTAATTCTGCCAAATATTTACCAAACTTTCGTGCTGTTTCCAAATCACCTTCAGGTGGGGTTACTTCAACACTTGCATTATCTGATTGCGTCATTAAACCCAAGAAACTCGACATACGATTAATATCTAAAGGGCTACGTCCAGTCGGCATAAAAGGTAAACCAGCCCATAACATGCCATGTTGCATGGCAAATAAATTTATTTGCTGCAATACCGCCAACTTATCACCACTCAAACCGCCGCCATTGGTAAAACCTGCTGCCAGTTTGCCCTGCCATGTTCGTGCGAGCCAACGTTTCGAAGAATCTTCCATAAACTGTTTTAAAGCTGAGGTCAGACTTCCCATATAGGTTGGACACCCGATCACAATCACATCAGCTCGATCTAAGAGTTCCCATTGAACTGCTGTTACAGATAGCAAATGAACTTCTGCACCTGCTTGCTCAGCACCTTGGGCAATGTATTGTGCAACTTTAGCAGTATGACCATAGGGGCTATGATAAACCACACAAACTTTAACTTTGGGAGTAGCAGAATCAAGAACAAACATGGAAACTTTTAAAACCAATGAATTGAGTCAAGTTTAACATTTTTCGCCCAAGCAAGGCGAATCACAATTGAAAACAATGCAATTTATTGCATAAATACAAAAGTTGCCATTCGTCCTGTTTTACTATTACGGCGATGTGAAAAATAATCCTCAGCTTGTTGATACGAGCATTGATCACCACCGATAACAGTCTCTACCCCCAAACGCTTTAAAATAAAGCGAGCGATTGCATAAAGATCTGCCAAATATTTACCTTCAACCTTCCCGTCAATAAATGCAGATCCCAATTCAGGATATTTATCACAAAAAGCAGCTCTTACTTCCGCCCCGACTTCAAAGCAAGGTTGGCTAATGGCTGCACCTAACCATGCCCATGTAGGCAAAGATTGCATTTCAGCGACTGTATTTTCAATAATGCCATTCGCTAAGCCGCGCCAACCCGCATGTAGATTAGCAACTTCCGTCCCCTCAGCATTCCCTAAAACCACAGGGAGACAGTCAGCCGTCATCATCATGAGTGCATGACCTTTACGTCGCGTGACTAGGCCATCACCTTCAGAAGCATTAAATAAGATCTGTTCATTTACGGTATGACAAATTGTACTGTGAGTTTGAGTCAACCATGTCAGTTTATTGACACCAAATTTAGATAACTGATTCAACAGCACCATACGATGTTGTTGCACACGCTGCGCATCATCATTGACATGTAAAGCCAAATTAAATCCAGCTAAATTTATATTGGATGTGGCAATCGTTTGGTCATTCACAATACGTGTTTGTCCAACAAAAACACCTGCAGGCAAACCCTGTACAAATTCCATAAAACCCTTCCCCAACCTCCCTTTTCAAAGGGAGGAGCTGAATCAATCACCCTTTATAAAAGAGAACCTTATACTTAATACGCTTCATTTTCAGTACGTAAAACTTCAACCAACTGGGTAAAATCTTCTGGCCACGGCGCTTCAAACATCATTTCTTCACCTGTACGTGGATGGACTAATCCCAATTTTGCTGCGTGTAATGCCTGACGTTTAAAGCTGCGCAACATATCAGTTAACTTAGCTGAAGCTCCAGCAGGAAAGCGAACACGATTCACATACACAGGATCACCCACTAATCCATGCCCTAAATAACTAAAGTGCACACGAATTTGATGGGTACGCCCTGTTTCTAATTGTGCTTGAACACGGGTAAAGTCACGGAAACGCTCTTTCACATTGTAATGGGTTACAGCATCACGCCCTCCTGGCAGAATTGCCATTTTGACGCGATCTACAGGATGACGTTTGATTGGTTCATCAATTGTTCCACCTGCAATAATATTTCCATATACGACAAGATCATAGACACGATAAACTGTCTTCTTGGCTAATTGTTTACTCAATGAAAATTGTGCTTCTAAATTTTTAGCGACAACCAACAATCCACTTGTATCTTTATCAATACGATGAACCAAACCAGCACGCGCTAGCTCAGCAAGTTTCGGTTCATGGTAAAGCAATGCATTGACTAATGTACCTGTAGGATTACCTGCACCTGGATGAACGACCATTCCCACATCTTTATTGATCACGATAATATCGTCATCTTCATAAACAATATTTAAAGGGATATTTTCAGGTTGACTCGAAGTTTGTGCCTCTAGCTCCACCTCAAGCGTCAGTAGCTCATTTCCTTCACAACGGTATTTAGGCTTTACAATATTACCATTTACCAACAGATGCCCATCTTTCAACCACTGCTTAAGTTTTTCACGTGAAAACTCACTCCACACCAATGCGGCCACCTGATCAATACGTTGACCTAAATAGTTTTCATCGAGTTGAACTTGCAACGATAAACGTGTTGCAGTTGAGTCAGAATTATGATTATCTGCATCGACAGAATCTTCGAGTAAGAAATCTGTTTCAGAGAAGTTTGAATTGGAAGATTGTGCTGAAGTCATTTGATGATCGGTACAAAAATGGTTTAATAGTACCATTGTAGCTCATTGCCCAGAATAACAGAGGAGTTTTTATGTCGCTACCACGTTATAAAATTACAGTGCTCGCACTTTCTTTAGGTGTAGCATCTGCATTTGTGGGCTGTAGCAGCAATCCGAGTAAGAAAGAAGTGGTTGATAAAGGACCACAATCAAGTGAACAAGTCTATTTTGAAAAAGCACTCAAATCTCTTGAACGTAATCAATATACAGATGCAGTAAAATCGTTAGAAGCTTTAGATACATACTTTCCAACAGGTCAGTATACACAACAAGCTCAACTTGAACTTCTCTATGCAAAATTCAAACAAAAAGATTATGAGGGGACCATTGCGCTTGCAGATCGATTCATTCGTCTAAATCCCCAGCATCCCAACGTCGACTACGCATACTATGTCCGTGGTGTTGCGAATATGGAAATGAACTACGATAGTTTAATTCGCTACACTTCATTAAAGCAGGCACATCGTGATGTAAGCTATATTAAAGTTGCTTATCAAAACTTCGTTGATTTAATCCGTCGTTTTCCAAGTAGCCAATATTCTGTCGATGCCGCACAACGTATGAAATATATTGGTCAAGAGCTTGCTGAAAACGAAATGAATGCAGCGCGTTTTAACATTCAACGTAAAGCATGGTTAGCAGCAGCTGAGCGCGCTCAATGGGTAGTAGAGCACTATCCACAGACGCCTCAAACTCCTGAAGCGTTGGCGACTTTAGCATATTGCTATCAACAACTCGGAGATAAAGCGACCTCTCAACAATATATCGAGATTCTCAAACTAAACTATCCAAACCTTGTCAAATCAAATGGTGAAGTCAATTTACGTGCAGCGCGTAAAGAAGGTAGTTGGGTTAACCGCGCAACCTTAGGTTTACTAGGTCGTGAGTCACAAAGTATTGATGTCGAAAATGATGAACCGCAAATCGAATCACCTCGCCGCAGTTTGACCAATCGTTTGAGTTTTGGATTATTTGATAAACCGGAAAGCGAACAAACCAGTGAAGAAGATGCAGCAAATTAATTTATAAGTATTAGGGTGTGATTTTAACCTATAACGCAATGCATGGTTGAAATATCAACACACCCCGATCTGATCATACGAACAGGCAAGTTAATCCTTGCCTGTTTTTCATTTTATGCAACAATGATAACAAACATTTTTGCATTCACTCACACGCTCTACCCAGTTTTTAAATGGTAACCACGCATGGCAATTCCACAACATACGATTGATCAAATCCTAGATCGAACCGACATCGTCGATTTGATCGGTCAACGTGTGAAATTGAAAAAAACTGGGCGTACTTATTCTGGCTGTTGCCCATTCCACCAAGAAAAAACACCTTCTTTCCACGTCTATCGTGATAAACAGTATTATCACTGCTTTGGCTGCCAAGCCAATGGAAATGCAATTCGCTTCTTAATGGACATCGACAATCGTAACTTTGTCGATGTAATGAAGGACTTGTCTAAGCAAACTGGAATAGAGCTACCCAAAGATAACCACGACAACAAAAAACTATCCTATAAACGTAGTCCTCAGACACCACCTTCTCCGCCTGAAAAGATATCTCCCCCATCAACAACAGATCACTCAATTCATGAATCTATGGATGAGCATTTTGTTGATATGGACCGGTTTATGGATGATCCTTTTGCACAATTTGATCTAGGCTTCAGCATGGATGAACAAGTACAAGAAGGCAATCTATATGACCTCTTGGAAAATGTGGCACAGTTCTATGAACGTCAACTTCCACATAGCCAAAAAGCGCAAAACTATTTCAAACACCGTGGCTTATCGGCTCAAACCATTCAATTCTGGCGTTTAGGTTATGCACCAGAAGATTGGCAACACTTAGAAAAAGCATTTCCTCAGGATATAGAAGGCTTAAAACAAATCGGATTGATTCGCTCTAGTGACAGTGGTCGAGATTTTGATTTATTACGGGATCGTGTGATTTTTCCGATTCGTGACCATAAAGGTCGTGTGGTCGGTTTTGGTGGGCGTGCGTTAAACGATGACATTAAGCCCAAATACATCAACTCCCCAGATTCAGAAGTGTTCCATAAAAACCAGCTGCTTTACGGTTTATATGAAGGCCGTAAACTCAAAGCCAATGATTGGTTGATGGTTGAAGGCTATATGGACGTGATTGCCCTACAGCAATACGGCATCAATGGTGCTGTCGCAACGCTTGGAACAGCAAGTAATGCAGACCATTTGAATACCCTGTTTAAACAAAACTCTCGTATTACCATCGCTTTTGATGGTGATGCGGCGGGACAAAAAGCAGCTCGACGAACTTTAGAAATTGCACTGCCCTTACTGAATGATGGGCGTGAGTTAAAATTCTTTGTACTCCCCAATGAACACGACCCGGACTCGCTGATTCGTCGAGAGGGTTTGGAAAATTTCCAAAAATTGCTACAACAAGCGCCATTGTTGTCTGATTTTGTATTTGCTCATTTAACTGGGCAGCACGATATTAGCACCCCTGAAGGTAAAAGCTTAGTCATGGGTGAACTCCGTGAGTTGACCGAGCTACTCCCTAAGCAAGGCTCATTTCGTTATTTGCTCACTCAATCGTTCCGCGAAAAACTGGGTCTAGGCAAACGCTTTACCCCACAAATTAGCCATGATGCATCTTTGTCTTTTAACATTCACACTAAAGATGAAGATTTTGCAATAGCAATCTTGATGCACCACCCATTTCTTTATATCCACTTTGAAGAGCTGCGTGCAGTCATCGATCAAAATGAACTATTGGCGAAGATCTTAGCTGTATTAAATATTGTATTTGATGATCTACCCGATGATCAGGAGCTGGCAACCTATTATGTACTCGGTGCGTGTAGTAGCTACAGCCATGAAATTGCAGATATCATGCAACGTACTAATATTCAGTCTTTAACACAAGCGCCGGAAGTTGCGGATAAATTAGCTCGAGATTTCTCATTAAACTTACAAGAGAAATATTTAAGATTAAAATTGAAATCACCAATTTCACTCATTGAATCACGTAATTTACGTCAGCAATTAAATGAGTTGACGAAACAAATCAGTTTGAAGTTGTTGTCTTAGGTGTAAATTTAAATTAATGCTTTGGCTTACGCTCATGCTCAAACACATCTTGTAGATGCTGCTGCAGCCATTCAAAATAATCAGGGTTTTCTGCTTTAGCAGCTTCTCTTAATAAGATCGAAGTCGGGTGCATAAGCTTTTGGGTTAAACGGTGTGCAAACTCTTGCAATACTTGTTCAGCAGCATGCCCATGCTGTAAAGCTTCCAAAGCATGGGTTAATTCTTTTTGGCTAATTTCTTCACTGTGTTGGCGATAGGCCTGAATCGTACCACTCGCCTCTTTCACTTTTTGCTGGGTCATCAATTGGGTCGCCAATTGATTGACCATAAACTCTGCTTCAACCGCAGCCTGACGACGCTGTGCTAGATTTTCATCAATAACACTTTGTAAATCGTCAACGCCATACAAATAAACATTATCTAATGACTCAACTTTAGGATCGATATCACGCGGAACAGCCAAATCCACCATTAACATTTGTTGATAGCGACGACTTTTCAATGCACTCTTAACATCTTTATATTCAATCACTTGATGCAAGCTTCCTGTACAACTTGAAATTACATCTGCTCTGTGCAAATTTTGCGCCAATGCTGCGAATGGAATAATTTCAATCTCAACTTGATGTGCAATTTCTTGTGCTAATTGATCCGCTCGTTCACGACTGCGGTTACAAATAATAATCTTCGCAACACCCATTTCAGCCAAATGCTTTGCAACAAGACTATTCATTTCTCCTGCTGCAACCACCATGACCGTGAGTTTTTCTGGATGGCTAAACACTTGAGATGCTAACTGAGCAACGGCATAACCCATTGAGACTGCATGACTACCAACCGATGTTTCAGAACGTACACGCTTTGCTGCATAAAAAGCGTATTCAAAAATCCCATTCAGCTCAGGAGAAACCGTTTCAGCATCTTTTGATAAAGCTAAAGCACTTTTGACCTGCCCTAAAATTTGTGGTTCACCCAACATAAGTGAATCCAAACCACTTGCGACACGCATTAAATGTGTAATTGCTTGAGCATTTTCGTAACGATAAACATGATGAATAAGCTGTTTTACATCAATATTATTCACTTGGGCAAGCCAATTTAGGATGCTATCCGCATCCTCCGTCATGGCATAGACTTCTGTTCGATTACAAGTCGACACCACCACTAAATCCTTAAGGGCTGAGTGTTGGTGCTGTTCATGCAATAACGTAGCTAACCGCTCTGCATTAAAAGCGATCTGCTCACGTAATTCGACAGAAGCTGTTTGATGGTTGACACCCAATGCAAAGAAAGACATATCAGATCATCATTTCGCTAAATTTATGTTATTGTGCAACATCGGTGTCATAAAAAGCATTACTTTGGATCAATAAAAATTGCGTCAGCTATTTCGCCGCATCCAGTTTAGCGGCAAGACGATTAGACGGTATTCTACCACAATCTTATTGTTAGGTAGTATGAGTGCTTACGTCTCTGCACAAGCAATACACGACATGTATGCGGATCAGAGCTTTGAATATGCCCTTAAACAGAGCATGGTTGCGGAGTTTTCGCTTGCTTACGATGATATTCCAACCGCATTACATAACTATACCGTACTGGCAATTCGCAGCAACTCCACCACGATCAAACAACGTGCACTTGACATTGCACTGGAATATGATGATTTGCAAGCTGCATTAGATATTGCAACGCATTGGGTAGAACAAGAACCAAAAGATGTTCCTGCTTTATTCTACTTATCACATATCGCTTTAAAAACACATGAGTATGAACTCGCTGCGAAAACCCTAGACAAGATTTTAAATATTGATGCTACTGCTGATTTAGAGCAAATTCTAGCAGGGATTGCACCAGAACAAGCACAGGATCGAGAAATCTTACTTAATGCATTACGTGCGAGTAAGGAAAAAAATAATCCCTCGATTTTGGCATTAATTGCGGGTCTAGAAGCACAAGATAATTTGTATGAACAAGCACTCAAAAATATCAACCGTGCACTACGAAAACGATCAAAGTCAACAAGTTTCATCTTAATGAAAGCCAATATTTTGATGGCTTTGGGTGATGATACGGCAACACAAAAATGGTTGGCCCGCGCCAGTAGAAAAAATAAAAATAATTTAGATATTCGTTTGGCTGAAGCACGCTATTACATTCAAATGAATCAACAGCAGCAAGCCTTTGATAAGCTGCAAGCAATTATTAAAGATCATCCCCATGCTGAAGAAGCTTTATTTATTGCAGGTTTAACCAGTATTGATTTAAAACAATACGAGCTTGCTGAACAATATTTGGTTGAATTGCGTAACTCTGAAAAATATCAAAATGAAGCTTATTACTACCTTGCTATCAATGCACAACGTAAACAGCACTATGAAACAGCCAAAGCGTACTATCGCTTGGTTGATGGGAACTTGTATATCGTTTCTCGTCGCAACATGATTGCAATTTTTGAGCAACAACAACAACTCAATGATGCTTTAAGATTTTTGACACAAGAGCGTGTTAATTATCCACAACATGCGAGTTTTTTATATCAGGCACAAGCTGATATTTTAAAGAAAATGGATAATAAAGAAGCGGCATTAGCGCTACTTGATGAGGCGATTAAGAATATTCCCGATGATCCAGAGCTACTTTACGCGGAAGTGTTACTGCTTGATCCTTACACTGATCGCGATAAACTAGATAAAGCACTCAAACAGCTTTTACGTATAGAACCCAATAGTCCAACCTATCTGAATGCATATGCCTACACATTAGCACTACAAAACCGCCGTCTCAAAGAAGCGCGTAAATATGCTGAACTCGCACTTGAATATGCACCCGAACAAGCCTCTATTTTAGATACGCTGGGTTATATTGCATTTTTACAAAATGATTTTGATACAGCAGTCAATGTACTCGAACAAGCATACTCACTCAGTCAAAATATCAATATCGGTGTTCGATATGCCAAAGCACTCTATATGCAAGGGTCACTCACTGAATTTAGCGAGGTGTTACAGCAATTGAAACAAAAACATGCGAATGCCCCACAATTACAACAACTTGATAGCTTAATCTTACCTGTCACTGTAAAAAAGAGTTAAATCCATGCGTTTTTTCCCTAAATTATGCATTGCATTATGTAGCAGTAGCATTTTGTTACTCTCAGGTTGTCAGCATCTAAGCCAACCTAAAAAAACGATTATTTCGCCACAAATCCAAGATGAAAATAATTTCAGTTTACAAGGGAAAATTGGTGTGCGGACCCCACAGCAATCTGGTAGCGCATTTTTCACATGGATCCAGCAGCAAGAACAGTTTGATATTGAACTGACAGGAATTTTAGGTGTTGGAAAAACTCAGATCCAAGGCAAACCTGGTGAGGTTACACTCAATAGCTCGAAAACAGGTTTAATCACAGCAAGCTCACCTGAAGAGCTTTTAGAAAAAGCAACAGGCTGGCAAGCTCCAATCATGCACCTCACACATTGGATACAGGCTAAACCAGCTACCCTACATGCTCAAGTAGCACGAGATGATGCCAATCGTTTAAAGCAAATCATCGAAGATGGTTGGACAGTTGATTTTAGCTACAACGATGGTCAAACCTTGCCAAATAAGCTCTTGCTCAAACAAGCACTTGAAGAGAGCAAAGAAAACCGTATTACAATGGTCATTCAAAATCGATAACTTAGATATATGATTAAAGTACCTTCTCCTGCTAAGCTGAATTTGTTTCTGCACATCACGGGTCGCCGTGAAAATGGTTATCATGAACTACAAACTATTTTCCAACTGATTGATTTATATGATTGGATGAGTTTTGAACCCTGTGTAAGCGAAACAATTCAAATTGAAGGCTTAGCAGACGTAAAACTCGAACAAAACTTAATCTATCGTGCAGCACAACTATTACGTCCACATGCAAAAAAACCTTGTGGCTTGAAGATTCATATTGAAAAAAATATTCCGATGGGTGCGGGTTTAGGCGGAGGATCTTCCAATGCTGCAACGACACTCATCGTACTGAATCAACTATGGCAATGTGACTTAAATGAGCAGCAACTTGCCGACTATGGTGTGCAACTTGGCGCTGATGTACCGATCTTTGTGTTTGGACGTAATGCATGGGCTGAAGGTATCGGTGAACATTTATCATTCATAGACTTAGCTCAAAAAAAATTCATAATCCTAAAACCTGACTGTTTTATCAGCACTCAATTGTTATTTTCACAAAAAACATTGACAAGAGACTCTAAGATCACTAAATTTTGCGCCTATCAGTTAGAACCTTCCAGTTTTGGAAATAACTTTGAACCTTTGGCTCGATCGTTATATCCCGAAGTTGAAGAAGCAATGCAATATTTAGATCAGTTTGGTCTAGCAAAGCTTACAGGTACAGGTGCTTGTGTTTTTACTGAAGTAACTGATGAAATGAATGTCGAGTTAATCTTGAAAAATGCACCTTGTAAATCTTACTTGGTAAGCAGTTTGACAGAATCACCGTTAAGACATTTCAAAGTTGCACGTTAGGGGCGTCGCCAAGTGGTAAGGCAGCGGGTTTTGATCTCGCCATCCGTTGGTTCGAATCCAGCCGCCCCTGCCAATTTTCACCTGTAAATGATGTATGTAATAGGGGCGTCGCCAAGTGGTAAGGCAGCGGGTTTTGATCTCGCCATCCGTTGGTTCGAATCCAGCCGCCCCTGCCATTACAGATCATCAAATTTAGGGGCGTCGCCAAGTGGTAAGGCAGCGGGTTTTGATCTCGCCATCCGTTGGTTCGAATCCAGCCGCCCCTGCCATATCTTTAGACAGACTTGTTTTATATCGATGTTTGATCAAATATATTGACAATATCAAGTAAAACGATTAAAGTTCTGCCGCATTAGGGGCGTCGCCAAGTGGTAAGGCAGCGGGTTTTGATCTCGCCATCCGTTGGTTCGAATCCAGCCGCCCCTGCCATATAATAGATTGCTTTTTAAACTACCCGTTGGAAAAATTTTTAATTTTTCTTTAGCGCTTGGGTGAAGTATTCTTCATATAGCCCTCTTTGGAAAATCATAGATTTTTCTCTTGCGCTCGGGTGAAGCGTTGCTTCACGTAATCCTCGCTCAGGTGCTTCATGCCCAATCTTGTCGTTTTTAGTGGAAGTGCTCATCCACAATTTGCTCAAAAAGTCGTAAGTCATTTACATATCCCTTTAGGTGCTGCTTCAGTTAGCAAGTTCTCTGATGGCGAAATTTCAGTTGAAATCACTGAAAATGTACGTGGTAAAGACGTTTTTATCGTTCAATCTACTTGTGCGCCAACCAATGATAACCTGATGGAAATCTTGGTCATGGCTGATGCTTTGCGTCGTGCAAGTGCGGGTCGTATTACGGCGGTTATTCCTTACTTCGGATATGCACGCCAAGATCGTCGTCCACGTTCTGCTCGTGTACCAATTACAGCTAAAGTTGTAGCTGACATGCTAACAACTGTTGGAATTGACCGTGTGGTAATGATTGACTTACACGCAGACCAAATTCAAGGTTTCTTTGATATCCCTGTAGATAACATCTACGGTACGCCAGCATTACTTGCTGACTTACGTCAACAACAACATGATAACTTGATGGTGGTTTCACCTGACGTTGGTGGTGTTGTTCGTGCGCGTGCTGTTGCCAAACAATTAGGTGATATCGATTTAGCAATTATTGATAAGCGTCGCCAAAAAGCAAATGAGTCACAAGTGATGCATTTGATCGGTGATGTTAAAGATCGTGACTGTGTCATCGTTGATGATATGGTAGATACCGCAGGAACGCTTTGCAAAGCTGCTGATGCACTTAAACAATTTGGTGCACGCCGTGTTATTGCTTATGCAACTCATCCTGTTTTATCAGGTAAAGCAATTGAAAACCTACAAAATTCTGTGATTGATGAATTGGTTGTCACTGACACCATTCCACTTTCAGATGAAGCAATGAACTTAGGTAAAATTCGCCAAGTTTCTGTTGCTAGCATGGTTGCTGAAACAATTCGTCGTATTAATAACGAAGAATCTATTAGCGCAATGTTCGATAGTTATCTATAATAGCCCAGCTTTTTTCAAGCCCTGCCTTTTGGCGGGGTTTTCTATCACTAAACTGGTCGCAAGTTTAGTTCATTAAACTCCAATGAGGATATGCCCATGGCAAACTTCGTATTAAATGCTCAAGCACGTGAAGCTGCACAACAAGGGAAAGGTTCGAGCCGCCGCCTTCGTCACGCAGCTCAAATTCCAGCAATCATCTACGGTGGTAGTGCTGAGCCTGTAGCAATCACTTTAGAACTTCGTGAAATCGTTAAAGCTTTAGAAAATAACGCTTTCTTTGAAGAAGTAATCGAAATCAAAATCGGTGACAAAGTTGAAAGCGTTAAAATCCAAGCGTTACAACGTCACCCAGCTAAAAACACACCTATGCACGCTGACTTCAAACGCGCATAAGTGTTAAAGGCGTAAATTAGTGTCAAAAATTTCGCTAATTGTTGGTTTGGGCAATCCTGGAAAGGAATATGCCCAGACCCGTCACAATGCAGGTTTTTGGTTCGTCGAACAACTTGCTGATCGTTATGGTATTTCTCTAAAAGCAGATCCAAAATTTCATGGATTCAGCGGTCGTGGTCAGATTGAAGGTCATGACGTACGCTTATTATTACCAACAACGTTTATGAACCGTTCTGGTCACAGTGTTGCCCCTTTCGCTAAATTTTATCAAATTTCTCCTGAATCAATTCTCGTTGCTCATGATGAACTTGATATGGATCCTGGCGTAATTCGTTTAAAATCAGGTGGCGGACACGGCGGACACAATGGTCTACGTGATATTGTTCCTCATATTGGTGCTAATTTTCATCGTTTACGAATTGGAATTGGACACCCAGGCTCCAAAGAGCGTGTTTCAGGCCACGTGCTGAATAAAGCACCAAGCAGCGAACAACACTTGATGGATGCTGCTATTGATCATGCACTGTCAAAGGTGAAACTACTTGTTGATGGACAAGTTTCACTCGCCATGAATCAAATTAATGCTTACAAACCCGCTTAACCTTGAACTGAATTGTTGAACAATCACGCTTGCCATATTGCTCATTTAGGCGCAAAATGCGCATCAAACCGCCTATAGCCTGCGGAAAACGTGACAAGTCAACCATAAGATATTCATCTTAGGTCTTACTCAGGAGACGCTAGCCATGCTATCTCGTTTATTAAAATGTAAAATTCACCGTGCAGTTGTGACACATGCTGAACTTCATTATGAAGGTTCTTGCGCAATTGATGGTGTGTTGATGGATTTAGCAGGGATCCGTGAATACGAAGAAATTCACGTATGGAACGTAACTAATGGCAAACGCTTCACGACATATGCAATTCGTGGTGAAGATGATTCAGGTATCATTTCAGTCAACGGTGGTGCAGCACATCAAGCTGATGTAGGCGACTTAGTCATTATTGCAACTTTTGGTGACTTTACTGAAGTTGAAGCAAATGCACATAAACCACGTTTAGTTTATGCAAACCCAGACAATACAGTAAATCACACAGCAAACTGTATTCCTGTCCAAATTGCATAAGCTTTAAAGATTCCAAAAGAGCCAGTCAAAAATGAACTGGCTTTTTTATTGGATTTTATTCAATCACCCGACCAACATACAAAAACACCTACAAATGCCCTGCTAATTTACTCAACCAGACTTGCAATACGCGATCAGTATTTATTAAATAAATAGAAAATAACGATAATTTTAAATATATGGATATGATTAAAACACTCCGTAAGGTCACTATACTTGCAGAGCTTGATGATGCGGTACTGCAAGACCTAGCAAGTGAATGTAGAATCAAATATTTACATACAGGTCAGCGACTTTATCAAGCGCATGATCCAGCACATCATGTGTATATTATTGTCTATGGACGTCTCAAACTCACATCCACAACAGGATTGTCAACCTACTTAGGACATCACGAAATCATCGGAGAAATGGGTGTCATTTCCGAACATCCACATCACGGTACAGTACATGCAATACGAGATACCGCTCTACTGACTATACCTCAACAACAGTTTATTGATTTTATCTACAAGCATCCAAATGTGTTATTGGCGCTATCTCGATTAATCATTGCTCGCTCACAACCAGAGTTACAACATACCCATGCAATGAGTCATAGCCGCACATTATCAATTGTTCCCACAGCACCGCAGATACCCGCAATTCATCTTGCCGAAAAACTAACTGAACATCTGCAACGTTGGCCACATGTTCGTCTTATTACAGCAGCGCATGTAGATGCATTATTTGGCAGTGGCTTTAGCCAAACACCCTTGGATTACAGTGCTGATGATTTAAAATTACGTTTATGGTTAGCCAGTTTAGAAGAAAAGCATTGTTATGTGTTATACGCAGCCCACAGTCATTCTGATGAATGGGCAAAGCGTTGTTTACATCAAGCAGACCGTATTTTAATTCTCGCCGAAGCAAATTTAACGCCAATACACACTCCCTTAGTGGATGTATTAAATCAACATCAATGGCAAAGTCCAATTGAATTGGTTGTATTACGTTCGGAGGGTGATCCCTCTCCACATACACTAGAATGGAAACGGCTCTATCGAGCCCGTGCTCATTATTTTATCCATCCATGGGCACGAGCTGATATCAGTGCTGTGGCTCGACAGATTTCAAGCCAAGGACTCGGACTGGTTCTGGGTGGAGGTGGTGCTCGTGGCTTTGCTCATATTGGTCTCATACGCGCATTGGAACAACTGCATATTCCCATTGATATCGTCGGTGGAACGAGTATGGGAGCCTTTGTAGCAGCCTTAGTGGCATGCGGTTTTGATAGTGTTGAAATGACCCATATTGCTTATGAGACCTTTGTTGCACGCAATTATCTCAATGATTACACCATGCCAAGAGTGTCATTAATACGCGGTCAAAGGTTCCATAGTCGGTTACAGGCTATTTTTGGGCAACGTCGTATCGAAGAACTCAGACAAAGTTATTATTGTATTTCAACTAATTTGTCTACAGGGCAAGCCGTCATCCATGATCAAGGGGAGCTTGCAACATGGGTGGGCACCAGTATGAGTGTTCCTGGTGTCGCTCCCCCTGTCGCATGGCATGAAAATTTATTATGTGATGGTGGTGTGATCAACAATCTGCCTACCGATGTAATGCAAAACCTCGAGAGAGGAACAATTATCGCAAGCAATGTCAGTTTAAATGATGACATTCGTGTCCCAGGAATTGGTTTAGATGAACCTGATCAAAGTGCCTTACTCAACTGGAATAAACTAATTAAAGATAAGCTATTACCAGCACCTAAACTCGCTGAAATTTTAATGCGTACTGCAACTCTGGCAAGCGACACCATGATTCAAACAGCCGCAATTGAACGTGCTCATTTACATATTCGTATGCCCATCGAAGGTATTGGCATGTTTGACTGGAATAAACTCGATGAACTGGTCGAACGAGGATATCAACATGCAATAGAAACACTACTCCCGATTCGAGATACACTCCCCCATGTCTAAATGTTATTTATTCTTGGTGCTTGTATCTGATAATGATCCATCAATTGATCTAAATATTGATAAGTTTCCAGATCCAACTCTTGCATATATGCATCTAAAATCCTTTGACACTGCTGTTGTTTTTCCGGTGGCATCCGTCGTACAACATCAAAAGTGACATTCCATTGGGAACGAACCAAAGAAGCATATGCAATGTGTTGTAACACCTCCTCATCAATCTGTGCAATTGCTTTTGCAACAGCTTCTCTTGCCTCATCTTGCATATAATTTACAACAACCAACATATCTGGCCATAAGTCACAATGATCCGCTGCAGCCACAATACTTTGAATAATATCAGCCTGTCTTAGTGCGGGTAGATTCGCAACATAACGTTGAGCGTGATCAGATAAACATGCCACCACTGGTAACATATCCTCCCACAACTGATCTTCTTGCGCTGCCTGAATAATAGCATTGATGACTTTTTCCCCTTGTTTTACAGCTAAATCGCCTAGATCACGCTTTAACTCATAACCAATATGACTCATCAACGCCAATAACTTAGGCCAAACCAACCGTTGTGCAGGATCACAAATGATCAAAAGTGCTTTCTCAATTCGTACTTTGGGTAAGACATGAACAAGATGATCTATGCGCTCCCTAGATTCAATATAAAATGCAATCTCAAGCAGATCACTTTCTTGCTCAATCATCTGCGCAACATCTTGAACAACATCATCTGCTAACATCCCAACAAAACGCCCCATGGTGACAAAATCACGCTGTTGCAACAGAATATTGGCAATGTCCTTAATTTGATGTGTCGTAAAATAGACCAACAACTCTCTCGCCAATCTCGGATCTAAATACACTGAAATAGCAGCAAGCGTATCTGCAGGTAGATGCTTCGCAATCTGATATAAATTTTCCGTCGATAAATGTACGGCGATTTGCGCCACAATCAGAGGATCTAAAAATCTTTTTACTAAGAAAACACTAAATCGATTGGGTAACCAACTCACCCACGATGCCAAATAACGAAAACGTGTTTTTTGTTGATCTTGCAGCAACTCAATAACTGCAAAACGAAATTGTCTTAAACTCTCTGGTGCAAGTGACTGTAAAAAATCCAATTGCTGCTCTGATACTTTCAAGATATGAGCAAGCTTTATGATTTCTGCATGTACAGCTAATCGAGTCATATACATCACCGATTGTCATTTCTTGATCGAAACAAGGCTCGAAGAAAAAAAGGCATTTGAAACAAATGCTGATTGATTTTCCGATTTTCATCTTCAATGGTTTGCTGTAGTTGCTGATTGAGCCAAACAAGATGCTGCTCAGATAATTGTGAAAAATCTTGAAAGCTCATCACAGGACGCCTAAGTTGCTGTGCAAGCTGCTCTAAGGCTACTGTTTGTTCTTTTGTTGGTTCTTTGCTCATCTTCCATTCTTCCGTGTTATTGTTGTTTTATCTGTTCAGTGTAAGCTGAATTAAAAAATATTGGTAACTTTGCAAAAAATAAAAACATTGCCCCCCCATCATCATATTTTTTCATTTTTATAGAACGATTCATTCTATAAAAAGTTCTCTTTTTCAGAGCAACTTTAGCTATAATCAAATTACATCGCTTCAGGGCGGGGTGAAATTCCCCACCGGTGGTAAGTTAGGCATTAAACATAAATGACCTAATCAGCCCACGAGCTGGTATATATGTTTATATACTCGCAGATTTGGTGAGATGCCAAAGCCGACGGTATAGTCCGGATGAAAGAAGACGAAACCACCGAAACAATCTTTTGGTTTGTTTTGGTACGCGCTTATTTTTACATCAGTCCTGAAATGTTCAACCGTAGCTTATTTACGAGAGCGTTTCATTATGTCGAGTTTAATTCAACCCGAACTTTTCTTTTCAGCCCTTTCCCCAGCTGAACAACGTATTCAACAAGCTTTAGAAGACATTCGCCAAGGCAAACCCGTGTTGGTGATGGATGATTTTGACCGTGAAAATGAGGCCGATTTAATCATTGCTGCTGAAACTTTAACAGTCGAAGTCATGGCACAAATGATTCGTGATGGTTCAGGCATCGTCTGTTTATGCCTAACTGAAGCATTGGCTGATCATTTAGCTCTTCCGCCTATGGTCGTGGATAACTCAAGTCAGTTCAAAACCGCATTTACGGTAACAATTGAAGCAGCTCAAGGTGTAACCACAGGTGTCTCGGCCAAAGATCGCGTGACGACTGTTTTCGCCGCGACTCAAGACGGTGCTGTAGCAAGTGACCTCAGTCGCCCAGGACATGTATTTCCATTACGAGCACGTGATGGTGGTGTGCTCACTCGTCGTGGTCATACTGAGGGAACGATTGACCTCGCCCGTTTAGCAGGCTTAAAACCTTCAGGTGTGTTGTGCGAATTAACCAATCCAGACGGCTCAATGGCCTCTGGCATTCAAGTTCTTGCTTATGCACAAACCCATGGTCTGACGGTGATCAGTATTGAAGAATTAGTCCAATACCGCTTAAAACATAATGTTTAATTAATAAAAGCCTCGATCATTCGAGGCTTTTTGATCAATATAGTTATGAAACCTTTCGCTCAATATTTAATTGATCAACCACCTCAATCAATTGGCCAAATTCA
Organism: Acinetobacter suaedae; assembly: GCF_008630915.1. Taxonomy (NCBI): domain Bacteria; kingdom Pseudomonadati; phylum Pseudomonadota; class Gammaproteobacteria; order Moraxellales; family Moraxellaceae; genus Acinetobacter; species Acinetobacter suaedae. Next base: position 2,509,423 of record NZ_CP043909.1, read on the forward strand.
GAAATATATGCAACAGGTTGTACCTGAGCTAACTCTTGCGTTGTTCCATAACCATAATTCACAGCAATAGTTTCGATCCCGTTTGCGCGTGCACCAATGACATCATATTGACGATCTCCCACCATAATGCAGTGCTGAGCATTCAACTGCTCTTGCTCAAGAATATAAGCAATTAAATCTGCTTTATTGGTACGCTCCCCTGTTAACTCACTACCATACATTTCAGTAAAATACTGATCTAACTGGAAGTGAGCCAAAATTTGTTTTGCATAAACTGTGGGCTTCGCTGTTGCAAGAAATAATTGATATTCTTGTGTTTGTAGCTGCCGTAAAGTCCCTTCCACTGTTGGATAGACTTCATTTTCAAATAAGCCTGTCACTGAAAAACGCTCGCGGTAAGCAGCTAAAGCTTGTTCGGCCAAATCATCATCTTGAGTATCTAATAATTTTGCTAATGAGGCTTTCAAAGGTGGGCCAATCGTCCAATCTAAATCAACTTCATCCGCCAATGGTTGATTGAGCTTTTCTAACGCATAACGAATCGAACCATGAATTCCTGTTTTAGGATCGGTTAATGTCCCATCTAAATCAATCAGTATGTTTTTGATCGTCATTCGTTCAATCTCTTAAAGCCTTACACAACATAGTCGAGAGTTTCTCGAAACTCCCCTATACTAACGTAAATGAAAACATAAAAGGAAATTGTAGTGCGTCCGACCGTACTTTGTTTTTCAGGTTTAGATCCATCAGGCGGTGCAGGTCTACAGGCAGATATTGAAGCGATTGGACAAAGTGGTGCACATGCTGCAATTGCCTGTACTGCTTTAACCATTCAAAACTCTCAGCAAGTATTTGGTTTTGAAGCAACTTCCAAAGAACTATTATTGGCTCAAGCAAATGCTGTGGTCGGTGATTTACCGATTAAGTGCGTAAAATCAGGTATGTTAGGCACAACCGATAATATTGCTGCATTAGCTGAGTTTTTACGTGCACACCCAGAGTATTTATATGTACTAGATCCTGTTCTCGTTGCCAATAGCGGTGGTTCACTGGGAGATCAAGCGACTTTGGTAAAAGCATTTGTTGAGTTAATTCCCCTAGCAACAGTCATTACCCCCAATACAGTTGAACTCAGAGCATTGACAGGAGTTGATGACATCGAGCAAGCCACACAAACATTATTTGAAATGGGTGCAAAAGCAGTCCTTGTTAAAGGTGGGCATGAAGATACCCCTGATCATATCCGTAATGTGCTCTATGCTGATGGGAAAATGATTGCTGAAAGTCAATGCCCTCGCCTAGATGGTGAATATCATGGTTCGGGTTGCTCTTTGGCAAGTTTTATTGCAGGACGCTTAGCCTTCGGTGATTCACTTAAAATCGCCGTACAACATGCAGAAACATGGCTATTCGGCGTATTAAAACATGCTGAAACACCAGTAGCCCATGGGCAAAAAATTCCAAAGCGGTTTTAAACCGCTTTGCTTAAAGCTCATTAAATACTTTTTGATTTTAGTTTCACCGAAGGCTTTGAATCAATTTAAGTTTTATATGAAAATATGTCATTCATTTATGAGCGCTTATGCAAAATATTCATCAATTCAAACACACGAATAAAATATAATAATTATCATTTTAATTTTCATCATAATCCTCATGTTGAAGCACCGTATCTTACCTAGTTTGTTACCCCTGAGTTGTGCTATGACTGCATTTGGGAACGACCAAATCAGTACCCTACCCACCCTTACTTTTCAGGCATCCTCTGAGAATGCAGAACATGACTATAAAGTGACTTCTGCAAGTGCAGCAATGCGTAGTAATACCTTGCTGAAAGACACCCCTCAAGCCGTTACTGTAATTAATAAAGCGATACTTGAAGATATTCAAGCAACTCGCTTATCTGAAGCACTCGATGTAGCAGGACTGGGACGAGCAAATAACTTTGGTGGACAAGGTCTCACCACCTTCACCTCTCGTGGTTTTACCAGTGGTGAATATTATCGGAATGGCTTCCCGATCAATCGCGGTTATCCTAATGCACCTGATAGCTCAACTATTGAGCGTGTAGAAGTTTTAAGAGGTGCATCATCGAGTTTATATGGTCGTGGTGATCCAGGAGGGACATTTAATGTCGTTAGTAAGACACCTCAACCCGATCGGAAAACCACACTTGGCCTGAGTATTGATGACAAAGGACTTTATCGCAGTAACATCGATACAACTGGTTCTTTCACTGGAGATGATCGCGTTACCTATCGTTTGAACTTAATGGGTGAAAATGGGGATACTTATCGCGAGCATGTGGACTCAAAACGATGGAACATCGCACCCGTAATTCAATGGACACCATCAGATCAAACAAAAGTTATCTTAGAGGCGGACTTTTTAAGAAATCAACATGCACTTGATCGAGGCTTTACCCGCTATGATGGTCAACAAAAACAATCCTTTAATCCAAAAGACTATTGGTGGGAATCAGGGAAAAATCGAAACCGTTTATATAACGATAATGATATGTTCCAACTACGGGTCGAACATCATCTCAATGACACATGGACGTTGAATGTAGGCACTCAATATTTAGATGGAAATTTACATGGCTATGCCGTTGAAGCGAATGGGATAAAAGCAGGTAGTCATGGTGAAATCATTACTCGAAATTATAATTGGCGAAATTTGGACTGGAATGATAAAAATATCCAAGCAAGTTTAGTTGGTGAGTTTGATTTATTTAATCTACAACATACTTTAATCACTGGACTAGAGTTTGAAGATTATGATTATCGCTCGTACATCATCCGTTCCACTGCCCCATTTGACTTAAATATCCATCATCCCTACCGTACACAACCATTACCCGCATTAGAGAACGTCACGACACATGATCATGAGCAGCTCACCAGCAAAGCGTTCTATATCCAAGATCAAATTCGTTTTACAGACCGACTTAACACCGTGATTGGCCTACGTTTTGAACAATACCAACATGATTATACGAATTTTATGAATAACACCTCATGGTCAACCAAACACAATACGCTAATTCCTCGTGTTGGCTTAACGTATGATTTAAATGAACAACTTACTGTCTATAGTAATATTAGTAAATCATTTAAACCCAACTCTGGTGCCGATCGAAACAATCAAGGCTTTGATCCAGAAGAAGGTATTTCATATGAAATCGGATCTAAACTCGCATTGTTTGATGACAAGCTTTCCTTTGAAAATGCCCTGTATTATGTGAAAAAAGACAATGTTCTCACCTTAGATCCACTCGATAGCACCAAAAGCGTTGCTGCAGGTGAAGTCACGAGCAAAGGTTTTGAGCTCAGTCTCGTTGGTAACCTCACCCCTGAATGGAAAGTCATTGGTAATTATGCCTATACAGATGCGGCAGTGAGCAAGGACAATAGCTTAGCGAAAGGAACTCGTCTTGCGAATATTCCTAAAGATTCATTCAATTTCTTGACAATGTATGAGTTCCACTCAGAACCACTGGAAGGTTTAGCAATAGGACTAAATCAGCGCTATATAGGAAATCGAAAAGGACAAACAGCAAATAACACCTATACCATGGGTGCCTATGCCACTACAGACTTTATTTCTTATTACAATCTCACATCTGATATACGTTTAAGTTTCGATATCAAAAACATCTTTAATAAGAGATATGATGATAGTGCATTCAACCGTTATGTTTATCCTGGCCAGCCTCGTACTGCCAAACTTGGCGTCACCTATTCATTTTAAATCGCATTTCAGCAAATATTTCTAGAATCAGAATAAACAAAAGGCGCATTCAGCGCCTTTTTCACATTCCCAAATTATTGTGGAATACGTAATACTTGACCTGGGAAAATATCATCTGCATTTTTCAATAAAGGTCGATTTGCTTCAAAAATTTTATTGTATTGGTTTGGATCACCGTAATACTCTTTAGAAATCTTTGACAGATTATCACCTGACTTCACTGTATAGAATTTGCTTTCTGGCTCAACAGTTTCAACTGTCATTTGATCATCAACCTGAGCTACATGATCGATATTGCCCACAGCAAGAATGATTTTTTCTTTATCCGCCTGACTCTTTACCTGCCCTTTAATCACAGCAGTATCGGTTGTACCGTTATATGTCACAGACAGACCTTCTACCCCTAAACCTAAGCTTTTAATTAAACCTAATAATTTATTTGCAACCTCTTGAGCTGATGGTTCAGCTGATGTTGTTGGTGCAGCTTGTGGTTCTGCAGGTGCTGTATTTTTCTTACCAATACCTTTTACAAAATCAAAAAGACCCATTGTTATTTCCTCTGTAATTATTTATGAAGATTGGCCTCAATCGACCTAATTTCTAGTTATACCTAAAAAATAAATGCTACAGGTTTCAATTTAAAGCGGTCTTGTAAATATATGTATAATGATATTGAGCAATGTTATTACAATTTTTCTTATTAAAACAATGAAAAAGCCACCTTACGGTGGCTTTTCAATCATGCAATATGATTAACCAAGTTTTTTGGTTACATAATCAATTGCTGATTGAACCGTAGTGATTTCATTTGAATCTTCATCAGGAATCGTGATGTCGAAATCATTTTCAAAAGACATTACAAGTTCAACCAAATCTAAAGAGTCAGCACCCAAATCATCCATGAAAGATGCTTCGTTCTTAATCTCTTCAGCACGCATACCTAATTGTTCAGCTACTGCTTGTTTGATGCGTTGTTCGATATCGCTCACAGGAATTCTCCTCATTGCTTGTGGCGTTTTAATTTGCCACTAGTTTAATTGAATATAAAAATTTTTAAAAGTTTATACATCGCCAGTTAGGCCATGTATAAACCACCATTTACGTGTAAAACTGTACCAGTAATGTAACTCGCCTTGTCGCTGGCAAGGAAACTCACTGCATTTGCAATATCTTGAGGCTCACCTAAACGATTTAAAGCGACTTGATCAGTCATTTTTTTGCGAATTTCTTCACTTAACTGATCCGTCATTTCAGTCGCAATGAAGCCTGGCGCAACACTGTTCACTGTAATCTGACGGCTGCCCATCTCTTTCGCTAAGCTACGACTGAATGCTTCAATCCCTGCTTTTGCTGCTGAGTAGTTTGCTTGGCCCGGATTGGCAAAATGCGCTACAACAGAACTGATGTTAATAATGCGCCCAAAGCGTGCTTTGGTCATGCCTTTCAATACGCGCTTAGATAAGCGGTAAACGGCTTTCAGATGGATATTCAAAATATCATCCCAATCGTCTTCAGACATACGCAATAACAAGTTATCTTTGGTAATGCCCGCATTGTTTACCAACACAAGAACTGAACCATATTTCTGTTCAATGTCTGAAACAAGTGCATCAATTGCTTCGCCGTTACGGACATCAAGTACAGCACCTGTGCCATGCTCAGCAAAGCTTTCTGTCAGTTTTTCCGCGCCTGATTCAGAGGTCGCGGTTCCAACCACAAAAAAACCGTCTTGAATGAGTTGCTGTGCAATAGCAGCGCCAATACCTCGGCTTGCTCCTGTCACTAACGCAACTTTTCGTTGTTGTGTCATGCAATTTTTCCTTCTGCCACTAACACTGCGTTTAGGGCATCTTCCATACGTGCTTTGCTATCAATGGCAAATGCTTTCTCTATGTTCGGTAATCGCTTTGCAAGATTACTTAGTACAGTACCAGGTCCACATTCGACCACATACTGAATACCTTGTTCTTGTAGATGTTGCATTGTTTTCGTCCATTGTACTGATTCGTACAATTGAGCCGTTAAAGCCTGACGTAATTGAGCCACATCTGTTGCGATTTCCGCGTTGACATTTTGTATTACAGGAAGGCGTGGTAGCTCAATGGCAGTTTGTTCCAAAGCTTCAGCAAACTTTTCTGCAGCTGGCTTCATTAATGAACAATGCGATGGTACAGATACTGGTAGCGCAATCGCTTTACCAGATTGTTCTTTCGCTTCAGCCATCACTTGTTGAACCAATGCAGCACTACCTGCAATCACAACTTGACCTTGCGCATTATAATTTGCGGCTTCTACTGAACCTTGACCCGTCGCAGAGGCTTGTTGGCAAAGTTCAACAACTTTGTCGTCCACCAAACCGAGAATTGCAGCCATTGCGCCCTCACCCTGAGGAACGGCACTCTGCATTAATTTGCCCCGTAGATGAACCAGTTTTACCGCATCGGCCAATGTCATCGCTTCCGCAGCAACCAACGCGCTATATTCCCCTAAAGAGTGTCCTGCCAAGTATTTCGGTGTAATACCACCTAACTCTAACCATACACGCCATAAGGCAATACTGGCAGTCAATAACACAGGCTGAGTATTTTCAGTTTGATCTAAGCCTTCACCACTTTGAGCAATGTGCCAAAGATCAAAACCGAGTGCGTCAGATGCCTCAGCAAAAGTCTCTTGAACAACACTGAATTGCTCTGCAAGTTCAGCAAGCATACCTACTTTTTGTGAACCTTGACCTGGAAAAACAAATGCAGTTTTTGTTGCTTGAGCTGCCTGCTCAAGTCGTTTAGTCGACATATAAAAATCCTTAAATTAGTCTATCGCCAATTTGATCAACGTTCATGATTCTACATGAGAATGACAATAGACTCTTTAGCGATGCGGCAATTTAACATTGATTTAATCTTTTTATAATTGCGAAAAACAACAAAAAAGGGAGCTTTCGCTCCCATTTTTTCTATACTTTAAGCTAACGCTTAATGCATATGACTCAATTATTCAGCATCAGCTGCTTTAGCGAATAATTGACGACCACGGTAAATACCGTCTTTAGTCACGTGGTGACGACGGTGAGTTTCACCAGTAGTTTGGTCTACAGATAATGCATTCTCGGTTAAAGCGTCATGTGAACGGCGCATGTCACGGCGAGAGCGACTTTTACGGTTTTGCTGAACGGCCATGATGGCTCCTTACAAAGATCGAAAAAATGGATCAGAACAAATTCAGTTGTCTTAACTCAACATTATAACATAAATTATGAGTTAAGTTTACCCTTCAAGCTTGCCAAAACATCAAACGGATTATCCCGTTTTTCTTCGACAACATCCTGAATGGTAGGTCGATGTTTATGCTCACAAGCATCGTGCTTAGGAGATAAAGGCATCAACAATAACAGTTCATCTTCTAGCAATGCGAGCAAATCAATCGAAGCAGGCGTATCAAAATCACCTTTTTTCGAAGACTCACTTTCACCTAAAACGATGAAATCAGCATCCTCATCCAAGCGCTCTATCAGTGACTCATCATCGATTAAAGCCAAATGAAAATCTGAAACAAGTTCAGTTTCAACAGTATCCAAACAACGTTGGCATTCCATTGGAACCCTTGTATCAATATGTCCATCTAACCATACAATGCGATGATAGGCATCCATTGATAGCTTACAGTCTATGTTGATCAATTGATCATTAATTGATCCAACAGCTTCACGGGCAATACGAGCAAAGCGAGACAATGGCAGTGTTCCTGACCATGTAAAGCCCTGTTCAGCCCATTTAAACGGCTCAATCTGTGCCGGAAAGGTATTTGCTGACATAATTAAGGCGGCAATTCTACAAATTCATCGGTACTCTGTCAAAGATTAAGATACAATTTTGCACTTCTTTAGACAGAACTCGGGGTAAATTAAGCAATGCACCTGTTGCAGCCGCAACTTGAAGTAACAACTTCATTACTTGTAAGCACCCATTCAACCTCTGCTCCTGCATTAACGCCAGATCAAGTGCAACGCTCATCTTGGCAAAAGTTAACAACAGAATCAGAACAGGTTGATTGGCTTATTTTACACTTTAATCACTGGTTTTCCCACCATAATGTGACACTTGTGAAAGGTGATTTTGAACCAGAATATTTCCCAGCAACTAAACAGCAACCTGCCCGAATCCAATTTGCACATGGTTTTTTTAATAGTGCCCTACATGAAATTAGTCATTGGACGATTTCTGGTGCACAACGTCGACTGTTACCTGATTTGGGTTATTGGTACGCGCCTGATGGTCGGAGTGCTGAGCAGCAAGCGTTATTTGAACAAGTTGAAATCAAACCACAAGCGATCGAATGGTTATTTGCCACAGCCTTCGGTCGAAAATTTCGTGTATCTTTAGATAATTTAACGGGTGACAGCGGTAGCGGACAACAATTTAAAGACAATGTGTTTGCTCAGGTTCAACGTTACTTTTCTGGTGAAGCGAAATTGCCACGTGATGCAGCTCATTTTATTTATTACATCTGTTTGTGTACGCGTAATGGCTTAGCGTTACAACGCAATGAATTTAAACGCGAACAGCTTGATTAAATGACAAAATTATCACATCCAGTACTTGCATCATGCCTATATCACGTTTCATACTAAATTCAGCCATAAAGATCAGGGAGTTATAATAATGTTGCATTTACATATTCATCCTGAAAATCCTCAGGCTCGCTTAATCACTCAGGCTGTAGATCGGATTCGTGCTGGCGATGTCGTGGTTTATCCGACTGACGCTGCCTATGCAATTGGTTGCCAGATTGGTAATAAAAATGCGATGGAACGTATAGCCCAAATTCGTGGTTTAGGCCCAAAACATCAATATGCCATCATGTGCTGTGATTTATCTGATATTGCAACTTATGCCAAAGTTGATAATGCGATGTATCGATTACTTAAGAATAATACACCTGCTGTCACTACTTTTATTTTGCCCGCGACCAGTGAAGTACCAAAACGCTTGATGCATCCAAAGAAAAAAACCATTGGTTTACGTATTCCAAGTAATCCCGTTGCTCAGGCTCTGTTGAAAGAATTAGGTGAGCCTTTGCTGACCAGTACTTTGATTCTTCCCGATCAAAAAGATCCACTTGATGATCCTTATGATATTGAAAATCAGCTCGGTAAACGTATTGATGTATTTATTGATAGCGGTTTTGGTACTTTATCGACTACCAGTATTGTCGATTTGTCCGGTGAGAACCCTGAAATTATTCGTCGCGGGGTTGGTGACGTCAGTGCATTTGAATAACGTTATATAAAATGGATTTATTTCAAGTTTTACTCAACATAAATGATTTTCAAGCTGATGAAACCATTTATGTTGTTGAACCTTGGACATTAGAATCGGAAACAAAAGTTCTAAAAGAACCAGATATAGGACTTATCCAAATCGAAAGTAATCACTTAATTTTTGAATATTTTTTAGAGGTTTCCATTGTAAAAGAAATATTGAAAAGTCTTGAGCATCGAAATCTTTGTATGCGTGATCAATGTCAAGACATTATCGAATATGCAATCCACGATGCCTAATATCTTAAGCCATTACGTAAAATCAGTTAACCGACGTTTCTGAAAACCTTGCTCATCAAAATTATCTGGACTTAACCATTTTTGATACGCACCTTTCAAATCGCCCCATTCTTCATCTAAAATTGAAAACCATGCTGTGTTGCGATTGCGTCCTTTTACGATCCGATCTTGGCGGAACAAGCCTTCAAATTGAAATCCAAAACGTAAGGCTGCGGCTTTAGAGGAAGCATTACAATTATCACATTTCCACTCAACTCGTCTAAAACCATGTTTGAAACATTGTTGTAACAGTAGAAATATCGTTTCAGTCGAAGCTTTGGATTTTTTCATCTTATGAGAAAAATAGACATTACCAATTTCAATTGCACCATGTTCAAGTCGTGGATTAAGTAAGGCAATCCAACCTTGGACTTCCCCATTTACCTCAATAAGAAAATGTGTTGAACCATAAAAACCAAATAAATGATGCAAAGCCTCTTTTAATGCCATTGCACTGGTTGGTGCTGAATAAGGTAAATAAGTCCAACATGCCTCACTTGGCTCAGAACTTACACACGTCCAAATTTGTGCTAGGGCTAAATCAGATATCGTTCCATCGATAGTGATCAATTGAACATTTTGCCCAAATATAGTTTCTTTAACTGGTTGACTAGGTTTTAAATTCACAATGTCTACACCAATGGTTTGACCAAGATCATTCTGTTGCGTTTTTAAATAGTTTTTCATCGTAATTTATTAATGCTGTAAAATATAACTCTTATTACTTATTTAACCATAAAGTTTTTGTATATCGCATAGGATTCGATATAAAACTGAAAATACCCTGAGAAGATTAAGGTTTTTGTAAGTAAGTAATTTATTAAATCAAGTATTTCGATTAGAATAGCTAAGCTCCTCGTAGCATGTGTCGTCCCTTGAACACAAAAAATGATCCTTTCATGCTTTTGAAAATTCGCGTGGCATATAACGGTAATGAATCAAATTCTCCCCTCTTCACTGGAGTTAACTCCTTCCATTCGTGTGCTTGACGAGTGGCAAGAATCCATACCTGAAGATTTGTATATACCACCTGCCGCATTTGAAATTTTATTGGAACAATTCGAAGGTCCTTTGGACTTCTTAATCTATCTCATTCAAAAGAATGGCTTCGATCTTTTACAGTTAGATATTTCTCCGATTGCGACACAATATTTATCATATATGGATAGCATGAAATCGCTGAATATCGAGCTGACCGCAGACTATATGGTGATGGCTGCATTACTGGCTGATCTAAAGTCACGTTTATTACTTCCCAAACCTGTTGCTGTCGATCCTTTTGAAAAGGATCCTAAACAAGAACTCATCGATCGTTTAGAAACTTACCTCCGCATTAAGCAAGCTGCTGAAAAACTTGGTCAAATGCCCATCTTTGAACGAGATACCTTTAGTCCGAATGTCAGTATTGGACATATTGCCCCGATCTATGAAGGTTATGATGTTGATGTTTTAAGGGATGCACTATTTTGTGTATTCAATCGTCCAGAACCCATTACACACGTTGTTGCTCAAGAGCCTGTCTTGCTTGAAGAACGAATTGCTTATATTGAAAGCCAACTTGCATCTGGTGAAAGTTTAAGTTTCATCACGCTGCTTAATCCTAAGCAAGGTCGTATGGGCATGGTCGTAACATTTATGGCAGTACTTGAATTGACTCGTCAACAAAAGATTCAAATTATTCATACAGGGATCGAAGCACCTCTGACAATTCAAGGAATTTCAGCATGAGTTTAGATCAGTTTGATTCCAATGAAGGCATGTCATTGGAAGATATTCATCATGATGTTCTACTGCAAATTGAAGCGATATTATTCGCCAGTGACTCACCAGTTTCACTTGCACGACTAAAAGAAGCCTTTCAAAACCAATATAATAAGCAACAATTACGTCAGTTTTTGCAACAACTCGCAATGTTACAACATGGCCGTTCTATTGAATTAATCGAAACAGCTCAAGGTTTCCGTTTTCAGGTACGTGCCAAGTATCGTAATATCATTGCACAAGTTTGGCCTGAACGCCCAACTAAATTATCTCCTTCATTACTCGAAACCGTCGCAGTTATTGCGTATCATCAACCTGTAACACGTGCAGATATTGAGCAAATTCGTGGTGTATCAAATAACAGTCAAATTTTAAGAACACTGTTTGACTGGAACTGGATCAAAGAATCTGGTTTCAGAAATTTACCTGGAAGACCTGCGTTGTTAGTGACAACGCCCCAATTTTTAAATGCATTTGGTTTAGCTTCGCTAGGCCAATTGCCTCCCCTGCAGAACGCCAAGGAAGCTTTCATGACACTCGATGCGCAAGCGCCGAAGTCTTGAGAAGGTGAACTGTTGATCATTATGTCTAAGGTTGTGCTGTCATGAGTGAAAAATTACAAAAGGTTTTAGCGAGAGTTGGGCTTGGCTCACGTCGCTATATGGAGGAAGTCATTGCTGCTGGTCGTGTCAGCATCAATGGTCGTATTGCCCAGGTTGGTGAACGTATTGAGCCAGGCGATGAACTTCGTATTGATGGACGTAAAGTACAATTCCAAGTAGAAGACGAAATTCGTCGTCGTGTTTTAATTTATTATAAGCCAGAGGGTGAAATTTGCTCACGCAATGACCCTGAAAAACGTCCAACCGTATTTGATCATTTGCCTCAAATCGCCAATGATCGTTGGGTCATGGTCGGTCGCCTCGATATCAACAGTACAGGCTTATTACTATTCACCAATGATGGTGAACTTGCGAACCGTTTAATGCACCCATCAAACGAAGTAGAGCGTGAATATGCAGTACGTGTCATGGGTGAAGTGACACCTCAAATTCGCAATAACATGCTCAAGGGTGTTGAACTTGAAGATGGGCCTGCTAAATTTGAGTCTTTCTCTGAAATTGGTGGCGATGGAATCAACCGTTGGTATCAAGTAGTCGTGAAAGAAGGTCGTAATCGCGAAGTTCGTCGTATCTTTGAATCGCAGAATCTAAAAGTCAGCCGTTTATTACGTACTCGCTACGGAACCGTGATTTTACCGCGTGAGTTACGTACAGGCCGCTGGATGGAACTCGACAAAATGGATATTGATAACTTAGCAAAATCTGTTGAATTAAAACCACGCCAAGGTACAGGTTTATTTGGTATGGCTAAACGTCGTACTGAACGTATGGCGGATAAACCAATGGCAGCACGTCGTGGGGGTTATTTACGTCAACAACGTCGTGATGATGAACAACCTGAACAACGTCCAAACGGCAATGGTGGCAACCATAATAACAATGGTCGTAAAACGATTGGCTTTAATAAAGGCTTTAAGAAGTTTTAATTGATTGTTATTTAGAAATAGAAAAACGCTCAATTTGAGCGTTTTTTTTTGTTCAAACTTTCCAGTTAGGCAATTCCTTTAGGGATCGCACTCAACAATTTCTGCGTATATTCATGTTGAGGGTGCAGATACAACTCATCCGAATCGGCTATTTCAACAACTTCACCATGATTCATTACCATGACCTGATCTGAAATATATTTCACCACCGATAAATCATGAGAAATAAAGATATAACTTAAACCAAACTCATCCTGCAAATCTTGAAGTAAGTTCAATACCTGCGCCTGTACAGAAACATCCAACGCTGAAACTGATTCGTCACAAATCAAAATCTCAGGCTTTAAAGTTAAGCAACGTGCGATTGCAATGCGCTGACGTTGTCCTCCTGAAAATTCATGTGGGTAACGATCATAAGCTTGGGCAGGTAAACTTACGCGCTCTAACAACTCTAAAGCAATTTTCTTACGTTCTGTATCATCCTGACCAATCCCATGAATACGCATTGGTTCAAGTAGAATTTGTCCAATCGTAAACCTTGGGTTCAATGAAGCATAAGGATTTTGGAAAATGATCTGTATTTTACGTTGATACTTTGCAAACTCTTTCTCAGACATAGCAAAAATATCTTTACCATCAATAAGTGCTTGTCCACCTGTTGCCTCATGTAACCGCATCAATAACAAGCCAATGGTCGTTTTTCCCGAACCAGACTCACCAACCAGACCTAATGTTTTTCCTTTTGCCAGTTTAAAAGAGACTCCTTTTACAGCTTGAAATTCATCACGTCCCCATAATCCTTTACGACTATAAAATGATTTTTTCAGATCTTTGACATCCAAAATGATTTTTTCATCCCCCTTCAGTCCACGCGTACGCTCCTGAAAATGAAGCGTTGACAAGTTTATTTCTTCAACAAGATGCCCATTGTCTACCTTCATAAAATCACTAGTGACAGGTAAACGATATGGGCGAGAAGACAGTTGTGGGCGACAATGTAACAATGCTCGTGTATAGACATCATTTGGTTGTTCTAAAACTTGTTTAGTTTCACCGCTTTCTCGAATTTCACCATGACGCATGACGATCACTTCATCAGCGATTTCACCGACCAACGCCAAATCATGAGTAATAAACAACATCGACATTTCGTGACGTTGACGCAAAGATTCCAATAGTTCAATAATTTGTTTTTGAATGGTTACATCCAGAGCGGTGGTCGGTTCATCTGCAATCAAAAGTTTAGGCTCGCAGGCAATCGCCATCGCAATCATAACGCGTTGTTGTTGCCCACCTGACAACTGACTTGGATAGGCATCGATCTTGGTTTCAGCAGATGGAATCCCTACTTCTTTCAACAACTCCAAAACACGTGTGCGAGCTTGTTTACGTCCCATACCTAAGTGAATACGCAAAACTTCTGCAATTTGATCTCCAACCGTAAAAACGGGATTTAATGATGACATCGGTTCTTGGAAAATCATCGCAATATCCTTTCCACAAATGTCACGAAGTTCTCGAACAGATAGCGTCAGTAAGTCTTTATCCTCGAAATAAATTCTACTCTGTTCTGAGATTAGACTCTGTTCTTTTGGCAATAACCCCATCACTGCCAATGAAGTCACTGATTTACCACTACCTGATTCACCAACCAAAGCAACCGTTTTGTTCTTTGGAATGCTAAGTGAAATCCCTTTGACGGTCTCAACCCATTGCTTGTTCTCTGATTTAAAACTGACCTTAAGATTCTCAACCTTTAATAACAGCGCTTCATTTGTATTTGACATCATATTTCACTCCGCTATTTCAACTTAGGATCTAATGCATCACGTAATGCATCAGTAAACATTGAAAACGCTGTTACCAAGACAGCCATCGCAATCGATGCCGCAGCCAATTGCCACCATTTACCTAAAATCAACTCTGTTTGTGCTTCATTCAACATACTGCCCCATGAAACCACGCCAACAGGAACACCAAAGCCAAGAAAGCTTAAAATTACTTCTGACTTGATAAAAGCGACAACAAGGATAGAAATCTGAACTAAAGCAATATGGCTAACGTTTGGAAAAATATGTACAAACATACGGCGGAAATGGCTTACACCAATTGCTTTAGCAGCGAACACATATTCTCGAGATTTGTGTTTCATGTATTCAGCACGAATCAGTCGGAATACACCAGTCCAACCTGTTAACCCTAAAATGAGTACAATCGAAAGAATACCCTTCTGCTGCAGCACGGCTGCAACGGCTAAAACCAGTAACAAATATGGAATCGAAGTAAAAATGTTATAGAACCAGTTGAGGACATCATCTATCCATCCACCGAAATAGCCAGAGATTGCCCCCAGAAAAGTCCCGATTACAACTGCTAATAATGCGGATAATAAACCTACAAGAATAGATGTTTCAGCACCTTTAATCGTTTTGAGTAGAACATCTTGTCCCCATTTATCTGCACCAAATGCCAAAGTTGTTTTTAATTCTTGTTGTTGATCGAGTATTTGTCCTCCGAGTTGTTGGTTGATCGCCCACATATCTTCAGCTAATGGATCAATTACACCGTAATCATCAATCGACGTATTGTTTGCATGCTGTTGTACGATGTCAGCATTTAATTCCTGAAGAATATCTTTTAAAGGATCAACCGGATTTTCAGGCAGAGCTTCCGTTTGCTTAGCGACTGGGGTTGGATAAGCATCCTCTGCATCAGCACCAATAAACGTTGGTGGTGCGTAACTTACAGCCACCTCTTTGTTCCAATCGGATGCAATGACACCTGTAACCGATAGCAATAACACCATGAAATAACCGAGTACCACAAGCAATGATGCCATTGCGATACGATCTGCTTTTAGTCGCTGTACAGCCAAACGCCATAATCCAAAGGATGCAGTGTTAGGTTGAACATTTGCTTTCCGTTTTAATAATACACTCAGCATAAGTCACCTATTTCAACTCTACACGTGGATCAATTAACTTATAAATCAGATCCGCAATTAGGTTAAAAAACATGGTTGCAGCGGCAACGTACACTGTTATCGCTTTAATCACAGGAAAATCACTACGCTCAACAGCAATGATGATCTCTCGACCAATACCAGGGATACCAAAAAAGCGTTCTATCAAAAATGCCCCAATCAACAAAGCAGGTAATGTCGCCATAACATCCGTCACAATCGGGATCGAAGCATTACGTAAAACATGTATGCCATAGACTCGTTGCTCACTCACACCTTTGGCACGTGCAGTACGCACATAATCCTGATTGACCTCATCCAAAATAAAACTGCGATAGAGTCTTAGAGTCGGTGCAATACTCACAACAAGCATGATCAGAATAGGTAATAACGCATACTTGAATAGATTTTCATTGAAGCTATCACTCCAACCTTGGACAGGAAACCAACCTAACTTATAGGCAAAGAAATATTGAAAAACAATGATATAAACTAAGATACTAATCGACATGCCGATCGTACAAAGCATCATCACCATACGATCAGTTAAACTTCCTCGTACAGATGCAATAGCCAACGCCAAGATGATCGAAATTACGGTTTGTAAAATCGTCAATGGAATCAAAATCGTCAATGATGGTCCCAAGCGCGTGGTTATGATTTGCGAGACTGACTCCCCAGTACTCCAACTCACGCCATAATCAAAAGTCAAAATTTGCTTGATGAAAATCCAAAGTTGAATGTAATAAGGCTGATCAACACCTAACTGTTGTCGAATATTTTCAATTTGCTCTGGATTCGACATTTTTCCTGCCAAAATATAAGCAGGATCGCCCCCCACCCAATTGAACAAGAAAAAAATCAGCAGCACGACACCCAGCATTGTGGGGATCATCTGCCATATGCGACGTATGATATATGCCAGCATAAAAGATGCCCCTTATTTAATCCGTTGACCTGAAATTTCATTGAAAAAAGCAGTGTTACTAGGCTTACGTCCTAGAAACTCCTCAACTAAAGCTTGTGCTGGTTTTTGGCTACCTTGAGCTAAAATAGTTTCACGATAACGCTGTCCTACCTCGGAATTGTTCAAATTATTACCAAAGGCTGACAGCATATCTAAGGCCATAACTTCAGACCACATATAGCCGTAGTAACCAACTTGGTAGCCTCCCATAATATGACCAAACTGGCCTGGAAACTCTGTAGTCGGCACATAGCCAAGTGCAGTTGCAGCTTCCATCTTTTTCCAAACATCTAATGGTTGTATTTTCAAAGCATCCTTACCATGCAATGCCATGTCATACTGTGCATATAAAGTTTGGCGGGCATAATGTAGCCCCCGTCCATAACCATGAACCGCATTTAATTTTGCGATTAAGGCATCATCCACACGTGGGCAAGCAGGACTACAAAAATCTGCGAGTTTTGCAAGAGTTTCTTTACGTCTCGCCCACTCTTCATACATTTGTGATGGTGCTTCAACAAAATCTCGCTCTACTGAAGTGCCAGATTGTGATGCATAACGAGTATTCGATAAGATGCCATGGAGCGCATGTCCAAACTCATGTACAAAGGTTTCAAGCTCATCACTGTTCAGCCCCTTTCGATTAAAATTGGTGACCAGAGCTGAAATTGGTTTCCGCTCAGTTAAACGACTCCGCCCGAAAACACTCCAAACAGCAGCATGTCCATACTTCCCTTCACGGGGAAATTTATCCATGTACAACCCGCCAATTAATTGCTTTGTTTTTGCATCGATAACATCGTAATACTCTACTTCTTCTTGCCAAGCCACTATATTTACAGGTTTAAATTCAATACCATATAAATCAGATGAAATAGCAAACAACCAATCTTGAGTTGCTTGTGTAGGAAAATATTCACGCAATTTTTCTTGATCAATTTGGTATTTAGCTTGACGGAGTTTTTCACTCCAATATTCATCGCTCCAGCGCTCAATCGAGGCTTGTTGTAATGGAATATTTAAGGTTTTAGCTTTAAATTCACGTAAGGTCTGAACTTCTTTTCGTTCTAAAGGTGCTACTGTTGTATGAACTTCTACTAAGAATTTATTCACCGCCTCGGGTGTTTTTGCCATTCGGTTTTGCAAAACCCATTCTGCATAACTCGATTTGCCAAAGAGCTGTGCTAGTTCATAACGCAAATCAATCGCTTGTTTAAGCAATGCTAAATTCTTTTCTCCACCACGCCGACTAAATGCAATTTGATAGCGCTTACGTGCCTCATCACTTTCAGCAAGCTGCATAAATGGACGGTATTCGGGATATTCAAACCCCAATAGATAATTCCCCTTATCATTTTTGTTTAATGCATCAATATAGCTTTGCGGTAAACCTTTTAACTCAGCAGAACTAAATTCTAACTTTTGAGGATTCTCTCGTACATTTCTTGCATACACCTGTTCAATTGTTGCAAGTTCATCCAAAATTTCTTTCAAACGTTTTCGTTGATTGGTGGTCAACAGAATTCCTTTTTCCTCAAAATTATCTAAGATGTCTTGCCGAAACTTGCGATCAATCTCATCAGATGGCTTCAATTTTTTAAACTGCTGATAAAGTTTTGGGTTTTGAAAAATATCTGTTTGGAACTGCGTAATTTTAACCTCGCAGTCTTCTGCAGCATTGCGAACAGCCGCATCTGGATAAACATTTCCATATAAACCAATCGGACCATAAAAATCTTCAAACTCGGCAAAAATACGATCCCATTCTGCTAGAACAGGCGCTGCTGGTGCATTTTGTTTTAATGGTCGCGTTTCTACAGACTTTAACTGTTTTTTTACCTCATTGATTTTGGTATTGCACATTGCTGCAATATCTTGAGCTTGAAATGTTGGCAATATCTGACGCTTTGTAGTTTCAGCCATTACGGTCTGGTGAATACCCATCGCCAATAAACATAATGTCGTTAATTTAAAAGTATTAGATTTCATAATTACTCCGGTTCTTTATTTCTATTTCTTCATATCAATGTCGATATACATCCATTCCGCAGGAAGAATTGGATGCTTTTTAAAACCAATCACTCGAGGTTGCGCCAAAATATTTCGATAACGTGCACCTATCACTTGTACAGGCATATAAACTTCCAGAATCCGAGACATTTTCTGATATAAAACATCACGCTCTGGACCGGGTATCATTTTTTGAGTTTGTTCATAAAGACGGTCAAATTCAGGAATATTCATGCAACTATTGTTCGTCACACGAATATTTTTGCTATAAAACAACTGCATGAAATTATCTGCATCTGGATAATCTGCGACCCAAGCAGAAGCTTTAAACATGGTTTTACATTGCTTTTCCAACTTCAGTGCTTCTGAAAATGGTAAAGATTGTGTCGTCATCTGAATCTTGAGACTATCCAGAATTTTCTTCCAGAATTCGGCTTGTTGTTGGCTACGCAGGCTATTCCCACTGACGGTCATTTCGATGACTAAAGGCTTACCATTTGGTAATGTTCTCCAGCCATTTGCACCAACTTTGTATTGATAGCGATCTAATAATAGATTTGCTGCTTTGACCGAATAAGGTGTGCTCGATTTATAATTCGGGTTGTAACCAACTATCCCCTCAGGGATTGGGGCTTGTAACTTTTTAGAATCACCTTTTTGCAAGATATTGATATAGTTATCAGCAGAAAAAGCCATCGCAATTGCACGTCGAAGCGCAATTTTGTCTTTGGATAGCCCTCCAACCACAGGGTTCTGCATATTCCAATAATGATAGTCAATCGATGGATCAACGATGCGAGACAATTGCACACCTTTCTTCACCAACTCCGGCTTCAACTCTCCATTCTGCAAAGCTTGAACAGTCAACTCACCATCGAGCTGAAATAAATCAACCTCATCTTTGCTAAAAGATAACCAACGAGATTGGCCTTCTTCCATGACTTGAATATCGATCACACCAATTTGCGGCATTTGTTTGCCCTGCATAGCTTGAACAATTTTGTGATCTTCAATAGAACTCGCTTTAAAGTTCCAAACAAAACTCCGAAAATCAGGATTGGCTTTTAAAACAATTCGTGACCCAGGTGTCCAACGTGCCAACATATAAGGACCTGTGCCCACGGGATGTCCCATCGCGAAACCAGCTTTGTTTCGATATTTTTCAATCACTTCTCTGGCAACAGCACCAGCAGGTTGGTGTGCGAGTAGCATTGGAAAATTTGGATCTGGTCGTGTGAGATGAATCACCAACGTATATCGATCAGGCGTCTGCAAACCCACAATTGGCTGATCATAATTAAATTTTCCAGTCTTTTGAGCTTGCTTCTGTATGGCATCCATCCCCAAGATACGACCATCCAACAGCCAACTGTTTGGTGAATGCAGGTTCGGATCTAGTAGACGTTTAAAGGTGTATGCATAATCAAAAGACGTGAGCTCACGCTTTTTACCCTTGAACACTGGGTCATCGACAAAATAGATGCCCTTTTGTAATCGAATGGTATAAGTCAGTCCATCTGCACTTACCTCAGGTAAAGCAACAGCTGTACGAGGGACTAACGTTGCAGGTGAGGCTAAATAATCATAGGTATATAAAGTCTCAAAAATTGAACCATTCACATGTGCCGAATACAAATCGTGCACACCTGCAGGATCAAAACCTGTTTCTGCAACAGGAAAAACATAACGTAATACTTTATTTGGATCGGCTGGACTTTTCGCGTGAACAAAAGTTACTGTAGAACTTATGACGATTCCCACACAAATTGCCAAACTGAAATATTTCAATGAAAGTTTAAAATTTTGCTTCATCTTGAACTCAACACTTATTTTTGTCGTGGTGAAGCAATATCTAAATATTGCCAGTTACTGTTCATAATCGGATGTGCTTTGAAACCTTGGACATGGGATTGAATTACCCAATTTCGAATACGCGTATCTTGTAAAATTAGTGGATTGTCTGCTTCAATCTGCCGGCTCATTTTTTCGTAAAATGGCATACGCTTTTCAGGAGGTTGCTGCATCGCTTGTTTATACAAATCATCATATGCCGTTGAGCGATAACAAAACTGATTGCCTCGCCCAACATTTGGTCCATATAACAATTGAGTGAAATTTTCCCCTTCTGGATAATCAGCATGCCAAGCACCACTCCAGACCATGTATTGACACTGTGTAGCTGCTTTTAAATTATCGGCAAAGTTGCTTACTCGGAAATCTACACGAATCCCAATTGCATCTAAGTTCTTCTTCCACAACTCAGAATACATGACGGAAGCTGAACCACTTTCCGTATTGATTTTTAAGGTTAACGCCTTGCCATTAGGTAAAGTACGATAACCATCAGCACTTTTTTTATATCCAAAATGATCAAGTAATTTATTTGCCAAAACAGGGTTATAGCCAATACTGCTCCTATAATTTGGGTTATGCCCATTTACCCCTGCTGGCACGAGCATTTCAGCTTTTACCGCTTGCCCTTTTCTTAAAATACGAATGTATTCATCAACATTAAATGACATCGCAATCGCACGGCGTAATGCGACTTTCTCTAGACTGGTCCCCCCAATGATTGGATCACGCATATTAAGCATGGTATAGGTGATCTCAGCCTCTTTATTAGGATAAAGTCGAATCCCTTTGGTTTGCATTGCTGGTTTTAGCTGATTGTTGTGATCCAAAACTTTTGGGATGGAGCTTGCAGTGAGTTTATCGAAATCAAGTTGTTTCGACTGAAATGCCAACCAACGTGATTGCTCTTCTTCGATAATACTGATATTCACTTTGCCAATCTGAGGCATCTTTTTGCCAGTCATTTCTTTGACTAACTGATTATCCCAAGCCGTTCCTGTAGATTTAAAATCCCAAACAAAACCTCGATAATCTGGATTAGCAATTAATTCTATTTTACTTCGTGGCACATATTTACTAAGCATATAGGGTCCTGTCCCTACAGGATGCATTCCCAAACGATCTTTATAATATTCAACGACCTCTCGAGCAGTTGCACCAAAAGTGCTATATGCCAAAATATAAGGAAAATTATAGTCAGGTTGAGTCAAAGTAAATTGCAGAGTATATCGATCTAGCGCTTTTAGTCCCTCGATCTTGGCATCATAATCAAAATGCCCCGTCTGTTTAGCTTGTTCAACCAAAGCATTTGCACCTACAATTTTTTGATCAATAAAGGCAAATGAAGAAGAATGATTTTTAGGATCTAAAATACGTTTGATTGAGTACACATAGTCTTCAGCGATTAACTCTCTGCGCTGACCTTTAAATGCTGGATCAGCCGTAAAATAAATACCGGGTTTGATTTTAAATATATAAACTTTCCCATTTTCTTTGATAACAGGCATGCTTTGTGCTGTTGATGGGGCAAGCTTGACGGGATTTGCTAGATAATCATATTGTAGCAACCTTTCAAAAATAACATCAGCGACATTGCCACTATAAAAATTGAACGTTTTGACCATGTCAAAACCATCATCAGGTGCTTCAAAAGCGATCCTAAGCACTTTATCTGCTTGTGCTGGGGTTTTAGCATATCCAATTGGGGCAAATGCAATAATCGTTGAAAACAAAGCAAGGCTAGAAAATTTAGACTTCAACACAGTGCTCACATCATTGTTTTTAATAAATGCTAGTCTTTTCGAATAGCAACCAGTCACACAACGATTTATCCTTCTTTGTCGAATCAACGAATATTTTTACAAAGCTAAAAATTAATTTTTACCATTCGTATAAATAACAAAGATAAGAGAAATCATTTCACGATGAAAAAACACTGCCAAATTCATGCCACTTTTCAAATAAATTACCAACCTAAAATAAATATTTTTTAATAAATATTCTAAAAATATAGATTTAGTCATAGTAACTAGACGGAAGATTATGCCAAACGACATACTTTTATATTAATTTTTCCTTTAGAAAATAAAAAAGCACAAATGTATAATTTTAAATAAATAAATCAGGTTTCGCACCAAATCAAAGCAACACATAAATATCCTGATACATTTTAATGCGATACAAAAAATCATGATTATTGTCAAAAAATGACAATAAAAATATTTTTTGTATATTCATTGTTTTTTAATAATTAGTAAAAATATGAAGCGCTTATTAGATAAAACTACAACGCTTTTACATAATTAAATTTAAAGAAATTGGGACCTAAAAATAGTATTTGGCACATGTCTTGCTAAATCGATTTTGTTCATTCTTGTAGAGTGACCATCTATTTAGGGGTTATAAATTCAATGAAAAATACCAATTTCGTTCAATCTAGTGCTATGCCAAAAGCGAGCAAAAGCATACTGAAACTCAGCACCCTGAGCCTAAGTATGTTGTGTTTAACAATGACCCATGCGGCCGAAGCAGAATCACCCACAGATGAGAAACCAACCAAAGTTGTAAAAGTTGCAGTTACGGGCTCATCGATCAAAGGAGTAGCAGCACAGAGTGCATCTCCGATTACGGTGATTAGAGCAGATGATCTTGCAAAGCAAGGCGTAACGACTGTCGAGGAAGCACTAACTAAAGTTAGTGCCAATCAAGCAGGATTTTCTACCGCTCAAAATGTTGGTGCAAGTAATACCGAGGGTTCATCTGCAAATCTTCGAGCATTAGGTACTGATAAAACATTAATTTTATTGAATGGTCGACGTTTAGCGTACAGTCCATTTAGTACATCAACCACAAACCTAAATATTATTCCAATGGCAATGGTTGATCGTATTGAAATTTTACGTGATGGAGCTTCAGCAATTTACGGTGCAGATGCGATTGCTGGTGTTATTAACTTCATTACTAAAAAATCATTTGAAGGATTAAATATTAGCGCAGGCTTTATCCAGCCAGAACAAAGCGGTGGTGACAAACAAGATATTTCAATTTTTGGGGGGTATGGGGATCTAGATGAACAAGGCTTTAATCTCATGGGGGTTGTTGACTACCGTCGCTCCAATGACATTATGGCAAAGGATCGTAAAGCTAGCCGACGCGGAGGCGTATTACCTGAATTAGGTATAGATGGAAGTTCAGCAAATGGCTTCCCTGCCAATTTCCGTGACCCCAAAACCGGGATGTTAGGTAATCCTTATGGCAATAGCAATTGTAATAATGCACCCAATACTGTTGCTGATGGTGGACTTTGCTATCTAAATACCCAAGCTTTGATTGGTATTGTTCCCAAAACAGAAACGATCTCCGCCTTAGGTCGTGGAACCTTTAAACTCAATGATAATTTCAATGCAATTGGTGAATATATTTATTCACGTAATGAAGTTACTACTTCAATTGCACCAGATGTTTATAGTCGTTCTGTCACCCTGCCCTCTACAAGTCAATATTATCCTGGTAAAGGCATAACTCCCGATGTTGCAGGATTAAGTGGTGAACCCCTTGAGCTTTATTTAAGATCACAAGCTGGAAACCGTATGTCTAATCCAGTGAATGAATCACATCGAGCATTAATTGCTTTAGAAGGTGAGGCTTACGGTTGGGACATAAACACAGGTTTATCTTATGCGCGTAGCGAAGCGACAGATGGCTTTGCTGGAGGGTATTTAAATAAAAGTAAACTCCAAGATGCTTTAAACAATGGAACAATCAACCCTTTCGGTCCTAGTGAAAATCAAGAACTTTGGGAGTCCTTTGAAGTAAAAGGCGATACCAACAAGGGTACACTCACAGCCACGACATTTGACTTTACTATTAGTCGTCCAATTTATACTTTGCCCGCAGGTGAGGTAGGCTTTGCCTTTGGTGGTAGTTTTAGTAAGCAGGACTGGAAAGCCAATGTGAATTCGGAAATCGTCAGTCAAGTTCCTGGCAGCGGTATTGATCCTAGTAAACCTGAAAGTAAAGGCAAAAGAGATATTACTGCAGCTTTTACAGAGTTACATATTCCAATTACCAAAACCTTAGAAGCACAACTAGCAGCTCGTTATGATGACTATAGTGATTTTGGTGACACATTTAATCCTAAAATTGCATTCCGCTGGGAACCAATTAAACAATTGATGTTCCGTACTTCATACAGTACAGGTTTCCGTGCACCTAGCTTATATGATATCAATGCACCTCAAAGTAAAACTTATACTGGTGCTCGCTACAATGATCCTATGCTATGTCCAAACGGCAAAGCAATATCACCAGAATACCAAACTGAATGTAATACCCAATTCTACCGCACACAAGGTGGAACAAAAGACTTACAACCCGAAGAATCAACCTCAATTACCGCAGGTTTTGTTGTGGAACCGATCAAAAATTTAGTGTTCTCGGCTGATTATTACAACATCAAAATTGATGGGCTAATTAACAGCATCGGAGAAGCAATGATTTTCGGTGATCCTGAAAAATATGCAAATCGTTTCATTCGAGGGGCTGATGGTCGATTGGAATATATCAACAGTGCATTAACAAATATGGGTGGAGTTAAAACTGAAGGTATTGATTTAGCGTTAAATTATCTTTCACCTATGACTTCTACTGGTCGCTTTGGCTTCGGTATTGATGGCACATATGTTATCAAATACGACCGTCAAGAAGAGAAAGGTGGTGCATGGGAAGGCTATGTTGGTAAATATGATGATCCAGCAATCTTACGTTGGAAACACGTTGCCAATATTAACTGGAGCTACGAAAACTGGAAAATGGTCTTCGAGCAAGAGTTCTACCGTGGCTATAAAGATCAAAACCAAATTGGTGATGAGAAATATGATAACCACCGCGTAAGTGATTACACCTTATATAACGTTTCAGGAACGTATAAAGGTTTTAAAAATCTAGAGTTGACTGCTGGTATCAAAAATCTATTTGATGCTGAACCTTCTGCTTCGAATGTGCTCGATAACTTTCAATATGGTTATGACCCTCGCTATAGCGACGTAACGGGACGTGCATATTTCCTAAGAGGCACTTATAAATTCTAAAACTCTAACCACTGCAAGATGTTCCTTTTTTATCTTGTAGTGGTTCAACGTAATCCTGATGTGTATATAAGATAAAAATTGCTACCAAGATTTTCAATCTAGCCAAAATACTTTTATACAACTCAGCGATTACATTTTCAGGAGCAATTATGGGCATACCCTTTGCTGAGAATGAAAATCAATCTGCCAAACGTCTGATTGGTCTTGGTGTGGTTTTATTTCTTCATCTTGTGATCGCCTACATTTTAGTAACAAGTTTAACGACCGAGATGACCAAGCCTGTCGAGAAACCTGTCGAACTACTCATTATTCAAGATATTGAACCGCCCCCTCCACCACCTCCGCCCAAGCCAGAGGAAAAACCACCTGAACCACCCAAAATGGTAGAGAAAGTGGCAAAAATGCCTGATCCACCGAAACAAGTGGAAAAAGTAACACCTGTTGCCAAACCAACACCTACGCCACCTGTACAAAATACAGTTGCAACTCCTACAGCTGCACCTGTTGTCGCAACACCAAGCCCTAGTCCTGTTGCAGCACCGGTCGCCGCGCCTGCTCCCGCACCAAAACCTGCTGGGATCTCACGTGGAGTATCGGAAGGTAGTGCAGGATGTAAGGAGCCTGATTATCCACGTGAACAGGAAATGGCAGGTGAAGAAGGTACGGTACGGATGCGTTTACTGGTCGATAGCTCAGGAAAAGTCATCGATGCCAAAGTGAACAAATCGAGTGGTGTTAGAGCGCTAGATAGAGCAGCCACTAAAGCATACAGCTTGTGTTCTTTTACACCTGCCATGAAAGATGGTGTTCCTCAACAAGACTGGTATGAAATCGAATACACATTCACGATTTCCTAATTAAGCAAATGAATTAAACAATTTTTGGAGAATTTAAGATGAATAAAACAGCAAAATATATCGCTCGATTCGCGGCTATTGGTTTAATTTCAACGAGTACTTTACTCCCATTAAGCACAGTCTGGGCAGATGAAACCACCCAAACAACTGCTATAACCACAGTTGCGGCGAATGAAACGACACAAACGACAGTAACTCCTCCTCCACTTCCAGCAACTGAACAAGAAGCTTATAACCCTTATGGATTAGAAGCACTTTGGCGTGAAGGTGATGTTATTGCTAAAACAACACTGTTTATTTTGGTATTGATGTCGATCGGTACGTGGTACATCATTTTTTCTAAAGTATTCCAACAAAGTAAAGTTAAACGCCATGGTATAGAAGCTGAACGTAATTTTTGGGAAGCAGATACTTTAAATAGTGCAAAAGACAGCTTAGCCCCTAATAGTTCTTATCGTTATATTGCAGAAAAAGGCATTCATTCAACCAAACATCATGATGGCACATTATTAGAACGTATTGATTTTAATACTTGGGTCACCATTTCGATTCAACGTGCAATTGAGAAAGTACAAAGTCATTTAGGTAACGGTTTAGCATTTCTAGCAACAGTTGGTTCAACAGCACCCTTTGTTGGCTTATTTGGAACTGTTTGGGGAATTTATCACGCACTTACCGCCATTGGAATTTCAGGACAAGCATCGATTGATAAAGTTGCTGGGCCTGTAGGTGAAGCATTAATTATGACTGCAATTGGTTTAGCTGTGGCTGTACCTGCCGTACTTGGCTATAACTGGTTGACTCGTCGTAATAAAGCAGTCATGGATAATGTCCGCTCATTTGGCTCTGATTTACATGCTGTTTTACTCAGTGGTGAATTACGTAGCAACCCTGTAAACCGTGATTCTAAATAAGGGATACGATTATGGGCATGATGATAAATTCAGATCAAAGTGACGATGATGTAATCGGAACGATTAACACGACTCCACTTGTGGACATCATGCTGGTTCTGCTGATTATCTTTTTAATCACTGTTCCAGTGGTCACACACACCGTCCCTGTAAATCTTCCTGAAGAAAAAAATGCACCCTATGCAACCACGCCACTAAATATTCAACTTTCAGTAAATAAAACAGGTGATATTTTCTGGGATGAACAGCACGTTGCAGATAAAGAAACGTTACTCGCACGATTACAAGTTGAGGCGCAGAAGCGCCCTCAACCTGAGGTTCATATCCGTGGTGATCAACTCACGCACTATGAAGCAATCGATGAGGTAATTAGTACCACCCAACAAGCGGGTATTGGCAAAATTGCATTTGTCACGACTCCGCCTAGTTCACCTTAATCAAATGATAAGGAGTTAGTCATGGGTATGAATGTCGGACCAAAAAGTAGTGAAGATGATGTGATGCTTGACGTTAACATGACACCTTTAATTGATGTCATGCTGGTATTGCTAATCATGTTCATCATTACCATCCCGATTCCAAATAATGCGATTAATATTAATTTGCCAAATGGTACGCCTCCGCCACCGACTGACCAGAAACCACCTGAAGTGATCAATCTACGTGTCGATGCTCAAGGTCAGATTTTTTGGAATGATCAGGTGGTAGCGGATCGCCAAGCATTAAAAGCATTATTTGAAAATGTGTCTAAAAAAGCTGATCAGGATCAAATTAAATTTAAACCTGATGCCCAAGCAGAATATAAAAATATTGCAATGGTCATGGCTTTAGCTCAGCAAAGTAAGGTCACTAAAATAGGGATCGTAAGTAATAATTAGAAAAATAAATACGAACAATTAAACTGTATCATTCGAAGTTCCTCCTATGCTAACAAGTCCGCTTGTTAGCTTTTTTTATTGTGATCCCCTGATCCTGATTGGAACATCCATCCTATTGACTTTATGCCCTTTCAACTCATTGTCACAAAAAAATTCCTTGTATTTCAATAATCAAAATACTATTCCATTGGCATAAATAAAGTAGCTTTTGACATACTCAGCAGCCTCTAATCCAGCGCTTTCCATCCTCTTATTCCACTGTAAAGCGATTATTAGGTTACATATTATTTATATTTGAAAATAAAATTAATATTAGAATTAAGAATAATTTAAGGATTTTACTTTCCATTTTGGAGAAATAGGGAAATATGAAAATAACATCACTTACATTGAGTATAAGCTTAGCAAGTATCTTTCTACTCTCCGCATGTGGCGGTGGTTCAGATGGCCAAAATACGACAACCCCAGCTGAAAAAATTGAAACTTCACCCAACAGCATGATGAAACTTGATGAGACTTGGAAAGACTACGAGAGAATCACTGTACATGGTTTACATTCCATTTCAATGCCTTATATCAGCATGACCTTACGTAAAGACGGGATTTATCAAAAAGGCTTATCTAACTTTAATAATCCACTGCAATACATTGAACATCGAACAGCAGAAGAATATACAGAAGAAACAGGCAACTTTATCTTTTATAATTTTTATAGCAAAACTGCTGATTACGAAGTGAACCCGAGCAAGCGTACCAATGATGGGTATCTTACAAGTAGACTGACGAGACTCACAGATAACAGTATAAGCTTTATTCCACATTCTTCAGGTAACCATAGCGGTTTAAAAGTTAGCTATATGCTGATCAAACGAGATTTATCAAACAAATTGATCGGTCACTATGTTGCCTATCATAACTATGAGCGCGGGAAGAAATATGGAATAACTGGGGCAAATACAGATGGCGTAATCTATGAGATCTTCAAAGACAAACGTTTCCCACAAGGAGCCACATGTTTAGAAATACGAAATAAACAAGCTTCTGAACCATATATCCGTATTGAACCTAATGAGTTTCAGCCGATCGAGTATTTCAAAGACATGACTAAAACCACATGGAACAAACGAGTACTCTATCTCAGCCAGACGAAGTTTTCAGATAATATGACGCGAGCGTACTTAGCATTAAAACCAAATTCAACTGCTCCATATGGTGCTGGTCTATATTATCCAACAGAAGCAGCTGAGACCCGTCAAACTCGAATTAATATTGCCCAAGAGCGATACGATTTGGCACTTGCTCAATATGGTGCAAGTGACCAACGTACAGAGCTTGCGGCATGGTATTTAACTGCAGTGAAAAACTATACCTGTCATTTATTTAATGAAAAAGCCTCAGAAGCGATTGAATCCGTCAAGATGACCTTAAATTAAGTCAAGGCATTAACAACGAATACCTTTCCAACATCTGCCTTATTGCTGTTGGAAAGGTCATACGATCTATTTTATTTCAGGAATGATGATTTGAAGAATAGTACTATTAACTGTATACCCTTGGGGTTTGTCATTACAAGCATTTCCTTGTACGGTTGTTTTTATCACAAATGGTGAATATGACATTACATTTAAATAGCCAGAGTGATCAACACCCGTCTGACAATCTTCCGCCTCTAATTTCTGACTATATCGACCAGCATAAGACGACTCTTGTACATCAGCAATTCGTTTAGCTGACCATTGATTGAAGTAAATTAGGCTCTTACTTGACTCAATAGCCCCCTGTCCTGACCCTGCACTTTCAATCTCAATTAAATGAATCGGCTTGCCTTTGTATATCGTTGAATGAACTTTAAAGTTATTTGTTTGGCCACCAAACTCACCCAAAATTCGCGCCTGCTTTAACTTTGGTCGAGTAAGGACATAGCCGCCCCAGAAGTTACGTCCTGCGTTTTCAAAATTAACTCCAGATAAATAAGCTTCTTCGCCAGAAATTAATTTTACTTTTTCCGTGTGATCAATCTGAATGGCTTGCTGAGGATTCGCATTTGAATCCTGTAAGTTAGTGATCCAACTAATGATGGTTTTATCTGACGGCACTTCTGCATGAGTCGTCGAGATCAAACCTAATAGGCATAGAGCCATACACATAAAATTATTTTTGTTCATGATTATCAACCCTTTTAATTAAATACTTTACCAGAACCCATTAATATCAAATTTTCCTCAGTAAAACTTTCACATGTATTAGAAAACATGTTTTTTTATTATTTTAACTTGCAAGAATTCTTATAGTCTCACAAAAAATAAAGTAAGCTATTACAAGCATTATTGACCAAACAGAATGACCATTCCATGTGGCTAGAAAACGTTCAAAACTACTACTTTGTAAATGGATATCACGATCTTTACCATATTCTAAAAGAAACAATTTCTACAAATAAAATGAATTATTTAAATATCTTATTTCATATTAGTAACGGATATGGAATCACTTCAAGTGAAGGGTGTGGTTTCGGCTTAGAACAAGACTATGATCACCCAGAAGAATTTATAAATATTCAATTCTTCATGGGGGACATGCAAAGCTCAACTATGGAGCTTTGCAATTTTTTTGAGACTTTGGTAAAAACAAGCGAGTGCTACCTAGACACGTATCCAACCGATAAGAAAAAAATACATGAGTATATCGATAAAATTCGTCAAAAATATACTTAACTATTAATCAATACATACTAATAAAACTTTAATCATTTAAAAACTTTTCCAAATCAATCCATTGAGCAGCAGGAAAATGCTTTGCCAAATAAGCCTTTAAATAATCTGCGGTATCTTTAGAAATCAGGGAATCTTTCGATTCATCTTTTAAGTTATATACCAACGCATGCAAACTCAAACCACGATGTTTTAAAGCTTCTAAACTCAACAATGTGTGGTTAATACTGCCCAAACGTCCAGAAGTCACCAAAATCACTGGAAATTGATGTTGAGCAATATAATCAATGGTCAATAAATCTGTAGTTAAAGGCACCATTAAACCACCCGCACCCTCTAAGAGCACCACCTCAAAACGCTGAGCAAGTTCTTTAGTTGCAGCTTCGATCTTAGTAAAATCCAACTCACGCCCATCTAAACGCGTCGCCAAATGCGGTGAAGCGGGATAAGTGAAAATTTCAGGCATGGTCAATTTTTCATGATCTTCCTGAAACCAGCCACTACCCATAATTTCACGGTGTTTTTCGATGTCTTCAGACACATCGATATTCCCCGTTTGCACCAACTTTTGGGTGATAACACGCTGCCCTTGTTCGGTCCAAAGTTTGGCGAGATAACCTGTGGCATAAGTTTTACCAATTTCTGTATCAATACCGCTGACAAAATAAATTGCTGCACTCATGCTTTTCTCCGCGCAATCACGTAAATCGGATGATAAGTTAGGCGAAAACCACGCTCATCATAAAACTGTTGATAATCAGAATAAAACTGCTGTAAAGATTGCTTGGTCCAACGATGTGACTTTGCTGTTGCAGTCACCCCCGTCGCTTTTAGATGATGCAGCACTAATTTAGGATCATCAAAATATAGATGTTTTTGTTCTTCTTGTATAAACACAATCTCAAAGCCATTTTCTTCAAGTTTCTGTTTCAATACTTCACTAGAATAATAACTTAAACCTTGCCCAGTCAGCTTTTTGATTTCAATTAAATTATTTTCACCAAATGTAGAGAAACTCAAATAGCCTTTCGGTTTTAACGCATTATGAATTCGTTGTAATAATGCAGGTAGATCAGTCATCCATTGCAAAGCAGAACTTGAAATCATCGCATCCAATTCTGATGGTAATTCAAGCTGCTCAATATCTCCGATCAACCAAGCTATATTTTGAATTGTTGAAAAATGCTGATCAACATCCTCATAAAGATCATTTAAAAATAATTGATCAAACTGAAAATGAGTCTGAAATAAATGCGTTAAATTACCCGACCCACAACCGATCTCAAGTACAGAATCAAAAGTCTTTGGAAAATACGCTTTCAGATATTCAAATAACTGTGCACTGATCTGCTTTTGCACTACAGCATGCTCAACGTAACTTTGCCCTGCTTTGGCAAAACGTTGAGCGACTAAAGCTTTATCGACACTCACAAACATTCCACCAATTTTTCTAATTCTGCTTTTTGAACCATAGACGTTAATGAGATACGTAAACGTGAACTATTTTGCGGTACTGTTGGCGGTCGCACAGGCATGGCATAAAAACCTTGTTGCTGAACATAACGTGCTTTTTCAATCGCTGCATTACTTTCGCCGACAATAATTGGAATAATATGGCTACTCGATGGACTTGAAAAACCTTTTGCAATCACCGCCTGCTGTAAAAAATGACTGATCTCAGCCAAGTGCTGTCGCTGCTGCTGCATATTTAATACTTTATTAAAGATAAAATCAGACCATGCCATCGAGATTGGTGGTAATGCTGTACTGAAAATCAAGGGACGCATTTTATTAATAAGATAATCACGGATGATAGGATCACAAATAATATAACCGCCAATTGAGGCAATCGCTTTGCCAAAAGTCCCAACAAGGAAATCAATCTGATGCAATACACCATATTGCTCAGCACAACCTAGTCCTTGCCCACCTCTCACACCTATGGCATGAGCTTCATCAACATACAACATGGTTTTGACAAAACGTTGCTTTAACTGCGCCAGTGCCGCTAAATCCGTTTCATCACCATCCATACTAAAAATACTTTCAGTCACCACAATAATACGTTCAACTTGCTCATCTTGTTGATACTTTTGCAATAACTGTTCCAAATGCTGCAAATCATTATGACGATAACGCACATATTGAGCATTCGATAGACGAATACCATCAATCATACTGGCATGAACCAGTTTATCCGCCAAAATCACGGTTTTACTATCAGCTAATGCAGGCAAAATACCGATATTCATGTGATAGCCACTATTGAAAAGCAAGGCAGCACGACCAAAAGCTTTGCTTAGGCTATTTTCAAATTGCTCATATTCTGCAAAATTACCTGTCAGTAAACGTGAAGAAGAAGAGCTAAATAATGCACGGTCGATTTGCAAAGTATCAAGAAATTCCTCTCTTAAACTTAAATCAGCCGCCAAACCTAGATAGTCATTGGATGCCAAATTCAACATGGTTCGATCTTGGATGGTAATCCATCGTCCCTGCTGTTGATTTGAAGTAAATTGACGAAAATTACCTTGCTGTTTGAGCTGGTCAAGCTGCTCGGCATAATGATTAAGCAAGGACATTACTATTAACTCCTTGCATATTTTTCACTACTTCACTCATCTGTACTAATAAGTAATTTAGCTCATCATCGGTAATCACATACGGTGGCATCACGTAAACCAATTTTCCAAATGGTCGTACCCAAATACCACGTTCAACAAACTGTTGCTGTAAGGTTTTCATGTCGACATTAGATGTTAATTCAACTACACCAATCGCACCTAATACGCGTACATCTGCAACGTAGTCAAGTTGTGCTAAACCACTTAATTGCTCAACAAGAATCTTTTCAATCCGTTGGATATTACTCTGCCAGTCTTGTTCAACCAATAATTGAGTACTTCTCAAAGCAACAGCACAAGCTAGAGGATTCGCCATAAAAGTTGGACCATGCATAAACACGCCAGCTTCGCCACGACTTATGGTTTCAGCCACTTGCTTAGTGGTTAAGGTTGCAGACAAGGTCATATACCCCCCTGTTAAGCCTTTACCAATACACATGATATCAGGCTCAACTTGCGCATGTTCCCAAGCAAACATTTTACCTGTGCGCCCAAAGCCTGTTGCGATCTCATCAAAGATCAACAATAAATTGTATTGCTCACATAATTCTTTGGCTTGGCGTAAATACTCAGGATGATAAAAACGCATCCCTCCTGCACCTTGTACAATTGGCTCAATAATTAGTGCGGCAATACTGTGATGATGCTGTTCGATCTGGTGTTTGAGCTCTTGAATATCTTGTGGATTCCACTCAGCATCAAAGCGACTTTGTGGCGCGGGTACAAAGATTCGGTTCGGTAAACTTGACCCAAAAATCTGGTGCATCCCCGTGACAGGATCACATACAGACATCGCATTCCAAGTATCACCATGATAGCCAGAACGTGTAGTAATAAAATTGGTTTTCTCAGGTTGATTCAATGCAGCCCAATATTGCACTGCCATTTTTAAAGCCACTTCAACTGAAACTGAACCTGAGTCAGCATAGAAAATTTTATCTAAACTCGGAGGTGTAATTTTTAATAAGAGTTTACCCAACTCAATTGCAGGTTCATGCGTCAAACCACCAAACATGATATGCGCCATGTTTTGCAATTGATCAGTAATGGCTTTATTGAGTTCAGGGTGGTTATAACCGTGAATCGCACACCACCATGACGACATGCCATCAACCAAAGTTCGACCATCTTCTAATTCAATCGTTGCACCATAAGCACGTTTGACTTTAAAGGTTGGTAATGGATTTAACATCGAAGTATAGGGATGCCATAAATGTTCTAAATCAAATAAATCGGTCATCCGTTACTCCTTTTACCTCTTTAAAATTTCAATTAGCTTTGGCACAAGCTTTCGATACTCGGAAATGTCATCCGCAACCTGCGTGGTATCAACAAAATTTTGTTTCTGCGAGAGAATTGACCAAATGCAGAAAGAGAACAGGTTTTGTGGATGACAATGCCTTTGCCTACTTTGGGCAAAACCAAAGTAGGGCGAACCGCAGGTTTATCCTACCATCTGATGAGAGTTCTGTAAGACTCTGCTGAAATCTACATTTAAAAACATTCTACAATATCTTAAACTTGTCAAAATCTAAAATATATTGCGAGAACTTTCAATTCAAGCAAGATTAAACCGTCATTTGAATAAAATCTTCAATTACTTGCACAGTCTTCTCCACCATAAAACATGGAAAACCATGCGAAGCCCCTTCAATAGAAATAACAGATAGATTTTTTGCAGCTAAATTCTGGATATTTTGAGCAACTTGGTAAGGAACTAAAGCATCATGCTCTGCGAAGACATGTAACTTCCTACCTTGATAATTTTCACACAAACCAACCAAATTTAATTTCTCTAACAACTGCAACCCATCCCGAAGCAATGCAATCGGTTGCGGACGAATCAATTTCTGCATGGCCAAGAAATCTTTTTTAGCAGAACTTGCACCTTGGCACACCAATAAACCAAAACGTTTTAGCGTGGTAATCGCATCCTGTTCAAATGATTGTTTGAACTGCATAAAAGTTTCTACTGGCATAGCTGTCGTCCAATCCGCTTGAGCGACAAAACATGGATTAGATGCCAAGGTGATTAACGTCTTCTGTTCTGCATATTGTTGCTGGATGTGATCGACTAATATTGTTGCCAGTTGACCACCCAATGACCATCCCACAATGACATCAAATTTTACTGCAAGCTCAACATGCTGTTGTAGGATTTCATGATCTAGCGCATTAAAGATATTAATTCGTTCAACGATATATCCTTTTTGCTCCAATCCGTCATGTAAAGGTTTTAATAATTCAGATCCACCACCCCATCCAGTGATGAGTAAAATTTTATACTTCAACTTATAACCCAATCATTCAAACTTAAAAAAATTATATCTTCTTTTCACATCACTATTTTCTAGATCTATCAATAGTTTTGTTAGATAAAACGTAAAATAACTATAAAAAATTTACTAACACATCAAATTTCTAAATTTGCTAAAGTAGATTTCTATCATACGTTGAGATCATGATGATGAATACAATAAAGTCCAAAGTTCTTATAGTGTGTAGTTCACTGTTTTTATTGACTACACCCAGTTTAAGCTCCGCACAAAATACTTTGTTTTCTAAACAGAATACAGCACAAAAAGAATGGGTTGGACACTCAGCACCAGATTTCAAATTACAAGATCAAGATGGAAAATGGCATACCCTAGATCAATATAAAGGTAAATGGATCGTACTTTATTTTTACCCTAAAGATGACACAGCTGGATGTACTCAAGAAGCCAATCAATTCAAAGCACTCTACCCTGAGTTTTTACAATCAAATGCTGTTGTACTAGGCGCGAGTTTAGACGATGTTGCTTCACATCAAAAATTTTCAGAAAAGCTAGGCTTACCCTTTCCAATTCTGGCAGATGAAAAAGGAACGCTTGCTGGAAAATTTGGCATCGTAAGAAATCTAGGCATTACTAAAATCGCCAAACGAGAAAGCTTTCTGATTGATCCAAAAGGTGCGGTGATATATCACTATACGAGTGTTAATACACAAACTCATGCTGATCAGGTTTTAAAAGACCTAAAAACCTTGCAAAAAAATAAATCATGATTGTATCAAAAACTCAGCCAAGGCTGAGTTTTTTCAAATATCTTACATTTGAGATTGAATATAGTTTTGTAAACCAATTAACTCAATTAATCGCAACTGTTTTTCTAACCAATAGGTGTGATCTTCTTCCGTATCTGAAAGTTGCTGACGCAACATATCTCGGCTAATAAAATCACCTTTCTCTTCACACAACTTAATACCTATCGCTAGTTTCTCACGAACATGATATTCAAGTGCTAAATCTGCTTTTAAACAACTTACAACATCCGTACCAACATTGATGTCTTCGCGGTTCATATTTGGTTTTGCTTCTAAAAAAAGAACACGACGAATAATCGCATCAGCATGAGATGCTTCTTCTTGCATTTCATGGTCAATACGCTCATAAATCTTGGTTAAACCCCAATCTTCATACATTCTTGAATGAATTAAATATTGATCACGAGCAGCCAATTCACCGCCAATGAGCATATTTAAATAGTCGACGACTTCTGGATTGCCACGCATAATATTTACTCCTATCGATTACCGTTATTATGCGTAAGTTTGAATAAAATTGCAAAAACCAAAACACGTAAACCTATGATTTTTATAAAATTAAAATGAGAAACATACGCATTTACAGTTTTAATTAATCCAATTTATTGAAATAAAATAAGTGCTTGCAATCAACTCATGTATTCAAATACATGTGAAAGATCAAAAACCGCTTTATTTTAATTTTTGTAACGGTTAGCAATGCTTCTTATTTAACTCATTTTTCAAGTAAAAAAGGTAAGAAATTCTTTCAACCATTGTGTATTTAGATAAAATTCGCTAAATAGAATCACTTACAAAAAGTATCATGCGGATATACAAAATGGATAAAAGCAAACCGATTTTAGTTACTGGGGCAACCGGTTATATTGCGGGTTGGATTATTGAACGACTTTTGAATCAAGGATACATCGTTCATGCAACGGTTCGAGATCCATCAAAAAAGGATAAAATCCAACATCTGTACGACATCGCTGAAAAATCCTCAGGGCAAATTCATTTTTTTAAAGCAGACTTACTACAAGCAGGCGCATTTGATGAATCAATGAAAGGATGTGAAATCGTGATTCACACCGCCTCACCTTTCGTTGTGACCAACTATAAAGATGCGGTCAAAGATATTATTGAACCAGCTGTAATCGGTACTGAGAATGTACTAAACAGCGTCAATCGAACTGAATCAGTCAAACGTGTGGTACTGACATCAAGTATTGCATCAACTTATGGCGATGCGATTGAAATCCTTGATACTAAAAACAATGAATTTGATGAAAGCCACTGGAACAATACCAGCAGTGAAACACATCAACCTTATCCATTCTCAAAGGTTGCAGCAGAACGTAAGGCTTGGGAAATGGCTGAACAACAAAATCGTTGGGATTTAGTCTGCATTAATCCAGCATTGGTGATGGGACCATCATTAACTGCGAATACACAATCAGGTAGTGTTGAAGTTTTACAACAATTTGCCAATGGTATGACCTTACTCGGTGTACCGCCCATGTGGAATGGCATCGTTGATGTCCGTGATGTAGCTGATGCGCATATTCAAGCAGCAAGTAACACCAATGCAAAAGGACGCTATATTATCAGTGGTGGAACTTTAAGTTTATTGGAAATGGGAAAAATCTTACGTCAGAATTTTGGCAATCGTTTTCCTTTTCCTCGTAATCAATTACCAAAATCAGCATTTAAATTATTTGGACCATTCGCTGGATTTTCGAGATCATTCGTTGAACTCAATATGGGTTATCCAATTTATTTTAATGCGCAAAAGAGTCAACAAGAGCTGGGAATACAATACCGAGATATTGAATCTAGCGTCGTTGAACACTTTCAACAATTACTCGATGATGGTGTCGTTAAAAAATATCTTTAACTCATCAAAAAGCCGCTTTTAAAGCGGCTTTTATTTGTTCAAATCTTCAACTCAATTAG
This sequence comes from Acinetobacter suaedae, assembly GCF_008630915.1. Classification (NCBI taxonomy): domain Bacteria; kingdom Pseudomonadati; phylum Pseudomonadota; class Gammaproteobacteria; order Moraxellales; family Moraxellaceae; genus Acinetobacter; species Acinetobacter suaedae. The sequence continues at coordinate 2,547,966 of NZ_CP043909.1, forward strand.
GCTTGATATTGAGCCAAAAAATCTAAAAATTCTTGCTCATTCATTACTCGAATTTCTAATTTTTGCGCTTTTTCTAATTTACTGCCCGCTTTCTCACCCGCAACTACACATTTGGTTTTACTGGAAACACTGTTACTTACTCGAGCACCCAGCGCTTGGAGACGTTGTGTTGCCTCATCACGCCCCATACTTTCCAACGTTCCTGTGACGACCCAACTCTCACCATTTAATGGCTGACGAGTCGGTGCTGTTGGTGCATCCCAATGAATACCGGCTGCCATTAAACGATCTAACACTTCAATATTATGCGGTGCTTGGAAAAAGTCAGCGATCCATTCAGCAGTAATATCACCAACATCAGGCGTTTTCTTAAGTGCTTCAACATCAGCTGCTTTCAAAGCATCCAAGGTCTGAAACGTATTGGCGAGCATACGTGCTGTCGTTTCACCAACACCACGAATACCTAAGCCATAAATAAAACGGGCTAATGTGGTTTTCTTACTGGCTTCAATTGCATCAATCAGATTCTGTACAGACTTCTCGCCCATCTTCTCGATCGTCAGAAGCTTTTCACGATGTGTATGTAAGTGATAAATATCAGCCACATCTTTCAGTAAATCGAGATGTAACAATGACTCAACCCAACGATCACCCAAACCCTCGATATCTAAGGCCTTACGTGAAACAAAGTGTCGAATAGCTTCAATACGTTGCGCAGCACAATACAAACCACCTGAACAACGTGCTAAAGCTTCGCCTTCTGGCATTATAATTGGTGAATTACATACTGGGCAGTATGATGGTAATTGAATAAGTTCATATTCTTTATTTGGCAAACGTAAATCAAACTTTACGCTTTTAATTTTAGGGATAACATCACCTGTTCGATATACCTCGACTTTATCTCCAATACGGACATCTAAACGATGAATCTCTCCAATATTATGCAATGTGGCATTAGAAATAGTTGTGCCACCCACAAAAATTGGTACTAAGCGGGCTACAGGAGTCAAAATTCCAGTTCTTCCAACTTGCCAATCTATTTGTCTAATTTCTGTAGTTTTAGATTCGGCAGGAAATTTATAAGCGACTGCCCATCTAGGTGCTCTACTAATGAAACCTAATTGCTTTTGCTGTTCAAGGCTATTTACCTTAATAACCATGCCATCAATTTCTACAGCTAAATTTGATCTTTCAACAATTAGCTGTTCATATTTTTTTTGTGCATCTTGAATACTATCCACGACCCAATGATCATAATTTTCAAAGCCAAAATGCTTTAACCATTCTAAATTATCACCGATAGTATCAACATTATTATCAGGAATACATTGTGCAACACCATACGCATAAAATGCTAATGGACGAGTTTTTGTAATCTGAGAATCTAGTTGCCTCAAGCTCCCCGCAGCAGCATTTCGTGGATTAGCAAATTCTTTTTCACCACGTTTCTTTAGATGCCTATTCAACTTTTTAAATCCAGCTTTGGGCATTAACACTTCGCCACGGACTTCTAATAATTGTGGGATAGGCTGATCTCTAGAAGATAATATTTTAGGCAAATTACGAATGGTTTTAACATTTTGAGTGATGTCTTCACCTGTTTCACCATCACCGCGCGTTACACCACGGACTAAAACGCCATTTTCATACCACAGTGAAATCGCTAACCCATCAAACTTAAGTTCAACATCATATTGAATTTTTTGGTTGGGTAATCGTTCTTCAACACGATTAGCAAATGCAAGAAGTTCATCTTCTTCGAATACATTATTCAAAGATAACATTGGAACAACGTGAGTCACACTTTCAAATTTCGACAGTGCTTGCCCCCCCACTTTATTGGTTGGGGTATCCGCTTGGATGCATTCAGGGTATTGTTGTTCTAATGCTTTAAGCTGATGAAATAAATGGTCATATTCACTATCTGAAATTGAAGGTTGATCCATCACATAGTAAGCATGATTGTGTTTTGCAATGAGCTGAATCAATTGACGCATTTGCTCAATCACTGAATTATGTTCCATTTACTTTTCACCATATAAAAGGGCGGAAAAACCGCCCTATAACTTTTTACTCAATTCATTATAAAAGATTAATTAGGTCGCTGCTTGATTTGAACGATAGTCAATCACATGATGACGCCAATGTTCTTTCAATTGCGGTGTAAATTCTAAGTTATTTTCATCATAGACTTTACCATCTACTTCACGCGCAATTAAACCTGCAATACTGGTCATCATGTCATAACCCGTAACAGCTTTGCTATTCGGTAAAGCCAAGAAAAATGCTAAGCCCTGAACTTGTTCACCTGACAATGTTTCCAAATCAAAACCTGCAGGCCCATGATCGGTAATGCGTAAGACAGAGAACATTAAAGCACTTGGCTCATCGGTATTTTCATAACGATGGAAGCAAGACATTTCACCATAGCGCAAACCATATTTGAGTAAAACTTTTAACGCTTTATCACCAGATAAGGCACGGCGAGGATTTGGATACACATTTAATGCAATAATCTGTTCAGCTGTAGCTAATGCACTTTCATCATCATAACGTTGTTGTTCATGCAAATGTACATCCAGAATATTGCTTTCTCCATCAAATTCAGCGATTTCAACCGTTTCAATATTAGGATTTAAACTCAGCTCTGGTTCAGCTTTAACTTGCTCTGACTGAGTTTCCTCAATGGTTTTATCAGATTCCTCAACCGTCACAACTTGTTCGGTGAGCAATGGGTCAGTTTCTGTCGTTTCCTGTGTCAATTTCTCTTCTTCAGTACCTGTTTCCGAAGTAACTGCAACCTCACTGCTGGTGTCTTCGGCTTTCTCATCTAGCTGTTGTTCGACTTTTTCTTCAACACTCACCTCTTGTTTTGGTGATTCATTGTGTGGTTCGACCTCAACCTCTTCATCATTTAAACGAGGTTCAACACGTTCAGTGCTTGGACTCACTACGTCATTTTGTAGCAGTTGGTCCCGTACATGACGAGGAATGACTGGCTGATTACTTTCAGGATTAATATGTAATTCTGCCTCTAATGAAGGTTCAACTGGTTTTGGTTTTCTTAAAATCATGGTCAAACCAACAAGCATAATCACAACGGCGACAACAATGCCTATTATTGTATTCACTTCCATACTAGGACTCCGCAACTAACCCGTATTCTTTTGCCTGTTCTAAATCAACAGTCACTAATTTTGATGTACCTGGCTCTGGCATGGTTACACCCAACAAATCTGTCGCCATTGTCATTGCCAATTTATTATGTGTAATGTAAATGAATTGCACTTGTTCAGAAAGCTCTTTTACCAAATTACAATACCGCTGCACATTTGCATCATCCAATGGCGCATCGACCTCATCCAAAACACAAAATGGTGCTGGATTTAATCTAAAGATCGCAAAAACCAAAGCCAAAGCAGTTAAAGTCTTTTCTCCACCTGAAAGTAGGGCCAAGGAACTATTCCGCTTACCAGGTGGACGCGCCATCAACTTTACACCTGATTGCCAATCATCTTCGAGGCTTAGAGTCGCTTCTCCACCACCAAACACTTTCGGAAACAACGTTTGTAACTCTTGATTGACCTGATCAAATGTTGTCATAAATAACTTACGTGTTTCCTGATCAATGCTCTTCATCGCGTCTTTGAGTTGGTCTACAGTATTTTGTAAATCCTGCATTTGATGATTAAGCTCATCAAAACGCTGAGAGACTTCCTCATATTCTTGTGAAGCTGCCAAATTCACCGCACCAATTTTTTCAAATTGTTGCTGTGCTTTTTCAAGTTTTTGCTGATGTTCTTTAATTTCAATCGATACGTCTTGGAGAGCCTCAGCATTTAATTCTTTTAGCTGATCGAGATAGTGCTCCCGATCAGACTTAGCTGCCTGCCAAGCTAAACGCTTTTTCTCCAACTGCTCACGCACTTGTTCATCTTTTTGTTGAGCTTGATGACGTTGCTCAGTCAAATGTTGCTGTTTTTCTTGAACCTGATTCAGCTCAAGCTGCCATTCACTCCAGTTTTTTTGCAATTTTTCTGTTTGTTGAAACTGCTCTTGAAACTGTGACTCTAAATTTGGAAGCTCCAATTGAATCGGATCAACAAATTTCTTTGCCTGCTCTATTTGCTCGATGATCTGTCGATATTGTGTTTTTAAGAAAGAAATATCTTTCTCTAATAATTCAATTTGCTGATTAGCCTGCGAGGTCTGACGGCGTAGTGTCTCACGTTGTTGCTGTTGTTGTGTGAGTTGCTGTTGCTGCTCATCTAACTGTTCATTTAGACTTTCAACCTGAAACTGCAAGGTTTTATAATTTGGTAATACGGCTTCTAATTTCAGTGCAAGTGCATGTAGATCAATCTCTAAATCATCACGCTGCATTGCATCTTCTTCGAGCTGTACATCCAACTGTTTAAGTTGATCTGCTAACTGTTGCTGCTGTACCACAAATGCCTGTGCCGTACTTTGTAGCTTGGCAATTTGCACATCGAGTTGTTGTAATTCTTTTTGCTTTTGCTTCAGACTTTGCTGTTGTTGCTGTAAGGTCAGCTGTTGCTGCTGCAAGCTTTGCTGTTGTTGCGAAAATTGATTTTCCAAATCAAGCAATTGTGGCTGCTTTTCTGCAAGTTGCTGTTCGATTTCCTCTAAACGCACTTGATGGCTTAGCACGCCCTGTGCACTTTGACTATCTTCATCATAATGCAGGCCAATCATCCAATCCGCACCAATATGATAACCATCAAGCGTCAGAATTGATTGTGCATGATTAAGATCAGACTGATAACCCAATGCTGTCGTTAAATCATCTGCAACGGCAACATTTGCCCAGAGCGAAGATTGAGGAGCTTCAATAAAATCACTTAAACACCGCAGTTGTTGTATTTGAATCTTTTGCTGCGTAGATGATTTTAACTGACGCGCCACATCTTCTTGGAATGTTTGTCCACTCTCAATCAGTTGTGCTTGCAACCATTTAGCTAAAAATTTCTCAATGATCACAGCATGAGCTTTGCCTTGAGCAGTTAAACGCAAGCTTTGCATCAATCGAACTGCATTCTGATCATGCTTTGGACTTTGTTTTGCAACGAATTGATTTAAGTTTTTTTGTTCAGCCAATAAAACCTGAATCTCTGTTTTTAGGCTTTGTAGATCCGTCTTATTTAACTGTTGCTGATCTTGCTGTGTCTGTACCTCGTACTGTAACTGGTCAATTGCAGTTTCTAACAGAACAATTTCCTGCTGCAATTGTTGCTGTAATTGTTCGAGCTGTTCTTTCTCATCATTCTGAACTTGTGCACGAATCTGACTGGTTTGTGCTTGTAAGGTCTGCTTTTGTTGTTCAAGCCTTAAAACATTTTTCGTCAATTGCTCAATTTGCGCTGCCATTTGCAACTTTTTTTGCTGTTGCTGCTCAACTTGAGTCTTGAGTTGCTCAAATTGCTGCTGGGCTTGTTTTTGCTGGGCTTGAACATCCGTAAAGTTTTGCTCAGATGATTGCGTTTGCTGTTCTAATGCCAGCAATGTTTCATTTTGCTCATCAAACTGAGTGCTAAGGGTTTCTACCTGTAACTCTGATAATTGTAAGCGCTCTTTGGTTTGAAGCTTTTGCTGCTCAAGTTGAGCCAAACTACTACTATTTTGCTGAAATAGACTTTGTTTCTGCTCCAGTGTCATTTTCAACTCAGCAAGTTTTTTCTCTGCCTGCTGCCATTCCTGCTGCAAAGGCGATGATTGCTGAATTAAACGCTGGAATAATGCACTGGTCGCTTCTAGGTCATGCTCAATCGTATTTGACTCAGAACGAACCAATTTGAAACGCTCACCAAGATCTGTCATTTCAACTGTATATTCTTGTTGTAACTTGTGACTTTGATTGGCTTGAAAAGAAAGGATTTCAATTTTTAAATGACGAATTTGGCTTTCTAGCGTTTTATATTGAATTGCAGCTTCAGACTGACGTTTTAAGGTTCTTAGCTGTGATTTTAACTCGACAGCGATATCTTCTAAACGCGCTAGATTCTGTTCGGTATGTTCTAAATGCTGTAGCGTCTCACGACGACGTGCCTGATAGCGGGAAACACCTGCCGCTTCTTCAATAAACACACGCATTTCTTCAGGTTTGGCTTCGACTAGACGGCTAATCATGCCCTGCTCAATCACCGCATAAGAACGCGGCCCCAAGCCTGTACCCAAGAAAATATCGGTAATATCACGACGACGACATCGTGTACCATTTAAGAAGTATTCTGACTTACCTTCACGCGTGACTTGGCGACGAACAGCAAGCTCATTGTAAGCATTATAAGCGCCGCCTAATTTGCCATAGGTATTATCAAAACGAAGTTCTACACTGGCCACACCGACAGGCTTTCGCTTGGATGTCCCTGTGAAAATAACATCCTGCATACTACCGCCACGCAATTGACGTGCGTTGGACTCGCCCATAACCCAACGAATCGCATCAATGACATTCGACTTTCCACAACCGTTCGGCCCAACAACCGCAGTACGGTTGGCCTTAAAATGTAAAGTGGTACTATCGGCAAAAGATTTAAAGCCTGAAAGTTTTAAACTGCTTAAACGCATACTGCCCTAACTAACGGCGTGAGCGTCTCGCCCAAGCCAATTCAATCTGTTTCATACGTGTCAGAGATTCCAACACAAGGTTACGCAAGTGTCGACAAAAATCTTCCATAAATAAAGCAGCTTGTTGTGATTTTCGGATCAAAATAGCATCAATCACGAGCTTAAATAGCGTAAATGATTCTTGCAGCTCACGACGTGAGGTATTTAAGGTCAAAAAATAACTACGACGCAGAGATGGCAACAGTTCTTTATAGAACTGCATGAGATATGGATTTGCCACCATGTCATGTTGTTCTGCTAAATAATTAAAAATTGCGTCATAGAATTTCTCGATATCCCCTGCTCTTACGAATTCAACCAACTGATCTAACATGGCTTGTAGTTGTTCAGCTTCGTTAACACGCCATGTCTCACTAATCCGCTGCACAATATGCCCAAGCACCATGACATTAGTATCAAACAAGGCTTTAACCTGTTGTGCTGACATTTCAGAAACAATCGCACCACGACGTGGGAAAATTTCGATCAGATAAGTACGTTCTAGTAATAATAATGCTTCACGGACAGAACCCCGACTGACATCCAATTCTTTAGCGATACGTAATTCTTGGATGCGTTCACCCTCAACCAACTCACCGCTAATGATTTGTTCACTAATATATTTTGCAATCTGTTCAGAAAGACTATCAGCCTCTTCAAGATTCATGGGCCCCTCGCTATCTTTGTTATACGCATTGTCCAATGCTATTTGCGCTTTTTTGTTTTAACTGATCTTGCGCTATAAATTCTATATCATTGTCTGACAATTTTATTGCTTTTTAAGCCAATGCAAAGGGAAAAAACCATTTTCCCTTCTATTTTCAGTAAAAACCTTAACTTTTCTATTTTTAATATCAAATATTTATGTATTAATTTTAGCGATCAACCATACATCTGAAATATAGAATCAACAAAAATATTTATTGATACAAATCACACTAAATAAAATTTAATCAAAATAAGTCACATAAAATACATATTCATCTAGGTAATTTCCAATAGGTGCACAAAAGCTGCATTTTTTTAACCAAAGGGCTTAAAAAAGCCCTTTATATACAAAATAACAGCCTACTGTGACCAACAGCCCTGCAAAACATTTTTTTAACATCGCTGGAGACAAACGGTGTGCCACGCGTGCACCGACTTTCGCTGTAATAAAGCTCATTATGCTAATGCCTATAAAAGCATAAATATGAACATAACCAATGGTATTTGGCACCTCTACTTGCTGTTTAGTACCAAACCACATAAACCCCACTGCACCAGCAACCGCAATCGGTAAACCACATGCCGCAGAAGTTGCGACTGCTTTTTGCATTACCACACCATATCGATTCAAGAAAGGAACTGTTAAGCTCCCCCCACCGATACCAAAAATTGCAGATGCGGCCCCAATTCCGCCTCCAGCAGCAAATTGAATCGGTGCAGATGGTAAATGGCGATTTGGGTCTACTACACCATGTGCACCTCTAAACATCTTAAATGCCATCCAAATTGCAAATATACCGATCACCAATTGCAAATGCTGACCAGACATAAGATCTGCAATGCCAGCACCTAAAAATGAACCTAAAACCAAACCCGGTGCTAAATTACGAAAAACCGACCACAAGACTGCCCCTTTTTTATGATGAGCCATCACTGAACTGATCGAAGTCACAATAATCGTCGCCAAAGATGTTCCTACGGCAATATGCATGATGACGTTAGGGTCATAGTTCAGTTGAGTAAAGACAATATATAAAATTGGAACAATAATTAATCCACCACCCACACCAAATAGCCCTGCGGTAAATCCAGCAATTGCACCAATCAACAAATATATGATTAACTCCATAAATACATGACCACTCTACTTAAAAATGATGGATGATTTCGTAACACGTCAACTACAGCAATTGCTTAGTGCCAAAGGCCAATTTCCCGAAGTGGTTTTACTTAAAACCAAAACCACCTCAACCAATGATGATATGCGTGAAATTGCTCAAAAAGGCATAAGCACAGGATTGGTGTGCAGTGAACAACAAACTCAAGGTCGAGGTCAACACCAAAGAGTTTGGTCATCACCAGAAGGAAATATTTATTTAAGTACACTCATTCAAAGTAAAACAGCTTTAGATGGCCGCCTTGCACTTGAAGTTGCGTTAAATATTTTACAAATGCCAACTCTACGTGGTTTAACTCTACAAATAAAATGGCCCAATGATTTATATAGTCCCCAAGGTAAATGGGGAGGAATTCTGGTTGAACCGTTATCCAGCAATCAAGCAATCGTCGGGGTGGGTATTAACCTCAATACGCCACCTGTTGAAAATGCTGATCAACCCATCACATCACTACACATGTTAGGTTTACATCAAATTGACCGACTTGCATTGATTGCAGAGTTATACACAGCAATTCAACAAGCAACCCAATGGTTTGAGCATGGCTCTTATAACTTGGCTGAACGCTTCAATCATCATGCGATTTGGATCAACCAACACGTTGAATTTGAACACACTCAAGGTAAAGTTCAAGGAATTTTTCAAGGGATTTCAAATGATGGTGCTGTCCTCATTCAGACAGACCAAACACAAACTTTTTATCAAGGTCGGTTAAGACTTGCATCTCTCTAAGGAATAAACCACTTATGAAAAGTTTATGGCTAGACATTGGCAATACACGCCTCAAATACTGGATGACCGAAGGTGAACATGTATTTGAGCATGCTGCTGAACTACACTTGCAATCACCTGCAGATCTACTCTTGGGTTTGATTCAACATTTTCGTCACCAAAACCTTAGTCGTGTCGGCATTTCTTCCGTCTTAGATTATGAAAATAATCAACGTATTCAAAGTATTCTTAGTATTCTTGATATACCCGTCATTTTTGCAAAAGTGCATGCAGATTATGCAGGTCTAAAATGTGGCTATGATGTGCCAAGCCAACTCGGTATTGATCGTTGGTTACAAGTTTTGGCTGTTGCCCAAACAAATGAAAACTATTGTGTAATTGGTTGTGGAACCGCATTAACAATCGACTTAGTAGAGGGTATGCAGCATCTCGGTGGGTACATTTTACCTAACTTATATTTGCAACGAGATGCACTCATCCAAAATACCAAAGGCATTAAAATTCCTGATTCTGCTTTTGATAATTTAAAACCCGGACACAACACTGTCGATGCCGTCCATCATGGCATTTTATTGGGACTAATCAGTAGCATTGATCAAATTATGCAGCAATCTCCGAAAAAGCTCATTTTAACAGGTGGAGATGCGAATTTATTTGCGAAGTTCCTGAATCATTATCAACCACGAGTTGAATCAGATTTGCTACTAAAGGGCTTACGACAATATGTTCAACTCAATTCAACTTTGAGTAATGTCTAAATAACCATAAAAAACTAGAAAAATTTAAAAAGGCGCATTATGCGCCTTTTTAAATTGCTGGTGAATTATTTTTTGGAATCATTATTTCCAAATAACGGTCCCATACCACCGCCACCACCAAATTGTTTTTGCATATTGCCTAGTGATTTAAGCATCTTGCTCATACCTGATGGATTGGCGAACTTCTTCATCATTTTCGCCATCTGAGCTTGCTGTTTAATGAGTTTATTTACTTCAGCGACATCCATACCACAACCTGCAGCAATACGCTTTTTACGACTTGGATTCATCAAATCAGGGTTACGACGCTCTTTAATCGTCATCGACTGAATGATTGCTTCCATACGTTTCACTTGCTTTTCTGGGTTTGCTTTTTCAATCGCCTCTTGGATACCTGAGTTACTCATACCTGGCAACTTGTCCAAGAAGCCCATCATGCCGCCCATTTTACTCATTTGCTCAAATTGCATCAGCATATCTTCAAAGTTGAAGGTACCGCCCTTTTGCAATTTTTTCGCCATTTTTTCGGCTTTTTCTTTGTCGATCTTGCGTTCAACTTCTTCGACCAAAGAAAGGACGTCACCCATACCCAAGATACGTTGTGCAACACGGTCTGGATGGAATGGTTCAAGCGCATCCAGTTTCTCACCAATACCCAAGAACTTGATTGGCTTGCCTGTGATAGCACGAACAGAAAGTGCAGCACCACCGCGTGCATCACCATCTGTTTTTGTCAGAATCACACCAGTAAGTGCTAATGCATCGTTAAATGCTTTTGCCGTATTCGCAGCATCCTGACCTGTCATCGCATCAACGACAAACAAAGTCTCTGTCGGCTTAACCGCAGCATGCAATTCTTTAATTTCATCCATCATGTCTTCATCGACATGGAGACGACCTGCAGTATCAACAATCAAAACATCAGCAAATTGAATCTTCGCTTGTTCAATCGCACGGTTGACAATATCAATTGGTCTTTCAGATGCTTGCGATGGAATAAAACCAACACCGACTTCGTTCGATACGGTTTCTAACTGCTTAATCGCTGCTGGGCGATACACGTCAGCAGAAACTGTCATTACTTTTTTCTTTTGGCGCTCTTTTAAAAAACGTGCCAATTTCGCGGCGGTTGTGGTTTTACCCGCACCTTGTAAACCAGCAAGGAGGACAACAACAGGTGGCTTAGCACTTAAATCTAAAGTTTCATTTGCCTCACCCATCATCTTGGTGAGTTCATCATAGACAATTTTTACAAATGCCTGACCAGGAGAAAGCTGTGTCATAACTTCTTGACCGAGTGCTTCTTCCTTCACCTTCGCGATAAATTCACGAGTTACAGGTAACGCCACATCGGCTTCAAGAAGTGCCATACGTACTTCACGTAGGGTATCTTTAATATTGTCTTCGGTCAGCTGCCCTGAGCCAGTAACATTTCTTAAACTCTGTGTGAGTCGTTCTGTTAAGGTATCAAACATTGCGAAATCCGCTTAAAATGGCTAGTTGCAAAAAAATCTTTCTTAAAATAGAAAATTTATGCATAAGATGCTATAGGATACTGTAGTTCGCAGCGAATTTATATCTTATATGGTGAATATTATTCATCCCCCTAAAAAAGGTTTGACATGATTAGTCTCCCCTTGGTTTACACAATTTTGGCACTTGTGGCTTATACCAGCTCTTTTTGGTATTTGTTTATTCGTCTAATGTCAAAACGTACACCAAATCTTTGGTGTTACGGTCTTCTTGTTAGTTTAGGACTGTTATTACACGGTGTAGTTCTCTATCAAGACATGATGACACCAATGGGCATCAACTATGATGTATTTAATCTCATCTCGTTCACCTCAGGGCTTATGCTCACCTTGAGTTTAATCCTTAGTCTGATTCGCCCGGTTTTACCTTTAAATCTAATTGGTACACCGGTTGCTGCATTTGGTTTGATTCTAGGATTTGTATATAGCAAACCAAATCAATTTATTGAGTTGCATAGCCTAGGATTAGATTTACATATTATTTTATCCCTTTCAGCCTATGCTGTACTTTTAATGGCAACCATTCATGCCGTTCTCTTGTGGTTCCAAGACAGAGAGCTGAAAAAAAAGCAAAAAAAACGGATTTGGGTCAATTTACTCCCACCATTCCAAGTGATGGAATCATTACTCTTTGATTTAATTATTACAGGTTTTGGTCTGCTTACTGCCGCTTTATTATTTGGCTTCTTTACCATTGATAATTTCTTTGCCCAACACCTTGCGCATAAAACTGCTTTTAGCATTATTTCGTGGTTTTTATATGGTGCTTTATTAATTGGACATTACAAATTTGGTTGGCGTGGACTTAAAGCCATTCGTTTTACGATTACAGGTTTTATCTTGCTCGCGATTGGTTTTATTGGCAGTAAATTTGTACTCGAAATGATCTTAGGACGTTAAGTATTCCATGTGTGAATAAACACTAGACAGCGTTTCTTAAAATGCGTATAACGCTGTTTTCGCTTAACTAGGTAACCACCGTGAAACTTGTACTTGCCCCAATGGAAGGTCTAACTGATCCCATCATGCGTGATGTTCTCACTCATGTGGGCAGCTTTGATTGGTGCGTGACCGAGTTTATTCGTATTACTGACAGTGTTCTTCCAGACCATATTTATTATAATTTTTGTCCCGAATTACAAACGGATGGCAAAACCGCTGCGGGTACACCGGTTCATGTTCAATTTCTAGGGAATAATCCCGATATGCTGGCAGCGAATGCCGCTAAAGTTGTTGAACTTGGCGCGCCAGCAATTGATCTCAATTTTGGTTGTCCAGCCAAAACGGTCAACCGCCATCGTGGTGGTTCAGTACTACTCGATGAACCTGAAACTGTTCATTTATTAGTAAAAGCCGTACGTGACGCTGTACCTTCTCACATCCCTGTTTCAGCCAAAATGCGTTTAGGTTATTTGGATGAGAATCATACGATGGAAAATGCTCATGCCATTGAAGATGCTGGTGCTAGTTGGTTAACCGTACATGCGAGAACCAAAGCGGATGGTTATACTCCGCCCGCATATTGGGAAAAAATCCAACCAATTACTGAAGCACTAAAGATTAATGTGATCGCCAATGGTGAAATTTGGAATAATACAGATGCTAAGGCATGTCTGACCCAATCTAACTGTACAGATCTTATGATTGGCCGAGGTGCTGTGACTACCCCAGATTTAACACAGTGTATCCGTCAAAATGTTGACCATGCTTTATTAAGTTGGCAAGATTTAGTTGAATTACAACATCGTTTTTTAAGTGGTCAATTTAAAACTGAAATTGGCATGATTGGTCGTTATAAACAATGGTTAGGTATGATGACCAAAGCATATCCTGAAGCACAAGAGCTTTGGGGACAAGTAAAGCGGCTAAAACAACTGGAGCAGATTATCGCCGCCCTTCAAACTGCTTAAATTTCCACAACGATATAGTCTCGTATCTACAAGTAAGTGCTATTAGTGCCTTATCCACACCAAAATCCTCGAATAAAAAAAGCGACTCTAAAGTAAATTACTTGAGTCGCTTTTGCTAAATAAAATAAAGAACTAAAATTATAAACCATTCACTCTCATTCTTAGATTCGTTACTGATGCGCCCGTCAAACCAAAACTTCCCATAGATGCATTTGGTAAATTATTAAATACATTTGCTTGCTGTGCGTTGTTCGTACCCAGTAACACATTATTTAATTGCAAATTAAATTTATCTGTTGTGCCTGCATGTCCAAAAACAAAGCCTCCAGGATTAGTACCGTTAGCACTTTCTATTCCAGCATAAAAACCTGTCAGACCAAAAGGAGAACCATTATGCCCAGTAAACTTAAAATCAAAACTTGCACCAATTGGAGCGGTAGTGGCATCACCAGATGTTGCGTAATCAGAGACCAGCATGATATTACAGCCATCACCCGCTCCACAAATCGAGTCAATTGCACCACCGAACTTGATCATATTTCCTTGCGGTGCTGAACCTAATTGGATATTCATGGTCGGTTTATTTGCAGCAAATACAATATCAATACCACCTAAACGTAAGATTTCTTTAACATCACTTTTAAGCAAAGTACCAGAACTAAATATGGAATTTTGTGTATAGGTTGTTCCACTAATACTAGATAAAGCGTTTGCGGCTGCTGCATAGACAGAGAATGGGGAAATTCGTATGCCTGTCACATTGTCATTAAATGCTAGACCAATATTTACAAATGCATTGCTTGCTGTACCTGCATCGGTATCTATCGTCGCACGAACACCTAACATGGTTTTTGAGCTACCATTTAAACCAGAAATCTTCACTGGAGCTTCTGAGCTTTGGCCAGCAACACCAGCAATCACCAATCCAGCTCGATTTGTATAATCTGTAGTCAGACCATCATTATCAATCATTGCTAATTGATTAAATTGAATATTGGATTCAACACCAATTGTTAGACCATCTTGTCCTGTCATTGCTGAAAGACTTTGATCATCCATCGGTTGCATTGCTAAAGTCAAAGGACTTATACACAGCAATGACAAACATCCTAGTTTTTTATTTTTATTCATTGCCCTCATCCATAGACAAATGTTTAAAATATGTACTCTAGCTTAGCATAATCTAGAAAAACCACAATGAGATACGTCCGAAAGTTAGTATTTTACTTTTGCCTGACTTTAATAAATAGCTCCGCCTTTTTAATGCAAGTTGGCCTTACTATCCAACCCTATGTAGATTAAAGAACTGCACCACACAAATCTTTTGTTCCAGCTGGGTATGTGAACTGCAATTGGCTTCTATCTAAAATCAATTCTTGAGATATTTCTTGACCGATGATGGAATTACCTACAGGGATTGCATATTGTCCTAAATTCATCTCAAAATAGTAATTTACTGGCTTTGTTGAAGCAGTCCCAACATACCCATAATTAATTCCATTAAAAATCATACCAACTTGTTTAGTATCCTGATTAATATAAATCCCTAACCTCTGATAACCTTTTGGCAAAATATTCACATCAAAAGACTTTCCCCCACCATTTCCTTGGGAAGTAGTGTTATTGTAAACAGCGGCTATTAGCATATTCTGATTTTTGCCTGGATCCCAATTATTTATATATGTAATCAATATAGCAAAAGGGCTTTGATCTTGCCCTTCCCCTCTCCCTATTGTAGGTAGAAATACGATATTACCTTCTCCAGAGATTGTAAAAGAAGGCAACTTGAATTGATATTCATAAGCAATAATTCCAGTCTGAGGCAACGGAATAGTATATCCATCTCCATTCTTAGCATAATAATTTAGTTTAGTTCCCATATCAGGGTTTGCAGCAACTGTATAAGAAGCCTTCATACCGTTAATACTTGGAAATTTCAAATTTGTGGAGCTTGAATTTGGATAAGACTGCTGTATCTGAGCTTCAGTTGCATTAAAACTGAAACTACACTGAGCCAATGCTGGATTAAAAATTATTGCGGTAAATAATGTTGTTATTGATAAAATTTTTCTCATACTTTTGTCCTGTATATATTTAAAATAATTATTTATAAAGCTCCCTTATTATCAGAGAGCTTGCTTTCATTTTATATAAGATTCTTATTAAGTTAACAGAACTTCAAACCACCAAAACAGTTAGAAACAGGCTTTTGATGCCCATCTAAAAGTAAGTTTTCCAATACCATAATAGCACGAGCATCATCGGCTAAACGTACATCACCAATACCTTTGTAAATAGGAGTACCAAATAAAGCACCAAAGGCCTCTCCAAGACTAAGATCAATCCGATTATTCGATAAATAGTCTGTAATAAATGTAGCTATTTGAGGAAGCACATCATGCATAGGAATTCCTGTGGTTGGATTTAAGGCTCCAAAATCTAAAGGATCTTTAAAAGATAACCACCATCCCGGTTGAGCAATATCATTCGGATCCACACCAGGCCATTGTAGTGCTGTATTTTGTAATGCAAGATAACCACCACTACTAATTGGCAAATTATGAATCAAGTTAAAGTTTTGTTTAACCTGTACATTAGCCTTTAGATTGGTAATATAAGAACAATTGGTTTTATTGATAACTGCTGCACAGCCTGCTGATGTAGTTCCTTTTGCCCCCATAAAAAAAGTTGCTTCATCAACCAATCCAAGAATGGACTCATCTAAGGTCATCGCAATCCCGCCATTATCAGCACCAATCGCAATAGTTGGAATCGGGACATCTTTTACCACAAGATTCAGTTGTTTCATGCGACTCCCTGTGACAATCGTTTCAGGGAAGTTAAAAGAAACATTCTGACGAGGTACATTAATTCCCCAAATTGGATTGCCATTATAATGATATAGATTCTCAGACCCTTGGGCTCCAGCAGGAGCTTGATAGCTTCCAGATCCAGATGTCATCTTGTTTGAGTTCGTGAATGCTACTCGATCTAATCCAAGTGCTCGTACTTTTGCATAAATTAATTGGTCTGCGGTCGTACCAAACATTGCATCCTGTGTAAACGCATTCACGGGCGTTTCGCCTACCTTAATGAAACCACTAAAGGTATTGATCCCACCTCCAGTTGACAACCCGTTACCATCAATATCATTCCGTGTGCCTGCTGTTAGATAACCTAAAATTTCTTCAGCACTCAATCGAAAACCTGCAATTTCACGCGTAGAAGCACTATTAGGGTTCTTGATTGCAAACTCAATAAAAGGATTGGTAATCACAGCACTGGTATTGGCACGTCCTTTTGACCATGTAGGTGTACCATCAGCCAATTTCCCATCTGGTGGGCCACTTAATGAGACATTTTCCATATCGATATCACAACCATCTGGCCCATTTCGTCCACCACAACCCAATTGTAATGCACGAATATTGGCATTCAACTCCATTTTTGCTTCTAGGCCTAATTTATAGTAACCAAAATTTTGCAATGGATTAGATGCATTCGGTGCAGTAAAACCTAAGGATAAAAGTGCCTGACCTTGTATAGAAGATAACTCTGTATCCGTCATTTCGACGAGACTATCATTACTTGCCCACGTGTGAGTAGAAAACATCGTCATGAGTAAGCAAGAGGTCAATATTGATTTTTTAATTCCATTTTTCATCATTTTCTTCCTATATTACTCAATCAATTACGCGGTTTTAGCATGAATTCAGATCGAATCTGCCCACCAGTCATAACCATTTCTCCAAGACGCTGTGCTCGATTATTGGCAGCATCTGCTCTTGGATAGAAGTTAATGTCTTTTACTCGGAAAACATCATTTGGATTTCGATCAGGATTAAAATCAAAACCAAAGTTAAAACCTACATTATCTTTATTAATTACAATCGCATTATTAAACTGTATCAAACCAGACATATTATCCAAACCGATACTAGCGTCATCGATTGGATCACTTACTTGCAACGTACCGTCTTTTAAACGATAACGTCCAACAACAGACAAACGATTACCATTATTCGCTGAAATTTCATTATTTGGAATTAAACTAAAATTCATATCACCTAAAAATTTCAGTTTTAAACCGAGCAACACATCATCTTTAGTGTTGAATGCATTAATAATGACAGGAGTTGCACTATTAGGATCATTATAAGTTGGTAAATAACCAGCTGCGATTTCAGCAGCCATAACCATCAGTAAATCTTTTAATTCAACATTTACGTTACCACTTTCAAAACCCATACTGCCATAGCCACGCAATAACATATCAATATTGCGTAAACCCATATAATAGTTTTTATCACCATCAACAATCAGAATTGATGTTGTTTTACTTCCATCACTATTACGCCCCTCAGTACTCAGCCCTAAAGCTAAACCTAAACGCTGTGAATCAGTTACAGTAGAACGTGTAACCATATTATTTGAATTATTCAAGTTAAATACTTCACCCGTATAAGATGTTGCATAAGTGGCAATATTCGCATTGACATTGTAAAAAGGTAAGCCCAAACCCCATTTATTATTAAGTCCTGTACTTGGGTCTATTTTATTTGCAGCAGAGACACCACTACTTGACGTGAAACGCCCACGTCGTGAAAGCGCTTGGAAATCTGCGCCACGCACTGCTATAACTAAACTATAAGGATTTTCTGGCTGGTTATGAATCTGTTGTAGATAGTCTGCAGATGTCGTCAGTGTACCTGTCGCAGTCCCACCAAAACGGGAATTACGTAACACAGAGTTTTCAGGCATTTTTAAATGACGTGTATTTGCAAGATTGATATAGACATTTCCACTATCAAAATAAGCACGTTGATTAGAATTGATAACGAGCGGACTGAGATCCCCAAACTCAAAACCAAAGGTATTGCTACCCGCTCCTCCAATTTCTAAAGTTGTGGCTTTGCTATCATCACCAGCTAGCATCGCATCACCTTTTTGAGTAAATTCCCCTCTTAAGCGTAGTGCTAACCCTGTTGAACCGATCACGGTTCCATCAGCACCATTTGCTGTTGTATTTGCATCACTTGCAAAACCCAGTACATTATTCAATGTATGTGTATTGGTTTGGTTATTGTCAACAGGTGCGGCTAAGCCATTGGCACTTGTACCGCGTAACTGTAAGGAACCATTCACAGTACGACCACTCATTCCTACACGAATCAAGCCTTTACTATTATCGAGATTATAAACTGGTGAGTTTGGGTCAATTGTTACATTACCTTTGGTCATCAGCTCAATATTCAGCCCTGCACTTGTTCCTGTATAAGTCCCTGTTTCAGCACCAAGTTGGTTTGGATCAGTCACTCTTGTGAAATCAACATAGCCATATGTAGTATTCGGGCTATTGAGTTTACTTGCAGAAGCAGAACCTAAATTAGTTTGTAGAATCATCCCTTTCGCCGCATCAACGTACATTGCGCCTTTGCCTAGAAAGTTAAAATTGAAATTTTTTAAAATAAGTTGATTAAACTGGTTTGCTGTTCCTGTACCTAAACCTGTATAAAGATTAATGTTTTTCAAACCAAGCTGCAGTGAAGATTGAGAATTGGAGTTAAATAAACCATCACGAGTACTAAGTGCTATCACTTGTGGTGATCCTGTTTGGATCGCAAAATTTCCGATCGCTGTATTACAGTTTACGGTAGGTGTTTGAGCACAAATCTGAAAATTATTAACTGAAATCGTAGTCGGTTGTGACTCAATGTGTAAATCTAATCCCGTCTTCGAACCATTTGACCCCGTATTAATTTTAAAATGCGTACCTAGCGTATAATTTCCAGCACCAGAGCCCGCATCATAAGCCATATTTTTACGGACTCTTACATCATTCGCTACAGCTCTAAGAGATTGCTCAACATTATTTGCCATACCAGCCTGATCTTGCCAATAAAGTTGATCAATTTTCACTTCATCATATTCAAGTTGTAATGAAACACCATCTTGACCATTGACCATACGTAAATCACGATCTTGTAATTCTTGCAACGCATAGGCACTTTGTGTCAAGACCAAGATACTGCTTGCCAATGCTGTTAAAACAAAATGGCGTTGTGTTTTTGCAATCCTTTTCATAACCATTTTCCTTTTTATTTTAACAACGTGGATGTGCTGTACCACAAGAGAAAATTTTGATATTGCCTGTTAATGACAAATTACCATTCATATTTACACCAATAAAACCTCTCTCTTTATTAGCATCAAAACCACTCCCACCATAAGGTGTCGCTGGCGTTAAATATCCTGGTAAATTATTTGATCCAGTAGAACAGTTTGCACCACTTTCAGTGCAAGTATCTGTTTCGATAGATAATGATTGAAATCCCACATTTCTAAATTCAATTGGTTTGGTAGGATTAAAACCTAATTTAATTGCTGCATGAGAAACGCCATTATAGATGACGTCCTCACCATCCAATTTAATCTCTTGGATATTCACAGTCCCTTGTATACCTTTCATCACCAACCATTGCTTACGTCCTGTAGGTGATGGAATACGATTCCCTTGAGCATCATAAGTATCTTGTGTTCCATCATGGTAACGGTTATTCAACGATAGTGCTAAACGACAATATAATAGATCCTCACATAAGAAATTAGCGTTACTATCATGATTCAGACTAACCTTTAATGACAAATCAGCCCCAGCCTGCCCAGTAATATTTTGTAAGCTTTTATCATCTAAGCTTTCCATGGCAAATAAGGATGTTGACAAAACAAAGAGGCTTAGACCTTTGATTAAAAAAGTCATCCCACCATGATAGTTTTGCTTTTTATAATAAAGAAACTTCATCGCCTTATATCCTTATAGGCCCGTTGTTGTTAACTTAAAATGCTGAATCAATAGACCATCTATAACGGCTGAGCCGAAGTTATTACTCACCGTAGCACCGGTCGGTTGCATATTATTAATACGCCCTGCAATATCTGCTGGTGTTGTGGTTTGGATTCCTAAAATTTGATTATTGGTGTTTTGGCGCCAAGTTGTTTCGTATGGATCAGGACGATTTAAAGAAGGATGAGGCTGACCAGTGATTGGAGCTTTAGGTGCTACAGCACCCCAACTTCCCCAATCCCCCCAACATCTACTCAACCCTAGGAATCCACAGTTTACTTGTGTGCGAGATCGTTGCCAAACTTGGGTAAAATCTTGTTGCACAGAACTTTGCAATCCTGTTCCAGATTTCAATTCACCAATCGAAACTCCATAAGCACCAATTCCTTTGTGTGCGGTGAGTTGATTGGTCACAGGATTGTACTCAGTTGAGCCAATGGTAATACTACTATGCGTTGCTTTACTTCCCTGGTAGCCTGAAATATTTGAGTTACCACACTGATAAATATTACAAGTCGAGCCTAAATAAGTCACACCCGAATCAACACTTGCCGCAGGATCAATATGTTCATAACGCGTGTAAATACGACGATAAACTTCTTGTACATTTGGAATTCTGGCTAGTTCTATGGAGAAATTATTTCCATCAGTACTTAGCATCAAGGGTTGATATAAATTCCCTAATACCAAGTTCATATTAACGTCATAGAGAAAAAGCCCATCTGCATTCGAATTCGGTTGAAAGTTTGGAACCACTCCACCTAATGCAGGTGTACTATTATCAGTTGCACCACCAACCAATTCCTGAGTACTAATCCTAAATACACTGGTTGCAGTTGGCGCGCTCCAACTATTAGTTCCTTTAGCTCTTAAACGACGGGTAGTAAAACCATTTTGATTTAAACATTGTCCCACTTGCACGGATCCACCAGTAGTGTTTGGCTTAGGTGATGTACACATACCACCACTTGGAAAACTTCCAGAAACGCTATCATTAGTAGGAGGATCATATGAGGTTCTAATACCATTAGTATTATTCGATGCATTACCTTGAGCACTAGTAATCGTAGTTCCTGTAGCCAATACACCATTTTCGAAGAAAGTATTCGTTGTCGGATTATAATCGACTTGTACAATTTCTCGAGTTACAGTCTGATTACTCACTGTTCCACGCTTTGTATCAGTTGCACCACTATTTAATCGGACCAAACCAGCGACACCAAAAGTTTGGTTATAATTAGTATTCAAACCATAGTTGAAAGTTTTTGTTGTCTCAACACCATTCACTTTCATTAGGGCATCATAAGTTCCGCCCATCGCAGGTGAAACACCACCTAATGTTTGGAATACCTTTAAATTTGAACCATTGATGCTAAATCCATCCCACACAGCAGCTAAACGTAATCGGTTACTCAATCCATCTAGACCATTCTCAACAATATTTGCATCTCTTTGAAAAATATCAGTCCACAATCCGAGCTTTAAGTTATAGGCTGAAGACTCTGCACTTCCTGATGCTGGAAGTGTAGTATGGCGTAAAGGGGCTTCTAAAGTTAAATAAGTAACGTTTTCAATATTACCGACAAAATTCGGGACATTATCATCTGTTAGTGTTTTGATCACCCACGGGTTCGAAGCAGATCCCCAAGAGTCAATTGGTCGTCCATATAACGTCCCCCAATCACTCCCATTAATGGCTGCACCTACATTTTTATTTGATTGAGATAGAGACAAACCATAAAGCCAAGCGTCAGCCTTTTTATAACCTTTTGCTGTTGCTGTTGCACTTAATGGTCCAACAGGAATTAGACGGATTGAACCAGCACCATATGTTCCTGCACCACTATTAGCAGTATCTGCACCATTAAATCGAAAAGAAAAATTTTCAGGTAAAAGCGCTATACCTTCACCTGTTGCTTGGCTAAGTCCCTCGTCAGAAATTTCTTGTAGCGCAAAAGCAGTTTGACTCATACACAAGCCAATAAAACTTGCCAACAACGTTTTTTTAAAAGCTACCGTAGAAGTACATCCAGCCATAATGCCATCCTATCAACTGATGCTCCGCACCATCTTTATTTTTCTTTCATCCTGTTGAGTGATCAAATCAATTAAGATTTTTAGCTTCCGAGCCGCACTCAATCTTTTAGGCTATTTTCGCCTACGCATTCTCATTTTTCATTATGCCGAATATTTACACAAATGCAAAAGAAATTAGGTAGAAGGTCTTTTTTCCGATGAATGAGATAGGATGTCTAAGGCATATTTTAAATTTTATTTTTATATTTCATACAATTAGGTCAAGATCAACATAATTTGCAACAATGCCTTCAAGGATCAGCAATTGTTGCAAATTGTAATTCTACAACTTAAGTCTTCGGTAGTGTCACACCTGTTTGACCTTGATATTTACCACCACGATCTTTGTATGATGTTTCACATACTTCATCGCTTTCAAAAAACAGCATCTGAGCAACGCCCTCACCCGCATAGATACGAGCAGGTAAATTTGTCGTATTTGAAAACTCAAGGGTAACGTGGCCTTCCCACTCAGGCTCTAACGGCGTAACGTTTACAATGATACCGCAACGCGCATAGGTTGATTTCCCTAAACATACAGTAAGTACATTACGTGGAATACGGAAATATTCAATCGTACGTGCTAGAGCGAACGAGTTTGGTGGAATAATACAAACATCAGATTCGATATCAATAAAGCTTTTCTCATCAAAGTTTTTTGGATCGACAATTGCAGAGTGTACATTGGTAAATACTTTGAATTCACGCGCGCAACGGACATCATAACCATAGCTTGATACCCCATAGGAAATCAACTTTTCTCCGTTTTCATCGAAACGAACTTGATTTTCTGCATAAGGTTCAATCATGCCGTGTTTTTCGCTCATTTCACGAATCCAACGATCAGATTTTATTGCCATGTCTTTATATCCAAAAACGAAGTTGATGATTGGTGGCTACTTTAACTTAAAATGCTGCTAATGAAAACAATGCTGTTCTTTCGGCAATCTGATACAGGGGTTATAGTTTGGAAAGTGCAGAATAACTGATCGGTATAGCAAAACTTACGAGCACAATAGATGCGGCTCTTTGTAGCTTAGCTTGGGATAACCATCCAACCTTATGGGTTGCTAAAGCAGCACCGACAACAATCCAAAACATAGCAATTGGAATAATCAACCCAACGAAAGTACTCATATGAGTCAGATATATTTCTTGGTTCGTCCACGAACTTGCAGGAAAAATTGCTGACGCAAACAATAACGCTTTAGGGTTTAACAATGTCGCATACAAAAGTTCTTTGGGTCTAATCGTTGACTGATTTAATGTCACTTTTTGGTCAGCTGTACGCCATAGTTTTATAGCTAAAAAAGTAATATAGGCTGCGCTCAATAGTTTTAATAATGTTGGGAGCAATGGTAAAGTCGTCGAGACCGTACCAATCAGTAGTCCCCACGCACTAATCGCTATAATATAGCCGATGGCTTCAGCAGGAATAAGCAACAATGATTTGCGTACTCCAACTTGAACACCTGAAGATGCAAGTAAGGTATTGGTTGGACCAGGTGTTAACAAGATCGTGACAACCAAACTGACAAAAAACCATGAAATCATTGAATGACCTCACTAAAAGAGGTTTTTAGATTAATCTAACAATAACATGTTAGCAAAAAATTAATATAAATCACTAGGTCAAAATTTAAGTTAAGCATCTATTTTTATGATACTTTTTATATAGCCATTCATCTTTAACAATTGAGATATTATCCTATTGTTTTCACAAATTTATTCATCATATATCCTATATTTTAGGCATCACCTCCTAGATACCGATCATTTATCAAACAACATTTAAGTTTAAGCTAAGAAACGACTGTTAAGATAAAAAAGATATTTTCTCATCACTTTACCCATTTTATGCCTAAGCTATTCTTCCAAAAGTGGCTTCCTTCCTCTGAAAAAATTGCTGATTTAAAACTTATGAAAATATTCGGCACTCGCACCTTGAATCCATTGCTTTGGTATGTGAATCGACACTCGATTGCAAAAGCGATAGGTCTAGGGGCATTTTGGGGAATTTTACCAGTTCCTTTCCACAGCCTCTTTATTATTCTCACCATTTTATATTTTGAAGTAAATTTACCGCTTGGACTATGTATGGCTTGGCTAACCAACCCATTGACCATCGTCCCAATTTTATATTTAGGTTTTTGGTTTGGTGCAAAAATCTTCCACGTCAATATGATTAATAAAGACATGCTACTTGGCGTCTTACATCAGATCCTCAACTGGTTACAGAATTTCGGACATGGACATATTGATTTGCATTTAGCGAAAATCTTAATTACAGGGCTCATCATCGAAGCCGTACTGTTTGCACTACTATTTTATATTGCTACACATTTAATTTGGCGCTGGACAGTGATCCGCAAATGGAAATCACGCCATTCAGTAAGATAAATTCTTTAGTCTAAAAAACCTGTAAAAAAAGTTGCCATCCCCTTGAGAATACGGTAAGAGTAGAACATATTTAATTACGTAAAAATGTACTGAATATTAAATAAAGCAGCCAAATGATGGATTTATGGTGTGCATATAAACAGGAGATAGTAATGAAAAAATGGCCCCAACTCATTTTACTCGGTTTAGCAATAACAGGTTTATCTGCTTGTTCTGACAATACTGGCAACAAAAATGCAAGCCAAAAAGGCAGTAGCGCAACAACAAGCGCCAATAAACTGGAAACACGATTTGTTAATATTGCAACTGGTGGAGCTTCAGGTCCATATAATGTCATCGCAACAAATTTGGCTGAAATTTACCATAAAACTTATGGCGTTAACTCTAAGACGCAGACCACAGGTGCTTCTGTAGAAAATCTAAATTTGTTAAAGCAAAACAAAGTAGAAATGGCTTTTGTAATGAGCGACAGTCTCACAGAAGCAATCAATGGACAAGGCAGCTTTAAAGATAAAATTACCAATGTTCAGCAAATCGCAGCGCTCTATCCGAACTATGTGCAAATCGTTACCTCAAAAAAATCTGGAATTAAAAATATTGAGGATTTGAAAGGTAAACGTATCGCAGTTGGTGCTCAGAACTCAGGTGTTGAAGTCAATGCTCGTACTTTGTTGAATGGTTTTGGTATTACCTACAAGGATGTAAAAGTAGATTATTTAGGTTATGCCGAAGCAGCGGATGCATTGAAAGGTGGAAAACTAGATGCAGCCTTCCTTACCAGTGGTATTCCAAACTCGTCACTGATGGAATTGCAACGTGGTTATGATCTACAGTTAGTCAGTATCAATCCTGACAAGATTAAAGAAATTGCCAAAGATCAGGCCTATTTCTTACCAATGATCATTCCAAAAGGAACCTATGACAATGCTGAGGATATTCCAACTGCAGCAATCATGAATGCTTTAGTCGTTCGCTCTGATTTATCTGAAGATGATGTTTATAAATTGACTAAAACCTTCTTCGAAAGCCTTGATGCTTTAGCCAATACTCACCAAGCAGCAAAAGACATCACTTTGCAAGGTGCTCAAAATGGTTTAGTCGCACCACTCCATCCAGGTGCTAAAAAATACTACGACGAGGTCGCGGCAGCTCAATGAAAATTATAAGTGCAGCTTCGGCTGCACTTTTCTGTTTAGCCTTCGGTATTGTTTTATTGGTCAGTTATCCGATTGCAAATACACATGTGATGAGTGAAAAACATAATTGCATCATTCGTGAAGCTGACTTTAACTTGCAATGGCGACATTCTGTCGAAAAAACAATATGGCGGGAAAGTTATCATCGTGAAAAAAATGCATTCCGTTTGGTCTATACCGATCTAATTTCTTTTGGCGCTGGTACACCAAGCGATTACCCTATTATTTCTCAAAAAGATGGCGTGGTCAGAATGGCTGTAAACCAAAAACTTAAAGAGATTAATTGGACTGTTTCACGAAATATGCAAGGTCAACTGTCCTGGAACAATACGACATGGGCGATTGCAAATGAACTGCCTGATTATAGCCTTGTGCAGTTTAAGAGTACGTACACACCATTATGGAAGATCTGGTGGTTAGGAGAATGTAGATGAATAAACCCGATAACAGTGCAACACCAGAACAGGATGATCAAGCCAAACAAAAAGAATTATTAGAAAAGTTTGATAAGGAATCGGTTACACGCACACCCAAGCAGAAATCTGTTGCTCTCTTTATTACCGTTTTAGCAATTTGTTATTCACTCTTTCATTTATTTATTACCTACAACCCGTTACCTGAACTAATCCAACGCTCAGCACACGTGTCTATCGGTTTAGCACTAATTTTCTTACTCTATCCAGCACGACAAAGTAGTGATCGACAGCATATTGCATGGTATGACTGGATTTTAATGTTAGCCTCCTTTGCCTCACTAGGCTATTTATGGATTGAATATCAAAACATCATGACCTCTCGTGGTGGTATTCCCAATACGTTAGATATCGTGTTTGCAATCATGACGGTTGTGTTAGTCATTGAAGCGGCACGACGAATCATGGGCTGGATGCTTCCAATTTTAGGGTTGGTTTTTCTCGCCTATCCATTTATTAGTCATTTTAATTGGATGCCTGACCGTTTACTCACTCGACCATATAGTGTGAGCGATATTTTTGGTCAAATGTATTTAAAAACTGAGGGCTTGTATTCATCAGCCATCGGTGCATCGGTCACGTTCATTTTCTTATTTATCCTATTTGGATCATTTCTTGCCAAATCTGGTATGGGCAAACTGTTCAATGATCTCGCAATGGCTTTAGCAGGTCATAAACAAGGTGGTCCTGCAAAGGTTGCTGTGATTTCTAGTGGATTTATGGGCAGTATTAACGGTACAGCAGTCGCAAATGTGGTGGGAACAGGCTCCTTCACCATTCCGTTAATGAAGAAAATTGGCTATCAAAAGAATTTTGCGGGTGCGGTGGAAGCCAGTGCCTCGGTTGGTGGACAAATTCTCCCACCAATTATGGGCGCGAGTGCGTTCATTATGGCTGAAACAACAGGAGTCAGCTATGGCACTATTGCTCTTGCTGCTGTACTCCCTGCATTGCTCTATTATCTTGGGGTAATCTCCCAAGTGCACTTCCGTGCAGGTCGAGATAATTTAAAAGGCTTGCCTAAAGCTGACCTTCCTCGCGTTAAAGAAGTATTAAAAGAACGCGGACATTTACTGATTCCAATCGTGGCTTTAGTCTTTTTCTTATTTCAATCTATGCCTGTCAGTTATGCAGCCGTCTACACGATTCTTTTAACAATCGTAGTTGCCAATCTCCGCAAAACCACGCGTATGGGATTCAAACAGATTTTAGAGGCGCTTGCTGATGGTGCAAAACAATCCTTATCAGTGATGTCTGCCTGTGCGGTGGTTGGTTTGATTATTGGTGTAGTGAGCTTAACCAGCTTCGGATCGGTCATGACCTCTTATATCATGAGTGTTGGCGCAGGAAATCTGTTCCTGACCTTATTATTTACTATGGTCGCTTCCATGATTTTAGGTATGGGGCTACCTTCTATTCCAGCTTATATTATCACTGCAACAATGGCTGCTCCTGCTTTGGCCCATTTTGATGTGCCTATCCTCGTTGCTCATATGTTCGTTTTCTATTTTGGATTATTTGCCAATATTACCCCACCTGTTGCTTTAGCAGCTTTTGCTGGTGCAGGTATTTCGGGTGGTGATCCGATGAAGACTGGTTTTCAGGCACTCAAATTGTCTCTAGCAGGCTTTATCGTACCTTTCTTGTTTGTCTATAATCCTGCAATGCTAATGATTGATACGACCAATATTGCATTGAATGCACGCGAGTTTGCGCTTCCACCAATCTGGAGTATTGTCAGTATTACGGTTACATCAATTGTCGGTATTTTGGCTTTAGGTGCTGCAGTAGAGGGTTATTTTAAAACCTCAATGAATCTAGTTTGGCGTTTAATTTTAGGGATCGGTGCGTTGCTGATGATTATGCCTGAGGGCAGAACTGATCTGATCGGAATAGTGATGGTCGGTCTTTCAATTGCAATGAATATTTTACAAGCCAAGAAAGAAAGTCCATCATCTTCGAACATTTAAACTCGAAGTTTAAGCAAATTTCAGAAAGGCGGTCGTCAAGACCGCCTTTCTTTCCATATGAAATATACAAAGCTTTATTTCGACTCGCTTTTTGCTTTCATGTATTGTTCTGCAACATCTAATACATAGTCCTGACATGCTTCACCTGTCGCAGGATCATAAGCACCGTTATTGGTTATATTATTAGATAAAATCCGAATCCCAAGAAATGGTACATTGAATTGATGAGCAATTTGCGCAACTGATGCAGCTTCCATTTCTTCAACTGAAGTTCCATATGTGTTATGGAAAAATTTAATTCGATCCAATTCATTATTCCAAACATCTGCAGAACCAATCGTTCCTTCCACTACTCTCCCTTTTGTATAATTCACTTTAGCTTTATAAGCCGCAACTAATAATGCTTGATCACCTTCGAACTTGCGTATAGCAATTGGTTCAGGATCAGACTCATCTTCCGGCAACACATCAAACGCTTCATGCCATGTTAATGCATCAGATCCACCACCAATCGGTTGTTGTGGTGTTCTGAATGCACCAATATTGGTCGTATATTTTCCGAGAACAATATCAAAAACGTTTAATTCAGGATCATGACCACCAGATGTCCCTTGGTTAATAATAGCTATCGGCTGGTACTTTTGAATGGCGATCGCAGTCGCTGCTGCCGAGTTACTCATCCCCATACGTGTTTTAGAAATAATCATTGGATAGCCGTTGTAGGTACCTTTCCAAAACGTCCACCCGCCAATGGTTTCGACAGTTACTTTATCCAACTTTGCAGCCATACGTTCAGATTCAACTGGCAATGCACCTTGGATCACGATAGGTTGTAATGAGGTTTGCTCAGCGATGTTATTATTTTTTGAAGACTGACCATCATTACATCCAGCAACCAATATCCCACCGCATAATGCGACCATCGTCATAAAACGTTTAAAGAACATATTAAATAACCTATAAATCAATACAAAAAGAAGAAAGAAGCAATCTATGTACCAACTTATAAGTATCTATAAGATTTGCTAAAACAACAAAATATTTTAATTAAAAGGTAAAAAATCAGCGTTATTCGCTGATTTTTTAAGCCTAACTGTTTTTAAATTAGAAAATACGCTTATCGTCTCGCTGACGCTGTGGCAATTTCTTCATTTGCTCTAATACAGTTTCTGCAATATTCATATAACTTTCTGCTGCATCATCTTGAACAACGACACTAGGTTGACCGTTATCCGCATGTTCACGAATTTTTGCATCTAAAGGTAAACGCCCTAATAACGGGATATGATATTGCTCTGAAAGCTGATCACCACCACCAATTCCAAAAATTTGTTCCTCGTAACCACAGTTTGAGCAAATATGCGTCGACATATTTTCAATCACACCCAATACTGGAATATTCACTTTGTTAAATAACTCAATCCCTTTCACAGCATCCATGAGCGCAACATTCTGTGGTGTCGTAACAATCACTGCCCCAGTTACAGGAATACGCTGTGCTAATGTGAGTTGGATATCACCTGTACCTGGTGGCATATCAATCACTAACACATCTAAATCAGGCCATAATGTTTGATTGAATAATTGCATTAGTGCACCCGTCGCTTTAGGTCCACGCCAAGCCACTGGAGTATTATTTGCCCCAATAAGATGACCAATCGAAATGACAGCCATGCCATAGGCATCTAAAGGAACAAAATGTTCATTTTCAATTTGTGGTGTAAGTCCTGCATTTCCTAACATGGTTGGAATACTCGGGCCATAGATATCCGCATCAAGGACACCAACTTTCAAACCAAGTTTTTGTAATGCCAAAGCTAAGTTTACAGTGGTCGTTGATTTACCTACACCACCTTTACCCGAGGACACCAAAATAACATTTTGAATACGTGGATGTGGTGCAACATCACGCTGCTGTGGTGCAGCTTTCTGAATGGGAGGATTATTAGGATCTTCTTCAGCTTTTGGAGAAGCATCCATCACAGGTGGTAATTTACTATTATTTTCAGCTTTTGGTTGAGATGAACAGCTATGCCCAGCCTCTCCATGTGCAGCATGTTTTTGTTGAATAATATGTAAATTCAGTTCTTGGATTCCACATTTCTCCAAAGCATCTGCAAGCTCATCATGGATTTGTTGCAAATAATCTTTTTCTTGCGGATAAGTATTGATGGTCAGTTGTAAAATACGACCTTGTACATTGACTTGGCTAATTCGATCTTTTAAAGCATTTTCAGAATTGGGCAAAACATAATTTTGTAGCACTGTTTGAATTTCGTCTTCCTTCACCTCTTGAGCTGGTGAAAAAACAGATTTTAAGGAAGAAAGCCACGACATTTTGTTTACTCCAAAAACAGATCAACATATCACTGAGTTTGGTTAGTTTAGCAGTATTGAGGAATAGACGCTCATATCTCAGAAGATAATTGCTCATTTTTTTAAAGTGCATGATCATCAGTCGATATAAGCGTCCAGATGTGTTCTATAACCCAAACTCAAAACAATCAACCTTTAAATTTATTGATCGTATCTGTTGCGGCTTTCTTTAAATCATCTAATTTGTGACTTGCTTGAGCTTTCAAATCATCAAACTTGGCAGCAGCTTCATCTTTTAATTCAGCGGCTTTTGCTTTCGCGTCATCCAATTTGTGGCTTGCTTCTTCTTTCAAATGATCAAATTTTTCCTGAATACTATGCTGTGTATCCTCTAATTTGGCTTTCGCCTCATCCACTTTACTTGAAAAAGCATCTTTAGTTTCGGAGCTTTGCTCAGATACATCTTTCTTTAAATCATCAAGTGCTTTTTCACCTTTTAATTTCAATTCCTCAGCAGAATGTTTTAAGTCATCAACCGCTTTTTCACCCTGTAACTGAGCCTCTTTTGCTTTATGTTTTAGATCATTACCCAATTCAGTTGCTTGAGTTTTTAATTCATCAATTTTGTCATTTGTCATGGTGTTTCCTCACTAACGAATAAGCAAAGTACATATTGTTGGAGCTAGATTTATTTATAGCGCATTTAGATGAATTTTTTGGTGATTGCTGCAAATTGAAACAATTGGGATACAGGAAGATTCATTTCATATCTGACTGATAACCTTTTGAATTTTTTAGATATAAAAATCATATAAATGAACAACATCAACCTTGATTATGAAACTCTTTCCTAGAGATTTCATATAAAACATGCCTGCTCAATCGATGATCTGATAACAAGGCAAGCCACCTAAGTTATGTGATTTTTCTCATTTTTAACTTTTTTATTACTGCTTAAGATTTTTATTTTCTAACAACTTAAAAGAATACAATTGAGTAAAATAAAAATGATCAATCACTAGCTATGGTCGTAGAATCAGTCTTGGTATTTCGATCATTTTTACATCCATCAAATTTCAATTAAAAACTATTCACAATATAACGAAATAGATCAGATATACTTTCGCGTTAACGAAATCTGAACCTTATTTATAAAGCTATGAATGAAAATGAACTTTTAGAAATTCAACATGAACTTCAAGCTCAAGAAAAACGTCTGAAGTATATTCTTTCAAGTAAAAGAAGAATCCAAAGCATGATTCTTACTTTTGAACAGGATTTGGCTGAACAATTAATTCCTGTTATTGATCAAATCAGTGATGATAAAGCGCCAATTGAAAGCAGTTTAGCGTTGATGATTTGCTGGAAATTTTCTAAAGCAGAGTTCCCTAAAACTGAACATTGGTGTAGCGAACTCAGCATTACTGATCTTGAAATCAGGGATCAATTTACTGTGACGTTAAAAGCACAGGCATGGTTAGGGACTCTAGGCAGCGATGAGCTTTGGCAAACCCCGATGTGTGCTGAGATTACGCTTGATCCAAAAACAGATGGTCTCAAGAGCTACTACATCCATTTCTTGTCTAAAGGCAAAATTATTTCGCTGAGAAAGAACTCAAAGCACAACGTAACCGTTAAGCAAATGCAAAGTATGTAATCCTTCGGGATGCATACTCTGTTATTTTTAAGACAAAAACCTCAAATTTTGGTTCGCCTATTTTTTGAATATATTTGCAATTATAAACCCTAATATAAGTGGTACTGATATAACCATGAATAAAAAAATAGACGTCATAAATAACTCTAAATTAAAATCTGGAAGTCCCCATAAAACAATAAAACTAATGACATACCCTCCTATTAAAAAAACCACGCCTTTTAACAACTGAGATATATCGATTAACTTTTTTGGATGACGTAGAAAATAATAACTAATAAAATAAAGAAAGCTATGCCAACCAATTAAAACTGGCGTGAGCATGATGATAGCAGCAACCCCTCTAACAAACCCATTAGAAACTTCTTGAGGTGAAAACTCCTGTTCATAAATCAAAAAGCCCCAAACAAAAATAACGATACAGAGTGTTGCAACTGTGCCCGAAATAATTGAACGAATACACCACCATACAAAAGAAAAATCCTCACCATAATAATTTTTCATGTATTCCTCTTTTTTATTCATTATCAAATAGCAAACATTTATATTTATAGCTTTTAGATCTAGTGCTTAACATTGACTATAAGATACATCAAGATAACTATTTTAAAAATAAGATTATCAATACCAAACACATTCAGCCAATAACTTCACATCGCCCCCTAGATTAAAAACTTTCTGTAGCAACCTAAAAACCGATTTAACATTGTTAAAGGATAAAATCCAACACAATTGGAAACAAGAATATGTTCATTGAAGTGCAAATGAAGCTAGCATGAAGTCATCAAAATAGAATCATCATACGATTTGAAAAGATTTCACTGAATCCCTTGTGCAAGTCGGGGGCAAGTCATGTAAAATCATCTGCCTTGCAAATACGAATGAGAGAACAATATCCGTGCGTAAAATTTTAGTCACCAATGCCCTCCCTTATGCCAATGGTCCTATCCATATGGGTCACTTACTCGGTTATATCCAAGCAGATATTTGGGTTCGTGCGATGCGTGCAATGGGTCATGACGTGACTTACGTATGTGCGGATGATGCTCATGGTACAGCGATCATGTTACGTGCTGAAGCAAACGGCATCAGTCCTGAAGCACAAATTGCCAATGTTCAAAAAGAACACATTCGTGATTTCGACGGTTTTGGTGTGCATTTTGATCATTATGATTCAACACATAGTGATGCAAACAAAGCGCGTGCATCTGAGATTTATATCAAAAACCGTGAAGCAGGCAATATCGCGGTTCGCCCTGTCACTCAATTATTTGATCCTGAAAAAGGCATGTTCTTGTCTGACCGTTTCATTAAAGGCACATGCCCAAAATGTAAATCAGAAGATCAATACGGCGATGCGTGTGAAGTGTGTGGCACAACTTACAATGCAACTGAATTACTCAATCCACGCTCAACGTTGAGCGGTGCGACACCTGTTGAGAAATCATCAGACCATTATTTCTTTAAACTTCCAAATTTCTCAGAATACTTACAGAAATGGACGCGTGACCAAGGTCGCCTACCTGTTTCGATTGCCAACAAACTAGATGAGTGGTTTGAAGCAGGTTTATCAGATTGGGATATTTCGCGTGATGCGCCTTATTTCGGTTTTGAAATCCCAGATGCGCCAAACAAATATTTCTATGTTTGGGTCGATGCACCTATTGGTTATATGTCGAGTTTTGAAAACTACATCAAAACCAAACGCCCAGATCTAAGTTTTGATGACTTTTGGAAAAAAGACAGCGACAAAGAAGTCTATCACTTCATCGGTAAAGACATCGTTTACTTTCACGCACTGTTCTGGCCTGCAATGCTTGAAGGTGCAAACTACCGCACTCCATCAGGTTTGTTCGTGAATGGTTTCTTGACCGTGAACGGTCAAAAAATGTCGAAATCTCGCGGTACATTCATCAAAGCTGAAACTTATTTACAGCACTTGAATCCTGAATATTTACGCTACTACTTTGCGTCTAAGCTGTCTGACAAAGTTGAAGATTCAGATTTGAATTTGGATGACTTCGTACAGAAAGTGAATTCTGACCTTGTCGGTAAAGTGGTGAATATTGCCAGCCGTTGTGCAAAATTCATTAACAGCAATTTCAATAATACGCTTTCTAACACTTGTGTTGAGCCTGAATTGGTTCAAAGCTTTATTGATGCGGGCGATTCAATTGCGCAAGCCTATGAAGCACGTGAATTCTCTGCCGCTATCCGTGAAATCATGGCGCTTGCGGACAAAGCGAATCAATATATTGATGAGAAAAAACCGTGGGCTCTTGCAAAGCAAGAAGGTCAAGAACAACAAGTTCATGATGTTTGCTCAGTCGGTATCAACTTATTCCGTCAGCTTGCAATTTACTTAGCTCCAGTGCTTCCAACACTTGCTGCACAGGTTCAAGCCTTCTTACAACTTGAAAGCTTTGACTTTGCATCTCGTCAGAAAATCCTAGTTGCGCATGAAATTGCTCAATTCCAACCACTTATGCAGCGTGTTGATCCTAAAGCAGTTGCAGCGATGGTTGATGCATCGAAAGATTCTTTAGCTGCTGCGGCAGAAGCGCCAAAAGTAGAGAAGAAAAAAGAAAAGAAAGCCGAGAAAAAGCCTGAACCAAAAGTGGGTGAAGCTGAAATTATTGGTATTGAAGACTTTATGAAAGTTGACCTCCGTGTAGCTGAAGTTTTAGAAGCAGCAACAGTTGAGGGTTCTGATAAATTACTTCAATTAACTTTAAATGTAGGTGAAGCTGAACCACGCAATGTGTTTAGCGGTATCCGTGAGTTTTATCAACCAGAAGACTTAAAAGGCAAACTGGTGGTGATGGTTGCGAACCTTGCACCACGTAAAATGCGTTTTGGTATTTCTAACGGTATGGTACTTGCCGCAGGTAATGGCGAAGGTGTTTGGGTGATTTCACCTGAATCTGGTGCTAAAGCTGGTGATAAAGTGTCTTAATCAGCCTAGTGACTTAAAAAGACTTCTTCAGAAGTCTTTTTTTGTGCTAGTGTTCAAAAATAAGACTATGATAAAGCTTATAATATGCCTATTACAAAAATGAGCCTTCTACAGAGACCTAAATGGCAAAGTTCAGCATTTATTATCTGGGGACCGTTTATTGGAACATTGATTATTGTAATCACATTTCATAGCCCCATTATGTTTGGTGATCCAATACGATTTTTAAAAGGTCTCATTACGCCCTCGATCATATTTCCAATGATTGGAGGATTATTTTTAATTACACCATTTGGTTATTTACTTGGTATCTTTCCCGCAATAATCACTCAATTGTTGTTCCAACATTTCTTTGCCCAAAAGCTTGCTCAAATATCCTTAATGCGCAGCATAATCTATAGCGGCTTTTTAGGCTTTATGCTTGCACCCTTTATTCTTATTCTTGCCATACTCACCCCATCACCTTTAATCATCTTTAGTTATCTGCAATTTGTACTCATCCTCCCTACAACATTAATTTGCACTGTTATTGAATGGAAAAAAGTTAAAAACAATAGGCAAATAATTGAAGCACGGACATAAACTCTTTTAAAACTCATAACAAAACTCTCTTTCACAAGCGGATTTTTTATTGGGAAATTATCCCTATTATGTTGTGATTCATGTTAAAAGTGTTATTTCTCTAATAACTTTAATGATCTTATGAAAAAAACTGCCCTACTCCTTTCAGCATTATTCTTAAGCAGCGTTCCTTTACTCACTCATGCAGAAACAAGCAAAACCCTGCCAGTCATTGAACAACAAAAACAAGTTGCGGGCTACTATCACCACCAAGTCGGTGATGTACAAATTACCGCCCTGCTGGATGGTACCAACTTTATGTCACCAAGCTTGTTTAAAGATATTTCACCGCAACAAGTCCAGCACATCTTAAAGAAATACTATGCAGATCAAGACAAAGGCGTGCAAACCTCGATTAATGCTTTTCTCGTCAATACTGGCAAATCATTGGTTTTAGTCGATAGCGGTGCAGAAAGTTGTTTCGGCGCGCATCTTGGTTCTATTTTGAAAAACCTAGTTGCTTCAGGATATAAACCTGAACAAGTCGATACGATTTTACTCACTCATTTGCACCCAGATCATGTGTGTGGCATTAGTCAAAAAAGCACTGCCAATTTTCCTAATGCGACAGTCTATGTCTCAGATGAAGAAGCTAAATATTGGTTAGATCCGAAACAAGTAACAAAACTACCAAAAGACAAACAAGCCAACTACTTAGGTACAGTCGAAAAGATCAAAGAAGCTATTGCACCCTATCAAGCCAAGCAACGTTTCAAGACCTTCAAGCTCGGTGATGAAATCCAAGGATTCAAAGTCATCAACACGGCAGGACATACACCGGGGCACTACAGTTATGAGTTAAAAACTAAAGACCAAAGTGTAGTATTCATTGGCGATATTGTTCATTCTCATACCGTGCAATTTGATAAACCCGAAACTGCGATTGAATATGATATTGATCCGAAAAAAGCAGTACAAACCCGTTTAAAACAATTTGCGAATTTTGCAAAAAATGGCCAAACCATCGCTGCACCACATTTACCATTTCCGGGTATTGGGCATATTTACTCAGCAGATCAGAAAAGCTATCAATGGATTCCCGTACATTTTAAAGATTAATAACCATCAGCATGTGTTGCCCGTCAATGCATGCTTTTACCGAACTAAAACAAAAATTAAAATGACTTAAATTTACAACGGACAATAATGTCCGTTAAATTTGGCTAAATTTTCTATGAATCCCCAAAATGATCAAACGTCAGCAACGTGCGATTCAAAATCGTGATGAATTGCTCCATGCCGCAGAAGAGATTTTTCGAATCCATGGCGTGCATGTTCCTTTACAAACCATCATTGACCACGCAGGTGTGGGACGTGCAACGTTTTATCGTAATTTTGCTGACCGTAAAGCATTGATTGTGGCTTTACTCGAACAAGCCATGACCAGACTCGAAGATCATGTGCAAGCTTTACAGGCTTTTGATGATGGCTTTCTTCGCTTAATCGAAAGCTATGTTGAACAAGTTCCCCATCTCATTGTCCTTATTGATTACTGGCGTATTGTTGATCGTCATGACCCAATCATGTTAAACATTTATGCACGGCGTGATAAAGCACTACAACCACTAATTAACCAAGCCATACAACATAAACTGTGCCGTCCTGATCTTACACCACAAGATTTTTCTATGATTGTGGGAATCTTAGGTTCCTCATTTCAAGGACATACTGCTTCAGATCAAGTTCAGTTAGCCAAACGAGCAATAGAATTATTATTAAACGGCATTAAAATTTAGTTCGAGGATCATATGGATAAAAGCCCTCGCTACCTTGAAACTCCACCAGATTGGTCTGCTGAAGAGCGTCCCACACTACCGGGTTCGCCTGCAGCAATTGCTCATGCCACACCGAAACGTTTCGCTTATTTTTTTATTGGCTTGTTTATCTGTATTGCTGCCAGCTTAAGTAACGGTTTTGTGATTGCGAACTTATCTATTTTCCAAGGTGAATATGGTTTAACCCCTTCTCAAGCGGCATGGCTCCCTGCGGCCTATGTGATGGCAAATGTCAGCGCCAATTTAATTTTATTTAAAGCACGTCAACAATACGGTCTACGTCTATTTTCTGAGATCGGTCTGCTGGTTTTTATTGGTGTATTGATTCTCCATCTCATCGTACAAACTTATGAAATGGCATTGATTGTCCGTTTTATTGCAGGTCTTGCAGCTGCGCCATTAAGTTCGCTTGGGATGTATTACACCATGCAGGCATTTGGTAAAGCTGATTTAGCAAAAGGTATTTATCTGGCTTTTGGTTTTCAGCAACTCGGTCTACCGCTGGCATGGATGATTTCACCCTTTCTATTAAGCGCTAATCAATGGGATGTAATTTATACCTTTGAACTGGGATTGGCCATTTGCTGCTTTGCCATGGTGGTTGCACTCAAATTACCTCGAAGTCTGCGTCTTGCTGTTTTTGAAAAGCAAGATTTCTTTACCTTTACCTTACTGGCGCCAGGTTTTGCTTGCTTATGTATTGTTCTCACGCAAGGCCCTATTCTTTGGTGGTTTGATAGTCCTTGGCTGGCTTATGTATTAATTGTTGGCTTTTGCCTGATTGTCTTAGGTTTAACTTATGAGCATTATCGTGCTAATCCTCTGATTATGACGCGCTGGCTTGCAACAAGCGACCTGCTTACGTTTATCTTTAGTGCATTTGCCTTACGTCTGTTGATGTCAGAGCAAAGCTATGCGGCTGTTAATTTTCTAAAAACTATGGGAATGGGGCCTGATCAATTTGTTCCACTTTATAGCGTCATCTTTTGTGGGACCATTGCTGGCTCAGTCTTTAGTGCATTGACCTTTCATAAAGATCGCCTGATGTTAAATTTGTTTTTGGCGGAATTTCTAATCTTAGTCGCGTGTATCTTGGATTATCACCTGACCAGTGATGTCCGTCCAGCAAACTTTTATCGAAGTCAATTCCTTGTCAGTTTTGCTGGTGGCGTATTTATTGGTCCTTTACTCATGATGGGGTTTGTACGTACCTTACAACGCGGCCCACAATACGTGATTACCTTTGTTGTGCTATTCACAGCCACCCAGAACTTTGGTGGTTTAGTGGGTTCATCCTTTTTTAACACCTATCAACAACACCATACCTATGATTATAAAGTCGAAATTAATAGTCATTTAAACCCAACTGACCCATCTGTTGCCCAACGCATAAAAAGTTATGAACATAGTGCCATGTTAAATACAACCGATCCTGTTTTGCAAAATAAACAAGCGATGCAAAATTTGAATCAAGTTGTGACCCGTGAAGCACAAGTTCGCGCCTATAACGATGTAATTGTGCTCAATGGTATTTTCGCGATTATTCTCTTGATATGGGGCTTATTTAAATATGCCCGTGAGAAATATAAAACGATAAAAAATAGATCCCTACCAAGTACTTCGAGTTAAACATTTGATTGAGAAAATATTATGGCAGAAGAAACCAAAGATAATACCGAAAAACAGACTCAGGAAAATCCAGCAACCAATGCTGAAACATCACCTCAGTCTAACAACGCTATACAAACTACTGAGGCGCCACCACCGCCTCCGCCAACAAGTAAGTTGATCAAAACCAAGCGTTCAACCTTATGGTGGATGCTGTTGGTTTTATTGGTAGGTATTACCATCATCTTATGGGCATGGAAAATTGGTCCCTTTCATACAGCGATTGAGCAGACAGACAACAGTTATATCAAAGGGAAAACCACGATATTGTCCTCACAAATCAATGGTTATATCAAAGATGTACTGGTCAAAGATTTTGATCATGTGAAACGAGGTCAAGTGTTGATGCATATCGATGCAACAACCTATGATCAAAAAGTTACTCAAGCGGTTTCAGGTGTAGAACAAGCTCAAAATAGCCTTGCCAATCAAACTCAAGCCATTGCACAACGCCAAGCCGATGTCGTGGCGGCACAAGCCAAGCTAGATCAGGTCAAAGCTCAATATGATTTATCCATGGCACAACTAAAACGTTATCAACAATTGGGCAATAGTGGTGCGGCATCCAAATCTGAGCAAGATAAGGCCGCAGCCGATGCACAAAACAATCTTGCGTTACTCAAACAAGCCCAAGCCAACATTCTAGTAGCACAAGAGGCTTTAAAAACAGCACAAGTGGCAGAAGCAGGTTTAAAAGCACAGGTCAACAGCGCGCAAGCACAACTGGATCAAGCCAATACCACCAAAGATTACAGCACTATAGTCGCGCCACTGGACGGTCAACTCGGTGAAGTGAATCCTCGTGTTGGTCAATATGTTGCCGCAGGTTCACAATTACTTTATTTGATTCCACAACAAACATGGGTGATCGCTAACTTTAAAGAAACACGGATTGCCAATATGAAAATAGGTCAGAAAGCTTCTTTCACTGTTGATGCCATGAAACATCAAAAATTTACAGGGCGTGTTGAACAAATCTCTCCTGCAGCTGGATCAGAATTCAGTGTATTGAAACCTGATAATGCAACAGGTAATTTCACAAAAGTGGTTCAACGAATTGCCGTTCGTATTGCAATTGATCCTGATCAAGAAGGTATCGAAAATTTACGTCCAGGTATGTCCGTGGTGACATCCGTGGATACCGATTCTTAAGCCATACTGACATTCTCAATCAAATCCATTTACAATGTGATCAAATCCATTTTTAACTGACCAAAATGTTTGATCACATTGCTTTTCCTACACCCTATCAAACATTGGACCAGCCTTATCCAGTTCAACTGACGGTAAAACGACTTGACCTGATTCATCCTCAAATTTCAGGCAATAAATTTTTTAAACTGAAATACAACTTACGTGCAGCCCATCAACAAGGCTATAAGCAAGTGCTCACTTTTGGTGGAGCTTACTCCAATCATATCGCAGCAACGGCGTATGCGGCCCAATGTTTTGGCTTTCAAAGTATAGGCATAATTCGAGGTGAAGAACTCGCGTCTCAAATATTAAATTCAACGCTACAAACAGCACAAGATTTTGGTATGCAACTGCATTTTGTTAGTCGAGCTGAATATCGCCTACGCCATGAAGCTGAGTATTTACAACAATTAAGACAACATTTTCCACAGGCTTTTATCATCCCTGAAGGTGGCACCAATGAGCTTGCAATACAAGGGACAAAAGAAATATTGTCTGTGGAGGATCGAGAAAATTATGATGTCATTTGTTGTGCTGTAGGGACTGGTGGCACAATCGCAGGACTGATTGAAAACAGTTCAGATCAGCAACAGGTTTTAGGATTTTCTGCACTCAAAGGTGATTTCCTCAAATCAGAAATTCAACAATGGACGGATAAGCAAAATTGGTCTTTAACCGATGCTTATTGTTGTGGTGGCTATGCCAAAACCACACCTAAATTGCTGCAATTTATGCAGGAGTTTGAGCAGAAATATGCAATCCCTTTAGAGCAGGTCTATACTGCTAAAATGATGATGGGATTGTTTGATTTAATGCAGCAATATCATTTTCCTACTGATACCCGTATTTTGGCGATTCATACTGGCGGACTACAAGGAAAACTGAAAACATATTAAATACTGCATAAATCTTTTATAATTGCCCGCTTTTCGTCGATCGAGTAATGTCCATGGTTCATCAAGTTGATGTTGTTGTTTTAGGTGCTGGCGCATCTGGCTTGATGTTGGCTGCTGAAGCAGGTAAACGTGGACGTTCAGTTGTGGTTCTCGAAAAAGCCAATAAGGTAGGCAAAAAGATTTTAATGTCTGGTGGCGGTAAATGTAACTTTACTAATCTTGATGTAGAGCCATCCAACTATCTTTCAGAAAATCCGCATTTCGTGATTTCAGCACTCACCCGCTACACCAACTGGGACTTTATTGGTTTAGTCTGTGAATACGGAATTGAATACGAAGAACGTAAACATGGTCAGCTCTTCACGCTGAAAGGCTCTAAAGAAATTCTTGAGTTGTTACTTTCAGAATGTGATAAAGCAAAGCGTGTTCAGATCCATACCCATTGTGAAGTTGAGCACGTTCAATCAAAAGCAGATACAGGTTTTATCATTGAGACCAATCAAGGCACATATCACTGTGAATCTTTGGTGGTTGCCACAGGCGGCTTATCGATTCCAACCTTAGGCGGTTCAGGTTTTGGTTATGAGCTTGCCAAACAATTTGGACATCATGTGTTCCCGACCCGTGCAGGCCTCGTTCCATTTACCTTTTCTGATCATTTCAAAGAAGTCACAACCCGACTGAGTGGCAATGCTTTAGATGCCACACTCATGAATGATCGTCATCAATTTACTGAGGCCTTGTTATTTACCCATCGTGGCTTAAGTGGGCCAAGTTCATTACAACTTTCTAACTATTGGCATGTCGGTGAAAGTTTTAAAATTGATTTCTTTCCAAGCCAAGATTTTAGTCAATTTTTCAAAGATAAGAAAAAAGCACAACCGAAAGTTCTACTCAGAACGTTGCTCAGTGAGTTCACAGCCAAAAGCATTGTTCTCGAATTACAGCAACTCATTTGGGCCGAACATAGTGAAATTGCAATTGGAAATATCAGCGACGCTCAACTCGAATACATCGCCACCCAACTACATACATTTACAGTCAAACCATCAGGCACTGAAGGTTATCGCACCGCAGAGGTCACGCTCGGTGGTGTCGACACAACCGAAATCTCCTCAAAAACCATGGAGAGTAAAAAACAAAAAGGCTTATATTTTATTGGTGAAGTCTTGGATGTTACAGGACATCTAGGAGGATATAACTTTCAATGGGCATGGTCGTCAGCACAAGCCGCAGCGCAATTTGTATAATCCTCATTTGTGCAAAGCATGACTGAGCCAAATACGATTACAACTTAAAGCAGTAGATTTATCAGCGTTCATCCACTTTGGCGTCATCTGAAGCTGAATTTTTTTGAGTATTTGACCGTGACTGTTGTTTTTCATTATTTGCTTTGGCAAATACAAATTTATAAGCACTCGCTAAGAACCCAACAGTAATCCCAGCAATGATAATAGGTGCGAATACACGATTTGGCCTCTTCACTTCATTCTCCTATCGATTTTTTATTTAGAGACGATTGATGTTAGGGGTTTTATATTTCAATGTGAACTATCGCTCGTAAGGTGAAATATAAACAGACCTTATATATAAATGAATTGCTTTTTAGGTCATTTTTTTGATTGAAAGCATTCATCATAGTGTAGAAATGTTCTGTTTCCTCTCTATGATAAAGACCAATAGCACAGATATAAACAAAACGACCACCCTGTTAGAGTGGTCGAATTGACTGAAAAAATCAAAGATTATTTTTTCTATTCATCAGAATTTGGTGAAGTTGGCGGAGTTGGACTCGCTGGATTTACGGGCTTTTGTTGCTCTTGATGTAAAGGATTTGGTTGTTTTGCTTCATTTTTTGCTTTATCAAGCAAATCAGTCAGCAAACGCTCAGCAGGTTGACGACCACCTAGACCAAACGCCAAAGCAAATGCAACTGCAACTGAACCTAAAGTTAAACCAAACGCCAAGTTTACAATCGAGTCAGCAATACCCATTGCTTTTAACCCCATTGCGATCACTAAGCCCATAATGAGGATACGAACTAAATTACCTAACCAACGAGAGCTGTTGTATTCACCACGTTGTACAACGTTCGCAACCACATTTGCAAGCCAGAAACCGA
Source organism: Acinetobacter suaedae (assembly GCF_008630915.1). Classification (NCBI taxonomy): domain Bacteria; kingdom Pseudomonadati; phylum Pseudomonadota; class Gammaproteobacteria; order Moraxellales; family Moraxellaceae; genus Acinetobacter; species Acinetobacter suaedae. The sequence continues at coordinate 2,591,578 of NZ_CP043909.1, forward strand.
TCACAAGGATCACAGCACCTAACAAAATACTTGCACCGAATTGGATGAACATCGCAATCAGAACGCTCACTTGCTCCAGACCAAGTCGATTTGCAGCTTCAGAAACTGCAAATAGCATTGTGAAGAATACGATCAAATATCCAATAATATCAGACACACGTGTTTGACCAAGGAAGCGCTGTAAATCCAGCTTCATTGGAACTTCATCAACACCTGCCCCAGAAATCAGTTCAGCGACTAAACGTCCAACGAAACGAGAAACCACATAAGCTACGATTAAAATCAATGCTGCGGCAATGATTTGTGGTATCGCAAGCATAATGTCATTCAACATTGCAGTAGCAGGTTGTGAAATAGCTTCTATGCCCAATGCTTCAAAAGCAACAATCAAACTAGTAATGATGATGATGGCAAAAACAAATGAACCTAAGAATCTAGAAACATTTGAATTTTTAAACAATCCAACTTTTTGTGCTTGTGCTTGTAAGCCAAGACTATTGCTCAAACCTTCCACGATACCGCGTACAATTTTTGCCAGAATATAACCAACAAAGATGATTACACCCGCAATAAATAGATTTGGTAAATATGAAATCGCATCATTTACCATATTCTGTACAGGAATCAACAGGCCAGTTAAGCCCAGAATCGAAAGTACAATCGGTAAAAACAACAATAATACGAGCCAGTAAAAGATCTCACCAATATTACTACTCAGTGAGCTCACACCCACCTCACTGCTCAGCTTTTCATCCCAATCCGTCTTTGCAAGCACTTTGGTCAAACCTGCTTGCACTAAACGAGCAACAATCCAACCAACGAATCCAACAGCAACCGCAGCCAAGAGATTTGGTATATAAGCAAGAACGCGGCCCACCATATTGCTAAAAGGATCACTCACACCACTAATGTTGAGAATATTCAAAGCGCCGACAACCGCTAGAATCATCACAAACCAGAACACCAGTTTGGATACTAGGCTTTCAATATTAGAAGTGTGTCCTGTTGCAGAAGATAATCGATTATTGGTATCTAGCTTTTGTAGCAACTTCTTTACACCAGCAGCAATGACCAATGCTACAATCCAGCCTACTAAGAGAATAACGATTGCAGCTAAAATAGGCTGGAACTGATCCCAGTAATACATTGCATCAAATCCTCCACGTTGGGAGGGATCTCTAAAAAAATCATTCATGTTGTTATCCTTATGTCATGTCATGTTTTACATCTTGTACGATCCACTCATGATCGCCCTACGTGCAAGCGCACAATTTATGGATGCTTTCACCTTAATTTTTGTCTATTTTCCAATCAATGAATCGCATCACTAATACAACAAAAAATCCGCAAAATATTGCAAAAAAGCCTATTGATTCACACCAATAGGCTTTTTTTTAAGTCAATTTGGTCTATAAATGACTGCTTATGCATTTAAAATTACCGACTGCAAATGTGACATAATCACTTGGGCAGTTGGTTTTGCCGAATGATCAGCAACCATAAATACAAGCAGTGCAATCAAAAAGATTCCCACGATAATCAAGATATAAACTGGCAATCTTCTCTTTTTGGTAATTTCTTCTTTACTCGCCACATGAGGCTGTGGCTTACTAAAATCATGCATGATAGCAGCCCTCATCCTTTTTACTATTCAGCTTTATATTAACAATACTGAATGTAGCATTGTGTGAAGAAGATACGGACTATCGTTGCCTTGATTGCAGAATTACACTTTTTATTTCAACATACTTTGTATAAAATATAGGCGCTTTAGCAATACTATAAAATAAGCTATAATACCCGCCTTCATTTTTACACTGTTCAGCTTTATGTCCTACAGCCAACAAAGCGTTTCTCTTGAATTGGACACTGATGTTAGCCATCAATGTTTTTTGCATCACACTCGTGATGAGCATTTGATTGGTATTATTGAATTCAATAAGCCGAGCTATATCCTAAAATGGGGTGATTTGGAGTATTTCCGTCGTCGCACTGATGAATTTTCTGTCATGCCTTTACCTGATTGCATCAATGCCATGATTATTGACATACGGAATGTGCAACCTTTTTTAGATAATGAAGTTCCAATTGTACCTTGGCGCTTACTTGAAGAAGACTGCCCAATCAGGCTTGTGGTACCGCAGGACCGTTTAGCCCATTATACAGGTGTGTTTGAACCGACATGGTTAACCACTGACATCGATACCGCAATTCAAGAAATTCGTGAATTTATGGATATGCTTGTTCATTAACACATATCCTATTCAACTTATTTTTCTCGGTTGGTTACCAATAATTCTCAACCGCAATATTCCCCTCTCCACGACGATTCATGGTTAGTCCACGCTGTTTTAATGCTTCTTTAGTATCATCAACCATTTGCGGATTGCCACATAACATGACATGGCTACTTTCTGGATTAAATTCCAATCCAACAACTTTTTCGAGCTGACCATTGGCAATTAAAATCGGTAATCGATCATGCAATTTAGCGTTTGGATCACGTGTAATAATAGGTACAAACTGAAAACCCAAATGCCCTTCACCAAAGGTTGCTGCAATCTCCTGAATACGTTCAACATACGCCAATTCTGAAGCGGTACGAACACTATAAACGAGATTGATATGCTGATATTTATTCCACGTTTCAAAATCTTGCAACATCGATAAAAATGGTGCTAACCCCGTACCCGTAGCCAATAACCACAAATCTTTTGGTAATGGTTGCTGATAACGTGCAAGTGTTAAATAACCATAAGATATCTTTTCAAGATAGAGCTCATCACCTACTTTTAGATGCTGTAAGTTTGAGGTAAATGCGCCTTCAGGGACAACAATTGAAAAGAACTCTAAGGTTTCATCAAATGGTGATGACACAACTGAATAAGCACGAACCACCAATTCACCATCCACCATTAAACCAATACGCGCAAACTGACCTGCGGTAAATTTAAAATGGGCTGGACGGGTCATAGTAAAACTAAATAGAGTATTGGTCCAACGATGAACCGATAAAACTTTTTCTACGCTAAATTTTTCAATTGACATGATTTGAACGTGGCACGAAACAGTGCGCTCATGGTAGCATGATCTGATTATTTATAAATACTCTAGAGTCTCCTAAATATAGGCTCTCAACACGTTAAGGCTTTTAACATGCGCATGACATTACGCCAACTGGCTGTTTTCGTGGCGGTCGCTCAAGAAGGAACTGTTACCAAAGCGAGTGATGCTGTCCGACTTACACAAAGTGCGGCAAGTATGGCTTTAGCTGATTTAGAAGATGGTCTTGGTGCACCATTATTTGATCGTTTGGGTAAACGATTACAACTCAATGATTTGGGTAGATTCTTACTTCCTCAGGCTTTAGAAATTTTAGGACGCTGTGAGTCCTTCGAACAAGCGGCAAAGGGTGAGCTTCAAAGTATTGATCTACGTTTAGGTGCAACCTTAACGATTAGTGACTATTTGATGCCTGATCTGATGGCTGATTTTTTACAGCTTCATCCTCAAGCTCATCTACAACTACAAGTTGGTAACACACGCCAGATGATCGAAGCCGTCAATCAATTTCAACTTGATTTAGCCTTAATTGAAGGCTCTTGTCATCTCCCACAGCTCCAATGCATCCATTGGCGTAATGATGAACTTGCTGTTTGTTGTGCGCCCGATCACCCTCTTGCACAGTTAAATCGTCCAATCACAGCAACCGATTTTCTAGATGTTGAATGGATCTTACGTGAAGAAGGTTCTGGTACCCGTGAAGTATTCGACAATGCAATTTTACAAGACCTACCTGATGCAAATATTCGCTTAACATTGGGTCACAATGAAGCAATTTTAAAAATTGTTGCAGGTGGTTTAGGTATGACCTGTGTTTCTCGATTGGCCATTGAACCTTTACAGGAAAAAGGACAATTAGTCATTCTAGACACACCCTACTGGGCGTTAACACGTCCTCTTTACATGCTCGTGCATCGTCAAAAGTATCAGGGACCAGGTTTAAAAGCCTTTTTACAATTCTGTGAAGATCAGGTTTAAACCTGATCTTCACCATTCCATCAATAAAATTATTTAACGTCGAAAATTTGATAATAGTTCGCTTGTAATTGCTTTATTATGATTCGCTATTTTAGTTTTCTTGGTTTTTGCAGGGTTAGGGTCAACACGCTCAATTTGTACCGCTTTAAATTTGCCTTGGTTTTCGACCACAGCAAACTTCACTTTTTCATTTCGTTTCGGTTCACCTTCTGCTGACGGGAAATCTGAAATATGAAAAAAGACATCACCCTCAGTTGTACCAATAAAACCGAATCCTTTATCAGGATTATATTGCTTCACTTTTCCTTGATAGAAATCTTGTTTCATCACATTTACCCCTACTTTACCAAGCCATTGCCCATAGTATATAGAAAATAAAAAGAGACTTTAGACCTCTCATAAAATTTATGATGTCATCCAGTCTCTTTTTATAATAATTTTAATGCTTAATCTTTTTGGACACTACCAAAAATCTTATCGCCAGCATCTCCTAAACCTGGAACGATATAGCCTTCCTCATTCAACCCCTGATCAATTGAAGCTGTATAAAGACGTACATCAGGATGGGCTGCTTCAACTTTAGCAATACCCTCAGGTGCTGCAACCAAAACCATCACACGAATATCTTTACAGCCACTTGCTTTCAAAACATCAATCGCAGCAATCAACGAATTCCCAGTTGCAAGCATAGGATCGATAATCATGGCCAAACGATTTGCAACATCAGGAACGAGTTTCTTGTAATAGGTACGCACTTCTAGAGTTTCTTCATCTCGCTCTAAACCCAATACACTGACTTTAGCACTTGGAATCAGATTTAAAACACCTTCAAGCATACCAATGCCTGCACGCAAAATTGGAACAATGGTAATTTTCTTTCCAGCAATGCGCTGTGTAGCAACTTTCCCTGCCCACCCATCAATTTCATGATCAACAACGGGTAAATCCTTTGTCGCCTCATAGGTCAATAACATTGTGACCTCTTGTGCCAATTCACGAAAGTTCTTGGTGCTGATGTCTGAACGACGTAATAAACCAAGTTTATGGCGAATAAGCGGATGACGAATTTCTTGGATCGACACGAGTAAGTACCTAGCTAATATAAATCTTCGACTATTATAAAGTGTTTTTTTACTATTCAATAAAAAAGCCCCCAATTTTGGAGGCTTTTTTGTACAAATCAGACCATTAGTGCTGTTGCGACATCATAAAATGCAATGGAGACAGAATTTCTGCTTTCAATGCTAAGTTAATCATCGGATCCGGGTACACCCCCAAGAATAAGACTAATAATGCAGCACCAAGTACCATGATACCACCGACCTTAGTTCCCCAATGTGCGTCAGCATCAATACGAGGTACATCTGGTGGTGTCATATACATGACAACCATCACACGAAGGTAATAATATAAACCAATACCACTACCCACAACGATCATCGCTGCAAGGAACCAATGTTGAGTTGTGACTGCTGCCAACACCACCAAGAACTTACCGATAAAGCCAGCAGTTAATGGAATACCAGCAAGAGACAACATCATTACGGTTAATGTTGCAGTCAAAATTGGACGACGCCAGAATAAACCACGATAGTCGGCAAGACTTTGTGCTTCATCGACGTTGTTATAAGGACTCGACATCAATGCAACTGCACCAAATGCGCCGATGGTCGTCAATACATAAGTAATGACATAGACACTCACACTACCCAAACTCGCATAGGTCATACTGATTAAAGCAATCAATAAATAACCAAAGTGTGCAATCGATGAATAACCCAAGATACGTTTCAAATTAACTTGACGCACTGCAAGCAAGTTACCCACCACGATCGACAATACTGCAAGAATTGTCAAAATCGTAACCAGTGATTGCTCTAAAATTGCCCCTGAAGTCAACAAGTAACGAACAAATAAACCAACTGTTGCCACCTTCGCAGCAGTTGCCAAGAAAGTTGCCATTGGTGCTGGTGCACCTGCATACACATCTGGCGTCCATTTATGGAAAGGTGCAAGAGAAAGTTTGAATGCCACAGCAAAGATAATTAATGCTAGGCCCAATAACACCATCGGTTGATCAATTACAGCGAATAAATTCTGTACTGAATCATAGAATGATAACGAGCCAGTATAAGCATAGATATATGCTATACCCATCAACAACATCGCAGATGCTGTTGCTGAAAGCACAAGATATTTAATACCAGCTTCCAAAGAATGACTACGTTGATAGGTATAAGCCAACATGCCATAAATCGGAATAGACATGAGTTCAAGGCTGATAAAGAAAGCTGCATAATGTGAACTAGCCACCATCAGCATCGCACCAGCGACTGAAGATAGCAACAAGATATAAAGCTCTTCACGATTGTCTTTATAGGTCTCAATATAGGCATGAGACAACGTGCAACATGCTAAAGCAGCAATCAAAATCAAGAATTGATAGAGCATGGTAAATGGATCAACCATAAACATGCCCATCACATTTACTGGAGCAAAACTTCCAGTAAACATGGTATACGCAATTAAAATTGCAGCAAGGTTTAAACCGACAACCGAAGTTGTCGCAATTAAATTGTGGTTTCGCTTGATCGCAATCAACAACATCACAACGATTGCAGTCAATGCGACAATCATTACGGGTGCCAGTGGCATAAGCTCAGAAAAAGAAAGTGTGAAGTTCATGATTTATTGCATCTCCACATGTTCAAGTTGAGTTGCTGTCTGTTGAACGACTTCAACAACTTCTTGTACTGGCATATAACTATTTACAATCCACTGCATACTTGATTGTGAAACATCCAAGAATGTTTGAGGGTAAATACCTAACCAAACCAAACCAACTGCGCATAGCATTAAAATACTAACTTCACGAGCAGATAGATCTTTTAGAGGACTGGTATAGTGCTGCTGCTGTTCTGGATTCGGTACACCAAAAAGTGCTTTATGAATCAGAATCAAACCATATAGACCAGCAAATACCAAGCTCACAGCGGCAATGATAGTGAAAGTCGGATAGGTATTGAATGAACCCATCAAGATTAGGAACTCACCAATAAAGTTACCTAGACCTGGTACACCAACAAGTGCTGCAACAAAGAACATTAAGAAGAATGGCAAGTATTGCAGTTGACCACGAAGACCACCCATCAAACGTAAATCACGGGTATGTAAACGCTCATAAACTTGACCAGACATAATGAACAATGCAGCAGATGATAAACCATGTGCCAACATCATGATCATCAAGCCTTGGAAAGTCAGAATATTACCTGCATAAATCGCAAGTAAAATGAAACCCATGTGCGAAATAGACGTATACGCAAGTAAACGTTTCATATCAGTTTGCTGGTATGCAAGGAATGCACCGTAGAAAATACCAATCAAACCCAGAATAATTGCAAAATCAGCAAACTGTGCCGATGCTGCTGGGAAGAATGGAATGACAAAACGAAGCAAACCATAAGCCGCTGTTTTAATCAAAATACCTGCTAAATCCACCGAACCCGCTGTTGGTGCTTGCGCATGTGCATCAGGTAACCAACCGTGTAATGGGAATACTGGCAATTTCACAGCAAAACCAATGAAGAAACATAACATGAAGGCGTATGCCACTTCAGGCGGTAAACGATGTGCTACAGCCATAAGGTAGTTATAATCAAAACCAATCATGCCTGTCATCATGTATCCATAAACCACAAGGCCTAGGATACCGATCAACATAATTAAACCGGCAATTTGGGTATATAAGAAGAACTTAGTTGCAGCGTAAACACGCGAACGACCATTCGAACCTTTATGCCCCCATAACGCAATCAAGAAATAGATTGGTACGAGCATCATCTCCCAGAAGAAGAAGAATAAGAACAAGTCAATCGCTAAGAATACACCGATCACCCCACCTAAACTCCAAAGGAGGTTTAAGTGGAAGAAACCAACATTCTTTTGAATCTCACCCCAAGAGCAACCTACAGCAAGCACACCAAGTAACGCTGTTAATAACACCATCAGTAGTGATAAACCATCTACTGCAAGGTGAATGCTAATACCTAAGGTTTGAATCCAAGGAAGATAAAACTCTGCAGCCCATGATGGCGTTTGGCCACCCATACTGTAGCTGAAAGTACCATTTTGCCAGAGAGCTATACCCAAACCAAAGGTGATGAGCATACCAATTAAGGCAATCCAACGCGGTAATTGTTGGTCGAATTTATCAACCAACCAACAAATGAAACCAGCAATGAAAGGAACTAAAATCAGTGCGGGTAAAATTAAATTGTTTTCCATTTTATTTCCCCACAACCTGAATCACGATCAAGATCATCAACAACACCACGATACCGAGTGACATGCTTGATGCGTATTCACGCAATGAACCTGTTTGACGTGCGCTTGTAAAGCTATTACCGCCCTTCACAATCGCAGGCAATACTAACCATAAACCATCAACAGGATCACGACCTAAGATTTTTGCAATAAACAAATATGGTTTTACAAACACGATGTCATATAAAGCATCAAAACCAAATGCTGTACGGCAGATATGCGCTAAACCTGCACCCAAAGAACTTTGAGCAAACGACTTGACAGCACCATAAGCAAAAGCAAACAGGAAAATACCAACGGCCAAGCCAGCCAATGCAATACCAACTGCTTTTAATTCAACACCATGTTGTAAATGTGCTAAAGCATCAGTCATAACAAACGCAGGGATACCTGCTTGATTTAAAATGCCGATAACTGGCGCTTGTAATAACGCACCAACACCTGTTGAAAGTACAGCAAGAATCGCAAGTGGAGCCCAGTAAGTTGCACCTTTGATTGGATGATATGCCGTCTTTTCTTCACCAAAGAATACGATCCAAATTAAACGGAAGGTATAGATAGAGGTTAAGAAAGCACCAGCAACACCAACCCAGAACAACGTACCGAAGGTTTCAATACCTGTAGTATGACCATGCGCCCAAACTTGCCACAAGATCGCATCTTTCGAGAAGAAGCCAACGGTCAAGAATGGAATCGCAGCTAAGGCACCGCCACCAATCGCGAAGCAAGCAAATAAGAATTTGTTATGCTTGAATAGACCACCCATCTTGAAAATGTTTTGTTCATGATGGTACGCCAAAATGACAGCACCTGAAGACAAGAACAATAACGCTTTAAAGAATGCGTGAGTCAACATATGGAACAAACCAGCTTGGTACGCTTCAGCACCCACTGCCATAAACATATAACCGAGCTGACTCATGGTTGAGTAAGCCAAGATACGTTTGATATCGGTTTGAACTAATGCAGCAAAACCAGCAACCAATAACGTCACAGCACCTGTAATGGAAATGAATTGCATTACTTCTGGTGCCATCTCCATTACAGAGAACATACGGCAGCATAAGTACACACCCGCTGTAACCATCGTTGCAGCGTGGATCAATGCCGATACTGGTGTCGGACCAGCCATCGCATCTGCTAACCAAGTTTGTAATGGAATTTGTGCTGATTTACCTGCCGCGCCCAAGAACAACATCAATGCTGTCCAGATCGACAATGATGAGCTTTGTGTCATTACAGTTGCTGCATTTTCAACAATGTACTGAGTATTCAAAGTACCAAATTGTTGATAGAGCAAGAACAATGCGATGAGTAAAAATACATCACCTACACGTGTTACTGTAAATGCCTTGATTGCTGCCCAACCATTTGCAGGATTTGAGTAGTAGAAACCAATCAGTAAGTAAGAGCACAGACCTACACCTTCCCACCCCAAGAACAATAACGCCAAGTTATCGCCCAATACCAACAACAACATGCTGGCAACAAATAGGTTAAAGTAAGAGAAGAAACGGGCGTAATCTTCTTCACCACGCATATACCAAGATGCGAAGATATGAATCAGAAAGCCGACCCCAGTCACCATTCCCATCATAATGAGAGAAAGACCATCTAGCTGTAAGCTAATACCCGGTGCGAAACCACCGACATTAAACCATGTCCATAAATGCTGAACGAAAACGGTATCACCGCTATTGGTAAATGCCAATCCTGCAATTAATGCAAATACAGCAGATAAACCAACTGAACCAACACCAATAATCGCTGCAACATTTTCAGAAAGTTTATTACGACCCGCTGCTAAAAGGATAAAACCAATGAGCGGAAATAAAATGGTTAAATATAAAGTACTCATCCGCGCATCTCACTAGCAGCATCTACATCCAAATGATGGAAGCGATGATAGAACTGAAGGACGATCGCAAGACCGATACAAGCCTCTGCCGCAGCAAGAGTCAAAATCAAGATAAACATGACCTGACCATCTGGTTGTGCCCAGACACTACCAGCCAAAACAAATGCTAACGCAGCAGCATTCATCATGACTTCAAGACTCATTAACATAAATAATAGGTTGCGTCGCACCATCACACCGTAAAAACCCAGTGCAAAAAGAATGGTCGCGACAATCAAACCATGTTCTAAAGGAATGTGTCCCATTATTCTTTTTCCTCTTCTGCACCTGGTTCACGTTTACCTAAATGGAATGCTGCAACCAATGCTGCAAGCAATAACAAAGCGGCAACTTCAACCAATAATAGATAATGCGTAAATAAAGCCTGCCCTACTGCTTTTGGACCAACAATTTCACGCCCCATCACTGCACCTGAAGCGGTGTAATCACTGCCAAGCATCCAGACGAGAATCAAGCCCATAAGAAAGCTCATGAGCGCTGGGAATGCCCATGCATCAGAAGTCAACCACTTGCTTTCTTGTTCTACAGTGTCCTGTCCGAGATTTAGCATCATGACCACGAAGACGAATAAGACCATGATCGCACCGGCATAAACGATGATTTCAAGTGCGCCTGCAAATGGCGCACCCACGATCATGAAAATACCCGCCACAGCAAGTAAGGATACGATTAAGCTCAATAGTGCATGCACAGGATTTGTATTCGTCACAACACGGATGGTTGAAACAATGGCCACAAGAGCCATCAAATAAAATGGCCACATCATGGTAATAAGCTCCGTACATCAACTGGCGCACTTTCTTTTTGCGCTTGACCTTTGTCTTTACCTGTCACAGCCATACCAGTCACGCGGTAGAAGTTATAGTCTGGATATTTACCTGTACCAGAAATGAGCAAGTTTTCTTTCTCATACACCAAATCCTGACGTACATATTCTGCAAGTTCAAAATCAGGTGTCATCTGGATCGCAGTTGTTGGGCAAGCTTCTTCACACATACCGCAGAAGATGCAGCGAGAGAAGTTAATACGGAAAAATTCTGGATACCAACGTCCATCTTCTTTTTCCGCTTTTTGTAATGAAATACAGCCCACAGGACATGCAACCGCACATAAGTTACATGCTACACAACGCTCTTCACCATCTGGATCACGCGTCAATACAATACGACCACGAAAGCGTGGAGGCACAATTTGTTCTGCTGGTACTTCTGGATATAAAATCGTGTCACGTTTACGCGTTACATGGCTAAACACCATCCACAACGAACGTACAATCGATCCGAATCCAGCTAGAATTTTATACATTTTGTACTCCCTGCTGTCCTAGGCCTGATTCATCAGAATCACAGCACCAGTCACTAACAAGTTGACCAACGCCAATGGCAAACAAACTTTCCAACCAAAATTCATTACTTGGTCATAACGCGGACGCATTAACGAGCCACGAGCCAAGACAAACATCATCACAAAGAATGCTGTTTTGATAATGAACCAGAATACTGGTGGAACAAATGGAATTTCTAAGTTAAATGGTGCAAGCCATCCACCGAAGAATAAAGTCACGATCAAAGCAGAGATCAGCACCACATTGACATATTCAGCAACGAAGAACATCCCCCACTTCATCCCACCATATTCAACATGGTAACCCTCAGCCAATTCTTGCTCGGCTTCAGGTTGGTCAAATGGATGACGATGCGTCACCGCAACGCCTGCAACCACAAAGATCAAGAAACCTAAGAATTGTGGAATGATGAACCACATATCACGTTGTGCTTCAACGATTTCACGAAGGTTAAATGAGCCTGCAATCGCAACCACACCCATCAACGAGATACCCAAGAACACTTCATAAGAAATGGTTTGAGCCGCAGAACGTAAACCGCCTAATAATGAGTATTTGTTGTTCGATGCCCAACCACCAAATAACACGGCATAGACTGCAATACCCGCCATTGCCATAAAGAACAATAAACCGATACTCATATCTGCTACGCCCAACATCGGACTCACAGGAATGACCATGAATGAAAGAACCGCAGTTGCCATCGCAACTGCTGGTGCTAAACGGAAAGTTAACTTATCTGCAAACTTTGGTGTCCAGTCTTCTTTAAACATGATCTTGAGCATGTCGGCAACGATCTGGAACATACCACCTGGACCAACACGGTTTGGACCATAGCGATCTTGCCAGAGTGCTAAAAGACGACGTTCAATAAACGACATCAATGCCGCAATCAACACCACAACCAGCAGAATAACAATCGCTTGAATCACTGAATAAGCGATTGGCCATTGCTCAGCCCAAAGTGGCGTTTGACGTATAAATTCTTGATTCATGAATTACACTCCTACTGCCACAGACACAGGCTCAGCCAATGAAACCGTTGGTGCTAAACCAATTGGATAACCAATATAACCCGTTGGTAAATATTCGATCACTTGTACAGGTAAGCTAATACTGGTCTCACCCGCTTTAATCGTAATACGTTGACCATCTTGAACATTTAAACGTGTCGCATCTTGTTCAGCCACTGCAAACATCGCTTCAGGAATACGAGATTCCATCGCAGGCGTTTTAATCGTGAACTCACCAGAACCAAAAATATGGTGCATTGGTACGAGACGGAAACTTTCAGGATTCACAACAACTGCTGTCGGTGCAACATAGCTACGTGCTGGACGCTTGGCTAAACGATCGAATAAACGAACACCTGAATCACCACCTTTTAAGTGACCACCCACTTCATCCTGGTATTTGTTCCAAGCTTGTGGTGAGTTCCAGCCCGCAGACCATGCGAAAGGTACCAGTGAAGATGCTGTCTGATTCCCCACATAACCTTCCATCGAGAAGGTTAATGCCGAGTCAGGATCAGTCGGTTGTTTCGGTTCGTGAACCGATAACGGCGCACGCATTGCAGTACGACCAGAATAACGACGTGGTTCACGTGCAATCTTCAAACCGTGAATACGATAGCCCGCATCCGGTGCAACATCTTGAATCGCTTCAAGCACAGGAACATTTTTCACGATGTCATCAATCACATCATCAAGAAGTGTCCAATCTACAGCTTTGCCTTTAAGACCTGTCTCAACGGCATGTAACCAACGCCAAGATTCTTTGATTGCATATTCAGGCTTGTAGTAGCTTGGGTCATACACTTGATAGAAGCGTTGTGCACGTCCTTCTTGACTGACTACAGTTCCGTCACCTTCCGCAAAACTTGCAGCAGAAAGAACAATATCTGCAAGTTTCAAGGTTTCAGTTTCGCTGTGATCCAATACAATCACAGTTTCAGCTTTATCCAATGCAGCTTTGACTTGAGCAACTGGGATACGACGAGTTAAGTCATTTTCAACTACAACCACTGCATCATAATCTTGTGCAAACGCTTGTTCTAAGCTTAAGCCACCCAATAATGCTAAGCCCATTGAGTTCACTTCAGGAACTGTCAATGATAAGCCCGCATTTTCACCTAGATTCTGCGCAACTTGTGCAGCAGCTTCCATGATTGCTGGATCTTGTAAGCTGGTACCAGAGATAATCAATGGCTTTTTCGCAACTTTTAAGGTATCAGCAATGGTTTGTGCAAATGCTTTAGCATCATCGTCAAGACCAGATACTGTTTCACCTTTAACTGCAGCAGCAACCGCAAAACCTAAACGTGCAATATCATTTGGAGATGCAACGACCTCACCTGTTGCCACATCCGCTAAACGCGTTTGTGTCGCAGCAAGGATATAAATCGGTGACTTCGCTTCTTGACCAATACGTTGTACAGGTTCTGCCAACCAGTCAGGTGTACGCGTTTTAGCAGCCATTTCTTTCGCTTTATTTTTCGCAGCTTGGCGAACCGACAAAGCCATACGTGGCGCAGTTTGCGTTAAGTCCTCACCCAAGATCAACACGGCATCATAGCTTTCAATTTCACGCATGTTTGGGTTATAGATACCCTGTGTTTGCATGATTGAAGCAGCTAACTCAACCAAGTTCTGCTCTTTTTGAGACATACCTGTTGAATAGTTATCTTGACCAACAAGTTGGCGAAGTGCGTAGTTTGATTCCAAGCTTGCGCGAGGAGAACCAATACCTAAAACTTTCTTACCTTTAAGCTGCGCAATCACTTGATCAAGAGCTTGATCAACACTCACGGTTGCTACAGTTTCACCATTACGGAATTGAGGTTGACGTGGACGATCTTCACGATTGACATAACCCGTACCAAAACGACCTTTATCACAAAGGAAGTATTGATTGACTGAACCATTAAAACGGTTTTCAACACGACGGATTTCGCCATAACGCTCACCCGGAGAAATGTTACAGCCAGAAGAGCAACCAAAACAGACACTTGGCGCATACTGCATGTCCCACTTACGGTTATAACGTGCTGAATGTGTCTTATCAGTAAACACACCTGTTGGGCAGACTTCTGTCAAGTTACCAGAGAATTCTGATTCTAAAGTACCTGATTCTGGACGACCAAAGTAAACACGTGAAGCATTGGCGTACACACCAAAGTCTGTACCGCCTGCATAGTCTTTGTAGTAACGCACACAACGATAACATGCGATACAACGGTTCATCTCATGCGCAATAAACGAACCTAACTCTTGGTTATGATGGGTACGTTTAGTAAAGCGATAGCGACGACGATCATGCTGTGTCATCACCGTCATATCTTGTAAATGACAGTGACCACCTTCTTCACAAACTGGACAGTCATGTGGGTGGTTCGTCATCAAGAATTCAACAATCGATGCACGAAACTCTGTTGCTTCTTTATCTTCGATCGAAATATAAGTATTGTCAGCGGCAGGTGTCATACAAGACATCACCAAACGCCCACGTGTGTCCTCAGGATTCGCGTATTGAGTTACCGCACATTGACGACAAGAACCAACAGAACCTAAGGATGGGTGCCAACAAAAATACGGGATATCGATGCCAAGGCTAAGACATGCTTGTAGCAAGTTTTCTGAGCCGTTGACTTCATACGATTTTCCATCGACATGAATTGTAGCCATAGTCGAATTCCTTAAACCTGTTCTACATCACGAGTTGCTGCATGGGCACTTACCTTTGCTTCAAACTCATGACGGAAATATTTTAATGCGCCCATCAGTGGCTCCATCGCACCAGGTGCGTGGGCACAGAAAGTCTTACCAATCCACAATTTTTTAGTAAGTTCAGATAGATGTTGAATATCCTCCATCTTCCCTTCACCATTTTCGAGTGCTTTCAGTGCTTTAACAGCCCACGGTAAACCATCACGACATGGTGTGCAGAAACCACAAGACTCACGCGCAAAGAATTCTTCTAGATTACGGGTCGCTGAAACCATACATTGCGTTTCATCTACCACCATCAACAAACATGTTCCTAAACGAGAACCTGCCTTCATAATGCTTTCAGCATCCATTGGCAAGTCAATATGTTCAGCAGCTAAGAAATCTGTTGATGCACCGCCCGGTAACCATGCTTTCAGTGTTAAACCATCACGCATACCACCCGCATGATCTTCAATTACTTCACGCGCTGTTGTACCAAATGGCAATTCCCAAAGCCCAGGGAACTTCACCTTACCTGATGCACCGTAAATTTTAGTTCCAGGATCTTTAGACTTGTGTGCAGACAAGTTGATGTACCATTCAGGTCCACGCAACATAATCGCAGGCAAGTTATTGTAGGTTTCAACGTTGTTAACAATCGTCGGACGACCCCATGCACCCGCAACTTGTGGGAATGGTGGTTTAGTACGCGGATTGGCACGGCGACCTTCAAGTGAGTTAATCAATGCGGTTTCTTCACCACAGATATAACGACCTGCACCTGTGTGAACATGCATTTCAAAGTTCCAGCCCGTACCGAGGATATTTTCACCTAAGTAACCTTTGGCACGGATTTGCTCTAATGCTTCATTTAAGTATTGAGCAGCTTCGATATATTCACCACGAATGAAGATATAACCATGCGTTGCTTCTAAGGTATAACCTGCAATCAACATCCCTTCGATCAATTGATGAGGAAGTTTTTCCATCAACAAACGGTCTTTGAAGGTACCTGGCTCCATTTCATCGGCATTACAGATCAAATAACGAGGACCAGAATTATCATTTGGCGCCATCAATGACCATTTAATACCCGCAGGGAAACCTGCACCACCACGACCTTTAACTGTCGCAGCTTTGATGATTTCAAGGACATCTTTTGGCGGCATGCTGAGTGCTTTTTTAAAGCCTGCATAACCCTCAAGTGCTTCGTAATCATCAGCATTGCGTACCGCATCTTGCTTACTCAAACGCCAAGTCAGCGGATGAGTTTCTGGATTACCGTCGCCATAAATTGGTTTTGGTTCAGTATTCATACATACTTCTCCAATAACTGTTTAACTGATGATACGTCCACTAAACCGTGAGTATCTTCATCAATCATTAACGTTGGACCTTTGTCACAATTGCCTAAACAGCAAATTGGGAGCAAGGTAAAACGACCATCTGCTGTAGTTTGTCCGTACTGGATACCCAACTCACGTTGAAACGCTTCTGCAAGCGTTTCCGCCCCCATCAAGAAGCAAGCAATTGAATCACACAATAAAATGACATGACGCCCAACAGGTTGGCGGTAGATACGATTATAGAACGTTGCTACACCTTCCAAATCTGCCACACTGATTGTCAATAATTGTGCAATTGCATTCATTTGTGCATCATCTACCCAACCGTTACGGCGTTGTACACACTTCAATGCATCCAATGAAGCTGCACGTGGGTATGGGTAATGACCAATGTGATGTTCAATTTCATGGATTTCATCCGCAGTCAAAATCCCTTCAACATTCACACGTGGTTTTTTATCAGTCAAAATCATCATAATCGTTTACCCCTAGCGATCCACGTCAGCCATAACCACGTCAATGGTCGCCAAATAAATGATCAAATCAGATACCAAGCTGCCGTTAATCACAGAAGGAATTTGCTGTAAGTGCGTGAACGTTGGTGTACGAATACGAGTACGGTAACTCATCGTCGACTTATCCGAAGTGAGATAATAGGTACTCGCACCTTTCACCACTTCAGTCATAAATGATGCTTCACCTGCAGGCATTACAGGACCCCATGACACACTCAAGAAGTGCGTAATCAAGGTTTCAATATCTTGTAATGTCTTATCTTTCGGTGGTGGAACAGCCAATGGATGATCCGCTTTATATGGACCAGAAGGCATGTTATCCAAGCACTGTTGAATGATTTTCAAAGACTCAGTGATTTCACGGAAATGTACCAATACACGTGCATATGCATCGCCTTCATATTCCACTGGAATATCAAAGTCGAAGTTTTCATAACCACTGTATGGGCGATATTTACGAACGTCAAAGTCAATACCCGTTGCACGTAAACCAGTACCTGTCACACCCCATGCCAATGCAGACTTCGCATCGTATTGTGCGACATTGCGAGTACGACCAATAAATACTGAGTTTTTAAATGCTGCTTTATAGTATTCATTTAAACGTTTCGGCATCCACTCCAACAGTTCTTTCACTAGCTTTTGCCAGTTATTTGGAAGGTCGTGTGCTGTACCTCCAATACGGAACCATGCTGGGTGCATACGGTAACCCGTAATCGCCTCAACGATGTCATAGACTTTTTGACGGTCAGCAAACATATAGAATACTGGGGTCATACCACCCGCATCCTGAATCGCTGTACCACAGTAAAGTAAGTGGTTATTGATACGGAATAATTCGTTCAACATGACACGAATGACTTGCGCACGCTCAGGTACTTTAATCCCAGCTAGCTGCTCAACAGCCATCACATATGGCATGTTTTGCGCACAACCACCTAAGTAGTCAACACGATCCGTATAAGGGATGAATGAATGCCAAGTTTGACGTTCAGCCATCTTTTCCACACCACGGTGGTGATAACCGATATCAGGCACACAGTCTTTGACTTCCTCACCGTCCAACTGTAAGACCACACGGAAAGCACCGTGTGCAGATGGATGGTTTGGACCTAAGTTCAAGAACATGAAGTCTTCATCCGCATTGCCGCGTGTTAGACCCCAGTCTTCTGGCACAAAGCGCAAGTGTTCTTGTTCGAAATCTTGCTTCGCTTGGTCTTGCATATACGGTGTATATTCAGTCGCACGCGCCGAATATTCTTTACGTAATGGATGACCTTCCCAATACGTTGGTAACAAGATACGACGGAGCATCGGATGCCCTTCGAAATTGATCCCAAACATATCGTAAGCTTCACGCTCGTACCAGTTGGCATTTGGCCAAATATTGGTTGCCGTTGGAATGTTTAAATCATTTTCATTCAGCGCAACTTTGATACGAATATCACTATTACGCTCCAGCGATAATAAGTGATAGAACACAGTGAAGTCAGATGGAGGCAAACCATCACGGTGAACACGTAAACGCTCATCCACCGCAGATAAGTCAAACAACATCACATAAGGACGTTCCACTTTACGGAGGAACATAAGGACTTCTTGCACGCGTGCGCGCTCAACCCAGACTGTTGGAAACTCTTCACAAGTCGCCTGCACGTAGAAGTTCTCACCAAATTTGGTTTTGAGCTCTTCTACAATTGCAAATGCTGGGCGTGAATCGACTTGAGTCGATTCTGGCATAGCAATGTCAGTTTCAGCCATTGGCTTGGCTTCCTATTTAATACAAATTCTGGCAATTCTTTTCGATGACCATATCCATCAGGGATATGTCAAAAGCTCATCGTTAAAATTATTTAATTTCATCCATAGAGCGTAAGTTTTTCACCGCAATACGTTCAGCATTTTTACGGTCACGTTCTGGCATCATCTTTGGCTTATACACAGGCTGAAGATCATCACCAATAACCGCTGAAAGTGGACGGCGCTCTAGTTGAATTTGGTCTTGAAGTAACATTAATGCTTGAATCAATGCTTCTGGACGTGGTGGGCAACCTGGGATGTACACATCAACAGGAATAATTTTGTCTACCCCTTGAACCACTGAATAGATGTCGTACATACCACCTGAGTTAGCACAAGCACCCATTGAAATCACCCACTTTGGTTCCAACATTTGTTCATACAAACGTTGAATAACAGGTGCCATTTTAACGAAGCAAGTCCCTGCAACAATCATCAAGTCAGCCTGACGTGGTGAAGCACGAATAACCTCAGCACCAAAGCGTGACAAGTCATGTACGCCTGTCAATGTCGTTGCATATTCAACGTAGCAGCATGATGTACCAAAGTTAAATGGCCATAATGAGTTTTTACGTCCCCAGTTCACTGCGGTATGCAACACATCTTCAAGACGTGTCATCATCACACTTTTATTCACTTCTTCCTCAAGTGGATCAGTGACGATTTGACGATCTTGTAATGGATATTGATCGGCATCCGGATTCGCACGGGTTAAAGTATATTTCATCCCGACTTACTCCTGTTCAAATGATGATGTAGTCGGTGTTTTAGATTTAACACGACCAGAAGACTGTGCTGGAATTTGACCAGTAGGATCAACAACTAACTCTTCGATATTATTGAATCGAGTAATGTCAGCGATATTCATATTCGGTGAACCAATTTTTGTTTTGATCCCTGCTGCCTTACGACGATCCGAAGGTGCCCAATTCAGTCCACCAGTTGAAAGTTCGTAAATCAAACCAATCAATAAAATCAAAATAAAAATTGCTGCAGTTGCAAAACCGACCCAACCGACTTCACGCACAGAAGTTGCCCACGCGTAGAGGTAAAGTGCTTCTAAATCAAAAACGACAAAGAAAATTGCAACTAAATAGAATTTGGCTGACAAGCGAATACGGGCACCACCCGCACTCACTACACCTGATTCAAACTGTTCTTGCTTGGCACGTCCCCATGCTTTACCCCCAAGGAGTAAAGGAACGGTCAGCATAAAAACGCAAAGAAATGTAACGCCGATCACGAAGGCAATAATCGCCCAATCGTATGGAGTAATGGCACTCATGCGGGGATAACTCCTGGCAGGCCTATTTTTAACAAAGAATGTATGTATTGGCCTTCAAATACACCAAACACAAAATTAATTCCGCCAATTGTACCTGATTTCTAATTTCTCATGCTAGTTGAAGCGCTTTAGTCTTTCGGATGATTTTGTCCTTAAATTTACAAATATATCCAATAACATGGTTAATTCACCCTCAAAAATCGAATTAACTAATCAAATAACAAAAGTTAATCATTTTTTTCTTTATCCATGCGCCAAAAACATTCGCGTATAGGCTGCTATGCGCAAAAATATTGCAGCATGAACTAAATCATTGCATTCTGATAAATTTATGAGGAAAATTTAAACAAAATTTATATAATAGCGCGACTCAATCTTCCTGATGGAACTGCGTCAGAATGCCTCAGCCCCAAGCAGCATTAAAACCACTCTCCCACTCTCAACTTTTCTTACTTTTTGCCGGGGTTATCTTTCTGTGCTGCCTATTCGGCATCGCTACGCGACACCTTACCTTTCTTGCTTCTTTTTGGCCTGCAAATTCTGTATTGCTCGGTTTATTAATGCGATTTCCACATACTCGCCATCCAATTAGTTTCATAGGCGCAATTGCTGGCTACCTTGTAGCAGATACGATCCAAGGTACACCACTTTTATTAAATGTTTGTTTAACATCTGCAAATTTATTATACGTTATCACTACACTGACTCTATATATACGATTCAATGCATTTATTCGCTCAATGCATCATGGCTACTTTTATTTGTTTTTATTCAGTTTTTGTTGTGTTGGAGGGCTCGCGAGCGCCCTATTTGCAGCAGTTTTACTCCCCTACTTAGATACACCATTTGCATTAGGATCATTTGGGGTAGACTTTGGTTATTGGTTTACATCAGAAATCCAAAATGCGGTACTCCTTTTACCCGCCCTTATCAGCATGCCGCATCTAACACCCCTCAAACAATGCTTAAAAGGTCTTAAAAGCACAACGATTCAAATGACTTTACCTTTGATTGCGGTCATCATTTCAATTGTAATTGCTTACTATGATGCTGGCCCTGGTTCACTCCTTTATCCCATAGCCCCATTAATCTGGTGTGCGCTTCGATACCAACATTTTTCTGTGACGATCATTAGCTCAATCAGTTGTGCTTTTATTATTTATCATGTGTCGCAAAATTATTTGTTGCTCTATCCCGACAATTATTTAAACAATACCATTTCAACACGTCTCGGTCTCATCATGATGACCATTGCCCCATTGACCGTTTCTAGTATTAACAAGGTCAGATCTAAACTCATTCAAGAACTACAACATACCATTGCCTATGATGACTTAACATCTAGCCTCACCCGACGCCAATTCCTACAATCTCTCCAACGATTACAAGAACAAGCCAAACGATCAGGGCATACAAGTGCTTTTTTTATGCTGGATATTGATCATTTTAAACATATCAATGATAACTATGGGCATCAAGTTGGAGATCGCGCCTTACAGCACTTTGTAAGAACGACTCAATCACTATTAAATCCTCAAGACCTACTTGGTCGCCTAGGTGGTGAAGAGTTTGCAATTTTCATATCCAATACCAATAAAGAAACGGCTTATCAACATGCTGAGAAAATTCGAAAACACATAAGCCAATCTCCTATCACAATAGAGCAATCACAAACTTTTTCGATTCAAACTAGCATTGGTATTTGTATCTGCACCCCAGAAAAAAACTATTCAACCGAACAATTATTCAAACATGCCGATGACGCGCTTTATCGTGCCAAGCGGCAAGGACGAAACCAAGTAGTCATTTCGACATAATCTGTTGCAATTCAGCAAAATACTTTAATTATCTTTATACACAGCTTTAGCAATAGATCGGTATTCTAAAGATAGACAAGAAGGAGAATAAATATGCAGCTAAAATTCGCACACGACTCAGATTATTTCTTTTTTTCACAACTCCTCATGCGCCATATTGAAAATTATGTTCGTAAGCATCCAGATGCAGATAATGCAATTTTTGATTTAAGGGACATTTACGACGTATTTAGAGAAGACTTTGCATCAACTACAACAAATCTTGAAGGTATTCTCAATATTGCTGATGCTTATCGGGTTGAGACTTTAAATGGAGATGAACGACTGATTCAAAATTATAAAATTGATGTAAAAAACAATTCTTTATTGATTGATTTCAATGTGGATGCATTACAGAGTCTAAGATCTGGTCACCCATTAATCGAACCAGATTCATCGCTACAAGAATAACAAACCTTGTTTGCACCGCTCTGAACTATTATTTTGCCAAAGCAAATCAAGCTTTGGCTCTTTGATATGTTTTTCAATTTTATTATTGATAAAAAGATAAGAGGCTATGTTCTCACAGCCCCCAATTTTATTATTTCTTTAATGTTTGCTTATACCTTTTCGCAGGCCAAGTCATAATAAATCGTGCTCCGCCTAAGTTTGGACTTTGATCCACTTCAATCTTCCCACCAAACCAATATGCAATACGACTTACAATAGACAAACCTAGACCATACCCTCCTGAAGCACGAGTACGACTATCATCGAGACGGGCAAAGGCCTCAAAAATTCGTGAACGATCTTCTTCTGGAATCCCTGGACCATCATCTTCCACACACACATAGGCTTGACCATCTGCACGAACACCACCACTGATGCGTACTTTGTTATCACAGTAACGTACTGCATTGCCCACAAGATTCTGCACCACACGATGTAAATAGCGACGCTCTGCATCGACTTTTAACACCAATGAAGGCGCGATCAACTCTATCTCTTTTTGAGTTTTCAGCGCTTCGGTTTCCATTGCAACTTGATCAAGCACTTCAACCAATACAATTTCTTCAAAATCTAAAGATGGTGTACCTTGCTCCAATTTGGCATAAGTCATGATTTCATCAATCAAGGTGTTCAACGCCTCAATATCTTTGTCAATCATATCAACCTGTTGAATACGATAATTATAATCATCTTCTTCAGCCAACATTTCCATACCAAAACGAATTCGCGCCACTGGTGTTCTGAGTTCATGCGAAACCGCACGCATCAACTCTCGCTGTGCTTCAATCAAACGCTGGATATGATCCGACATATTGTTATAGCTTGAAGCCAAATTTGCCATTTCATCGCTACCTTCAATCGGCACACGCAGTGACAAATCACCAGACTTCATTTTATTCAACGCATAGCGCACCTGACGAATTTTTCGTTCTAACGGCAAGATCAATCCATAAACACCCAAGCTCAACAAGAACAAACTGAACAAGGTAATTCCTGCTGAAAGCTGGAAAGGCATCCAATTGAACATTGGAACAGGCCCCAAAATCAGTACCTGTGCTGGATGATTTGGCATCGGAGAAACAATTGAGATCGTTGTACCTCGGATGGTCGCACTATCTTTGTACAGCAACACACTTTGATCTTGGCGTAGGCGCCCAATTTGTTCTGAATCCAGATTCACATCCCGAATATCCATAATTTCAATTGGATAGTAGAAATGCTGCTTGATTCGCTCCAAATATTCACTTTCTTGCCCTGGATAAAACATCAAATAATCCAAGACAAAAATTGGCAATGCCTTCATCTGACGTTCGCCGATCTTATCTACCTTGATATAAAGAAAATGCTGCGGATCATCTTTCAGTCCAATAATGATGTAACCAACACCATGATTCGCATCATACCGAACCACTGACTTTTGCTCAGCAATTCGCTTCTTCTCAGTTCGAGATAACTCAACTCGTGCTGCATCCACATAATAGATCGGCAACTCTAATAAATCAGAAGCATCAGAAATCCAATCTAATTTTTGCTGTTTTTCAGGTTGACGAGATACCCCCTCGCTAATGACGTAGGAAATACCATCTGTAAGAGACTCTCGATATTCCTGTGCACGTTGATAATTGATGATTTGTACTAGCAAATAACAAAATGCAGCAACCACAACCACCAATACAACCAACCCAGCATAAATTCTCAGGAATATGCTGTTTTTAAGTACTCGACTCACCATAAGGGATATGATTCCAAATTATTCAACAACTTCTCCTTCTCAAAAGAAGAAACCCTCCTTATCAAAAGGAGGGGCTGAATTTTACATCCCATTGGTTTCTTTAACGAATAAATAACCTTTACTACGTACAGTTTTAATACGTTTTGGGTTTTCAGGATCATCACCAATTTTTGGACGAATACGAGAAATACGAACGTCAATTGAACGATCTTGACCATCATATTCGATACCACGTAAACGCTCGAAGATATCTTCGCGAGATAGAATACGACCTGCATTTGATGCTAGTAGCCATAACAAATCATATTCTGCACTGGTAAAGTCAACCAACTCACCATGCAAAGTGACCGAACGACCACCATTATCAATTACTAAATCATCAAACTCGATGCGTTGAGCCACTTCATCTTCAACAGTTTTATCGGTACGACGTAATAAAGCACGGATACGAGCAAGTAGTACGCGTGGTTGAACAGGTTTAGCAACATAATCGTCTGCACCCATTTCTAAGCCAAGCACCTGATCCATATCTTCAGTACGTGCAGTCAACATCAAAATCGGTTGATGATAATGTGGGCGCACTTCACGACAAACGGTTAAACCATCCGCACCTGGTAACATTACATCCAATACGACTAAATCAGGCTGCTCACTGATAATACGACGGATTGCACGATTACCATCAGTTTCAACCCCAACTTCCAAACCGTTACGGATCAAATACTCTTGTGTTAAACGTGCTAAACGTTCGTCATCTTCAACGATTAAAATCTTCGGTAACTTTTCTTCTTGGCTCATTTATTTGCCCCTAATAATCTTACAGAAACATTGGTTTATGTTTTGCAATATACACACGTTTACATTGTAAACAAGTGGCCTTCACCAAACTGATACACGCATCTGCAGTTTTGTTATCTTTTTATTAAAATTATGAATTTTAATACCTTTTTCAGTTTCATATGCATTTTTCACACAGCATGAATATTGAGTATATTTTTTGTGCCAATGTTAAACAATTTGTTTCTTCCTTCATCAAACAAAATTTAAGTGTTTGTTTTTTGAGTTATCCACAGAGTTATCTATACGTCTTTTTAAATCGCTTTGTTATGCTATGTCCCTGTGAAATCAGCAGTTAAGACATGAAAAAAAATTTAGTAAAATGTCAAGGATTGATCTACTGATAAAAATCCCGTATCTTGTGTTGAAAACAAACTTTAACCACTAAGTATTGTGTTTATCCCTTAAATATCGTGGCATACTTTTTGCTCGATTCAAACGGTCTATGAACATAAAAAATAGATGATAATGGAGCTATGCTGACATGAGCATCATCACTTCTACTCCTGGCCAACTTCAGGTCATTAAACGCACCGGAGAGATTGCGACATTTAATGCCGAGAAAATTTCTGTTGCGATAGGGAAAGCATTTCTGGCAGTTGAAGGTCAACAAGGTGCAGACTCTAGTCGCATCCATGACCGTATTACGCAATTGACCGAAATGGTAATGAACACATTCAATCGTCGTTTACCTTCAGGCGGCACGATTCATATCGAAGAAATTCAAGACCAAGTTGAATTGGCTTTGATGCGTACTGGCGAACAAAAAGTTGCTCGTGCCTATGTAATTTATCGTGAACAACGTGCAAGTGCCCGTCAGCAAACTGGTGCAAATCATCACCCAACCCTGCAGATTACTGATGCCAAAGGACAGCTCCAACCTTTGGATCTCGATGCACTTACTGCGACAATTGAAACCGCAAGTGCAGGTCTAGAAGGGATTGATGTTCAAGCGATCGTGGATGAAACCGTTAAAAACTTATATAACGGCGTGAAAGAGAGTGATGTTGCAACCACCATGATGATGGCAACACGTACACGTATTGAGCAAGAACCAAACTATACCTATGTGACGGCACGTTTATTATGTAATGAACTGGTCAGCACTGGATTAGAGTTCTTGGGTCTACCAACTGACACTGTAGAAGGCGACGCATTAGAAACCTTCTTGAAAAAAGGGATCGAACTCGACCTTCTATCCCCTGACCTTCTGAATTTTGATCTTGCAAAATTGGCAGCAGCAATCCAGCCAGAACGCTCAAACCAATTTACCTATTTAGGTCTTCAAACTTTATTCGATCGTTACTTCATTCACTCAAATGGCGTACGTTTTGAATTGCCACAACTTTTCTTTATGCGTGTGTCGATGGGTCTTGCACTCAACGAAGAAAATAAAGAAGAGCGCGCAATCGAGTTCTATAACTTATTATCTAGCTTCGATTACATGGCATCTACGCCTACCCTATTTAACTCAGGTACATTACGTCCACAATTATCAAGCTGTTATTTAACAACAATTGGTGATGACCTGTATGACATTTATGGTGCGATGCGTGACAACGCAATGCTTTCTAAATGGGCGGGTGGTTTAGGTAATGACTGGACACCAGTACGTGCTTTGAACTCTTATATCAAAGGCACCAACGGTAAGTCTCAAGGTGTTGTACCATTCCTTAAAGTAGCGAATGATACCGCAGTTGCTGTTAACCAAGGTGGTAAACGTAAAGGTGCGGTTTGTGCGTACTTAGAAACTTGGCACTTGGACGTTGAAGAATTCCTAGAGCTACGTAAGAACACAGGTGATGACCGTCGTCGTACCCACGACATGAACACAGCAAACTGGGTTCCTGATTTATTCATGCAACGTGTATTTGAAGATGCTGAATGGACACTATTCACGCCTTCTGAAACACCAGACTTGCATGACTTAACAGGCGCTGAATTTGCTGAGCGTTATGCGCACTACGAAGCAGTCGCAAAAGAACAAAACATGCTCCACAAGAAAGTACGTGCGAAAGACTTATGGCGCAAGATGCTTTCGATGTTGTTTGAAACAGGTCACCCGTGGATCACATTCAAAGACGTATGTAACTTACGTTCACCACAACAACATGTGGGCGTGGTGCACTCATCAAACTTATGTACAGAAATCACGTTAAATACTAACCAAGATGAAATTGCGGTATGTAACTTAGGTTCAATCAACCTTGTACAACACGTTCAAGGTGGTGTGTTAGATCGTGAAAAGTTAGCACGTACGATTAAAACAGCAGTTCGTATGCTCGATAACGTGATCGACATTAACTACTACGCTGTACCACAAGCGAAAAACTCAAACCTGAAGCACCGCCCTGTCGGTATGGGCATCATGGGCTTCCAAGATGCACTATATGAAATGGGTATTGCTTACGGTTCGGATGCGGCAGTTGATTTTGCTGACGAATCAATGGAAGTGATCAGCTACTACGCGATTCAAACTTCAAGCGATCTTGCGCTTGAGCGTGGTGCTTACTCAACATTTAAAGGTTCATTGTGGGATCAAGGCATCCTACCAATCGACTCTTTAGAAATCGTTGCGAAATCACGTCCAGAACGTATGTTCGAAGTTGACCGTACCCAACGTTTAGACTGGGACACTTTACGTGCCAAAGTTCAAAAAGACGGTATGCGTAACTCAAATGTGATGGCGATCGCTCCAACTGCAACTATTTCAAACATTTGTGGTGTGTCTCAGTCGATTGAGCCGACATTCCAAAACTTGTATGTGAAATCTAACCTTTCTGGTGAATTCACTGTGATTAACCCATACCTTGTGCGTGCATTAAAAGAACGTGGTCTATGGGATACCGTGATGGTGAATGATCTGAAACACTTTGAAGGTTCAGTTCAGAAGATTGCGCGTATTCCTGAAGAATTAAAAGCGATCTTCGCGACAGCGTTTGAAGTTGATACACGCTGGATCGTCGATGCTGCATCACGTCGTCAAAAATGGATTGATCAAGCACAGTCACTTAACCTTTACATCGCTGGTGCGAACGGTAAGAAACTTGACATTACCTATAAGATGGCATGGTTACGTGGTCTTAAAACCACTTATTACCTCCGAGCGTTAGGTGCAACTTCTGCTGAGAAGTCAACCATCAATACAGGCGCACTCAATGCAGTAAAACCTGCATCAGTTGAAGCTCCTGTGGTTGCAGCTCAAGCAGTTGAAGACAAGAAACCAGAAGCTCAAGTTGAAGAGGATGGTTTCACTACTGCAGCTCCAGTGCCAATGGCATGTTCAATTGACAATCCAGACTGTGAGGCTTGTCAGTAATTTAATCTAATAATGAACCCTTCTTTATAATAAGAAGGGTTCAAAGATTAAAATATATTGAGGCAAAGAGTGGGATGAATATGACTCATAACTATATGTTGGGATTAGCTGTTCTGATCTTTGCCTTTATTTTCTTTTATATACCAATGGTCTATGCATTTTTAGCCATTCGTAAACAACAGCGTAAGCAAAATAAGTCTTAAGGGTTGTGAATTTCGATCATCAAGAAATTGAAGCTCAATCAGTAAAACTTAATTTTGCTTACACAATATAAACGTATATTACAGATGTCTTTGTTGAGAGATATCGATAACAGCTATATACAACGAAGAGAGAACGAAAATGTCTATCCTAAGTTGGGACGATTTTGAAGATGATACGCAAAAACCGACTACACCTGAACACAAGTCTGCGTCCCTCGACTCGCAAAAAACGGTTAATACGCAGATGGTACCTCCTACAGAGCCATCATCGCCGCGCGTGGCAGCTCCACAACCCGCTGGAACCAATACCAGCAGATCAACAAATCCAACCGATTCGTTGGCTCGAGCATCTGAAGCCTTAGAACATTTGGATGTTGCGCCTGGTTTAGAAGAGTTGGAAATGGGTGCTCAACGCGTACAAGTTGATGATAAAGCGATGATCAACTGTCGTGCGGACTTAAACCAACTTGTTCCATTTAAATATGAGTGGGCTTGGCAGAAGTATCTTGACGGGTGTGCAAACCACTGGATGCCGCAAGAAGTCAACATGAACCATGATATCGCGCTTTGGAAGTCAGAAAATGGCTTAACTGAAGATGAGCGTACCATCATCATGCGTTCTTTAGGTTTCTTCTCGACCGCAGATTCATTGGTTGCAAACAACTTAGTATTGGCAATCTATCGTCACATCACGAACCCTGAATGCCGCCAATACATCTTGCGTCAAGCATTTGAAGAAGCAATTCATACCCATGCATATCAATACTGTATTGAATCATTGGGCATGGATGAAGGTGAAGTCTTTAACATGTATCGTGAAGTTCCATCTGTTGCGCGTAAAGCAGCTTGGGGCTTGAAATATACACAGTCTTTGAGTGACCCTACTTTCCATACAGGCACGCCTGAGAACGATCAGATTTTACTTCGTAACTTGATCGCGTTCTATTGTGTACTTGAAGGCATCTTCTTCTACTGTGGTTTTACACAAATCTTGAGCATGGGTCGTCGTAACAAGATGAACGGTGTTGCTGAGCAATTCCAATACATCTTACGTGATGAATCAATGCACTTGAACTTTGGTATCGACATGATCAACCAGATCAAGATCGAGAACCCGCACTTGTGGACAGCGACTTTCCAACAAGAAGTGATTCAAATGATTCTTGAAGGTACGATGCTTGAGATCGAATATGCGCGTGACACGATGCCACGTGGTGTATTGGGTATGAATGCGAGCATGATGGAAGAATACTTGAAGTTCATCTGTAACCGTCGTTTAGCGCAACTTGGTTTACCTGAGCAGTTTGCTGGTGTGACCAATCCATTCCAGTGGATGTCAGAAATGATGGACTTGCGTAAAGAGAAGAATTTCTTCGAGACACGCGTAACTGACTATCAGACTGGTGGTGCGTTGAGCTGGTAAGCTAAATTAATATCGCTGAATGACAGTTGATGTGAGATTTTTGACACATATTTCGAGATTGTCACAGATTTCATCTACCACATTAATTCAAAAAAATAGAGCCTAATGGCTCTATTTTCTTATCCAAAATATTCAAATTAGATGTTACTCGGTATTCGAATTCCATCAAAACCATTTTAAAATAAAAGAAGGAATTAACTTAAATAATTAGAGAGATTAACAATAAATTAAAATGTATATTAACCTTAGTTTTAACAAGACTATTATTAATTCTAAAAACTATTATTCATTCAGTTTGAGTAAATAATTTCGCGCAGCAGCAATTAACTCTTTCATTATAAATTCACTTGAATGGCTTTCATTAAACTCATCTACATCACTACTTATTGCAACAAAAAACCCCTCATTATTAGTCAGATACTCCGCAAACAATAAATTAAATTTTTCCTGATTTTTTTCCTGATAGATGCTCATATCATAACCTAGAGACATTAAATTTGAATGAAAAAGATCTGCAACACTTGTTAGATTTTCTCTAGACTCCATTCTCTCATAATAAAGATAATCAATATTGACATAAGTTGATTCTTTATAATTCACAATAGATTTGTAAATTTTATCAAAAGGAATGAAATTAATTCGATTACTTTTTTTTGAACCTCTTGTATGCAAAGCTAATAATTTAGGTTCTCCATCGTCAATTGTTATTATTAAGCCTCCTGACATTCCGTTGGTATCTACATTAAGATAATTTTTTTTATCAAAGTAAAATACGTCCTTCTCTATATTTAGTTTCCCCACAACAACATCACGTTCAAGCTTAGTACTACTTGTAAATTTACTCTCATCAAAAGGTAAAGTATTATTATCACCTTCATAAAAATATGGATTTGACACCTCAGAAAAACCACTATCAAAAACTGGTAAATCTTTAAAAAAATGACTTAATTCTAAAATTTTTACATCTTCCAAAACCACACAACAATCAATACACTGCCACGGAAAAGGTTGAAAAAGCTCAACTAAAACAACATCTTCCACATCATAATTTTCATCTTTAGCAATAATCCCCCCAATATCCCAAATTCTCTTAGGATATAAAAAATGATTTGTATTATCAAAATTTCTAGAACTATGAGAAGTAATTCTAAAAGGAGAAGTATTTGGAAGCTTTTTATCCAAATAATCCTTTAAAACATGCTTTGCTGTAAGCAAAAAATACTTCAAACCTAGCTTTATTAAAATACCTGAACCATACGATGAAAAATAATTATCCTTAAAAGTATCTCTTTCATTCAAATCATAGTCGGTAGTAATATGAAAAACTCTTCTTGAAGATAGCAATAAGTTAAAAAACATATCAGTCTTGCTAAGATTCATTAAACCGCCTAAATAATTGTGCTTTTAATTAATTATAAAGTTTTAACTAAGTTAAAGTGGAACTATTGAATTCTGTTTCATCCACTTGTAACCATTTAATACTTCAGCTTTACCAAATCGATTCTTTTCTTCCGACCATGCATAAAAGTCTTTTAAAAGCTGCTCTTCTGTAACAGATAGCTTCTTCTCTAACAAGCGTAACCAACAAGCAAAAAGTGTTGCTACAATTTCGATATGATCAGACTTACTTGTTCTAAAAAGTCCTATTAAGTCATAAATTTCAGATACATCTTTAGCAAAATACTTATTAAATGCTGATCTATGATCATTACATCTACTGAGAGGTTTGTACTTTAAGTCTCGCTTAGGATCATAACTAAACCACTCACGATCTTTAAACTCTTTATCTAAATAACAAGCCATAACTGGATCATAGGGACCAGCGGCATGTTGTTTAAAATCAGCAGCTAAATCCATATGCTTTAACTGTTGGCATAAGTAGATCAATTTTTGTAACTTTAAATGACCAAAAGTTGGCTCTGTATGCAACTGAAACGTGATTTCTGCAGCTAAAGATAAAAGCTTCAAATCATCTTCAACACTTTCATCTGTAAATAAATCAATTTGGTCAGCACTTTTTTGATTCGACTGCTTCACAGCCTCAATTTTCTTTTCAAATTGAATAATACTGTCCGAGGCTTTAGACTCACTTTTCTCATCCGAATCACTCAAGGCATTAGCAACCAAACTATTCGCCAAGTGAAGTTTTATTTTCTGCAATTTACTTTGCAAAGTTTGAAAATTTTCAATGATAGAAAATAACTCGCTAACCTTTTTAACAATTTTAATTTGTCTATTTTTCGGAAATAAAGGCATTAAAATTGAACCAATATGCTTTTGATTTACTGTTTTTTGACCTGCTGTTGTAACAAAAAGTGATTCAATTTGAGAACGTATAAACTTCGATTTACTAATGATTGATAAATATTCGGAATCAATCCATGACTGGTTTAGACGCATACGAATAAAGTGGTCACAATAAATCGCACCTATATCATCACTACAAAAAGTAAAACTACCGACAATATCAGAGCTACCATTTACACGAGTAATCAAAATATCATTTTTAATTAATTGATATTTATTAATAGCATTTTCATCAATAATCAAATAACGCAGATCTGAGAGATCTATTTTGTTATTAGTTATATCTGCCAATCTTAAAACTGCAACACTAATACCATTGTTATCACCACGACTAGAATTACCATTTTGAAAAATTGGCAGTAATTGCTCTAATCGCACCCAATATGCATTATCAGATAACTCAAAGGGCTTTTCTTCATTAGTTATTTCAAGCAAAAACTTAGACTTCTTAATCTTTCCTTCTTTTACTAATTTCGCTTTCTCTTCAGCAATTTGTTTTAGCAACTCACTTGCAGGTTCATCATTGGAGTCTTGTTTTACCAACTTACCCATTACAGCTAACTGTAATATTGTTTGTTTTAGCTGTTCAATACTGTATTCAGTAGTAAATAACAGATCAAAAATTTCTGAAATACGTTGCCAATTCTGTTGGAACTCATCCGCATCAGACGAGTTAGTCAAAACATTTAACAACGTGTCAACTAATTGATCATGTGCATCTGAGCTTAGACTTTGCTTATCTTCAAGTTGATCACACAATTGCATAAGCTCATCGACTTTAGCAACAATACGTTTTTGTTCTTCAATAGGAGGCAAAGGTATTTTAGTCTGTAATACTGTTGAAGTATTTAATTCAATTTGATTTGTAGTACCCGTTGCTGAACTTTCTAAATCTGTTTGAATATAAGGGCTACGAATAACCAAATAGATGTAATCAGAGATGTTACCTAATGTTCTCACTACTGTAACATGGCTATCAGCTACAATAGCTTGATAGTCATTAATCTGAAAAAATAAGCTGGCACGACCAATAGTACCAGTTCCTGTAGAATTCCATAAAATATCTCCATCTTTTAGAAAACGGACTGGCTCATAATTTTCTAAACTTTTCGGATCAATAAATCTTGCTGGACTAATATCTAGACCATTCCAACGCACACATTTTTGTGAAATTACAATTTTATCTGACTTGTCTACATATTTAGGGCTTTTTCCCCTTTGAATATATGAGCTTAGATCCTGTAAATACAACCATTGCCAATTGCCAGGAATTGGAAATGGTGCTGTAATCGTAGGCAAAGACTTTTGTTTTTTTATTTCACCAACTAAGACTTTCTGATTTTTTTCATCAGTAATCTTCTCTATAAGTAGAGAAACTGGTTCATCTTTTATATTTTGCGGCAATAGCTTCCCACGAATTGCTAAATCTAAAATCAACTCACGAAGTTTCTGTACACCATAAATTGAATTACTAGAACCAGAACTGCGCCCACGCCCTGACTTTTTCTCAGTTTCAGCTGTTAACCAAATATCTAAATGCTCAGTAATGAGTTTTTTAACATTTGTCATTTTACTCACCCTAAACTATTGACCTAAAGCTTCATCTAAAATTGCTTTTAATTGCTGACGTATTTTAGCAACCTCAGCCTCAAGACTTTCATACTTAGCTAAAAGCTCTTTAGGGTCTTTTATATCCTCTTCAACCTGATGAGGATTTTTAATATCAAGGTTATAGCCACGATCAATAATATCTTGAAGTGAGACTTTCCATGCCTGTTCATTTTCTATACGGCTTGCAAAGCCATCACTTTCTTTACCCCACCATGCTTTTAAAGTATCGAACTCTTTAAGCTGAAGCGGTTTGGTTTTGTTATAGGCTTTTACACCTTGTGGCAATTGATGCTCATAAAACCATACATGTTCTGTTTTCTTACCTTTGCTAAAGAACAAAATATTAGTACTAATCGATGTATAAGGCGCAAATACAGACTTAGGTAAACGAATAATCGTATGAAGATTACAGTCTGCCATTAATTTTTCTTTAATCGCAGTTTTGATACCCTCTCCAAACATAAAGCCATCTGGTAATACTACTGCTGCACGACCATGAGCTTTTAAAAGCTGAATGATCAACACCATAAATAAATCGGCAGTTTCACGAGTCTGGAATTTTGAAGGAAAATTCTTTTCAATGCCTTGTTCTTCAGTACCACCAAATGGAGGGTTAGTCAGAACTACATCTACACGTTTATCTGTTCCCCATGAAATCAAAGGATACGATAAAGTATTGTCTCTACGGATTTGTACAGGTACATCAATACCATGCAAAATCATATTAGTTGTACATAGCAAATGCGGCAAAGGCTTCTTTTCTATTCCGTAAATACTATTTTGTAATATCTTTTCATCTTCAGCAGTTTGAACATAATTTTCGCGTTTATGTTCAATTGCAGAAGTAAGGAATCCACCAGTACCGCACGCAGGATCAAGCACAGATTCACTTAATTGAGGATCGATCATCTGTGCCATAAAAGTTGTGACTGCACGTGGAGTATAAAACTCACCAGAATTCTTCGCTGCTTGTAAATCACGTAATAACTGTTCGTAAATATCACCAAAGGCATGACGTTCTTTAGATTTATTAAAATCAAAGCCTTTTTGAATCTGATTAATGACTTTACGAATCAAACCACCAGATTTCATATAGTTATATGCATCAGCAAATACATTTTGCACGACACGAGCACGTGGATCATCATTTTCAACAGCTAGATTTTGTAATACTGGGAATAATTCATTGTCGATGAAATCTTTAAGCTCATCTCCTGTCATACCTTCATCATTCGCAGCCCAATTGCGCCAACGAAATTTTTCAGGAATCGGGGATTTAAAAGTTTTTCCTTCCAATAAAGCTAAAGTTGCCAGTTCATTTTCTCGATCATCAGCAACTTTCAGGAACAACATCCAAACCAACTGCCCAAGACGTTGTACGTCACCATCAACACCTACATCTTCACGCATAGTATCTTGGATGGATTTAATTGTTCCTGAGATGCTCATATGACAACTGCATTAAATTTAAAAAATTTGGCAGCAATTGTACCAATCAGGCTGTTAAGATGCATCATCATATAAGTGATCTTCCAATTCTTTTAAAGCATTTGTATACGCTTCAACCGACCCAAATGACTGAATAATTTCAATGATTGATCCCATTTGGTTAAACGGAGGAATTTGTAAAATCTTTACATCTTCAATTGGCTCAATACCTTGATCTGCATATTTATCTAGTAATGCATCTAATACCTGACGAGCCTGATCATTATATTTAGTGAAATAGTTACGTTTACGCACATTATTCGCACGTTCTTTTTTAGTTAATGCAGGCTGATCGAAAGCAATGTGGCAAATCATATCGAATGGATCAAAATCTTTGCCAACCTCATCCTCTAATGCTTCAAAAATTACACCCTGCTTTTTGAACTCATCAATTATGAGTGACTTCTTATCAGCGCCTTTCCATTTTCTTAAAAATGCATCTAAAGATTCATAGTCTTTTAAAATATGCTGACGAGTATAATCTTTCAGAGATTCAGTCACTAATTTTCCATCGTTATCATAAAACTGAACTCGCTCTCCAATCACATTAACAGCAACATCATTTACATAGAATTTTCTTGGTGGCTCGCCATCACCCCCACCAGTATCGTCACCATCAGAAGTACCACCTGTTGTTGAATCATCATCAGGATAATCTGTATCATCACCTTCATCTCCAATATCTGGCTCATCAGGTGGTACTACAGGTTCATCTGGTTTAGGCTCATAAATGACAACAGGTTCACCGTCAAAAGCTGGATCACTAAAAAGTTCTGTCGCCTTTTTGAAATCCATAATCGTAAACCAAGTTTTTCCAAACTCTTCATTGATACGTGTACCACGACCAATCATCTGTTTAAACTCAGTCATGGATTTAATATGCTGATCAAGCACAATCAATTTACACGTTTGTGAATCCACGCCTGTAGTCATCAGTTTAGACGTTGTTGCTATGACAGGATAACGTTCCTCAGGATTAATAAAGTTATCTAGTTCAGCTTTACCCTCTTTATCATCACCAGTAATACGCATGACAAATTTACGATTTTCTTTGATTCGTTCAGGGTTCAAATTAGCTAAAGCTTGTCGCATACGCTCTGCATGATCAATATCATCACAGAACACAATTGTCTTGGCGTAAGGATCAGTATTCACCAAAAACTCTGTAATTTTTTGAGCGACAAGTTCTGTACGCTTCTTTAAAACAAGCCCTTTATCCATATCTTTAAGGTTATATATGCGATCAGTAATTTCGTTGCCATGCTGATCCTTTTTGCCTTTTTCTGGTCGCCATCCTTGTAGGTCTTTATCTATATCGATACGCACAACTTTATAAGGTGCAAGGAAACCATCTTGAATCCCTTGTTTCAACGTATAGGTATAAACTGGATCACCAAAATAAGTAATGTTTGAAGTATCTTTGGTTTCTTTTGGAGTCGCTGTTAAACCAACATGGGTAGCTGAACTAAAGTATTCTAAAATTTCACGCCATGATGAATCTTCTTTAGCACTTCCACGATGACATTCATCAATCACAATTAAGTCAAAGAACTCAGGACTAAACTGCTTGTAGATGTTCTTTTCTTCTTCTGAACCAGTTACTGCTTGATAAAGAGAAAGATAAATCTCATAACTTTTATCAATCATACGATTTGATATTTTAGTCATGTGCTGACCAAAGGGTTTAAAATCTTTATTTTTAGTTTGGTCGACTAAAATATTCCGGTCTGCCAAAAATAAAATCCGTTTCTTTGCACCTGACTTCCATAAACGCCATATGATTTGAAAAGCTGTATAAGTTTTCCCCGTACCTGTTGCCATAACAAGTAAAATACGATTTTGCCCCCGAGCAATCGCTTCTATCGTTTTATTGATTGCATTAACTTGGTAGTAACGAGGAATATTTCCAGAACCATCATCATAGTAAGGATATTCAACGATTTTCTTCGATTCAGGGGTAGTCAAACCATTATATTGTTCATACAGTTTCCATAAACGTTCAGGAGAGGGAAACTCTTCCAATCCTAGTTCTTGTTCAACTTTTCCAAATAATCCCGTTTGGTCATGGAATAAGAAGCCATCACCATTACTTGAAAAAACAAAAGGTACTTGTAAGCAATCAGCATAGGCTAAAGCCTGCTGCATACCAGCCCCTAGACTATGATTATTATCTTTAGCTTCAATGATCGCTAAAGGAATATTTTTCTTGTAATAAAGAACATAATCAGCACGTTTACGCTCACCACGAGTATGTAGTTTTCCACGCACCATGATTTGACCATTGGTAAAAGTCACTTCTTCACGGATTTGATGTGCAGTCCATCCTGCTTGTTCTAAGGCAGGGTTGATAAATTTACTACATATATCTCGTTCAGATAGTTTCTTCTTATCCATTCTAAAGCCATATATTTGATCTTTATAATTAGAATAAAGAATTTTGCAAAGTTTTGATAGTTAATCAATAATCAATGCCTATGACAAAATAGATATTAACCAATATAAATATCAAACCATCAGTCTTTTACCGAATATTTATTATAAAAAATAGAGCCATCAGGCTCTATTTTTTTACGTCAACAATTGGATTCGAAGTTTGCAAGATCACGACATGACCTACTACGCTATCTATCCTACAAATTATCAATTGTAGATACTTCTTATCCCCAACCCTGCGATCAACCAACAAAGCATTAACATCATCCAAGTATGCATATGGATTGATCCAGCATCATGCGAATCAGGTTTAAACACAGGTCGTGCATCAAACTTAGCAGAATTAAATTCCAAATCATTAAACAAATAAGGGTAATAATACGTTCGAATCTGTTTATGGTAATTTGCAATCTGATCCTGATAGTGCAATTGCGCAGGTAGATCGGTATTTGCAAATTGATGTAAGGCAACTTGCGCACCAACACCCGGCAAGAACCATCCAATACGATCAGTCCATGCCTGACGTTTCAACAAACCTTCACGATATTGCTGTGCTTGTCCAGCCACACTCTCATCCCCTACTTGATGAAAAGCAAAATACCATTTCCATTGAAAGCCTTTTGCCAACGGCGCAGTATCTTTCCACTCAGGATGACTCTCGAAAAAGCGTTGCATGGTTCGTTCGCGTGGAACTTCCCAAGCGCCATGCACGATCTGACGTTGTGCTAGCATTAAATCTACCCCTTGATGGACAGGAATAGTACGAACCAAAGCAACATTCGCTAATGTTGGGAGCACTAACGTCAACATCACCCAAGCTCCCATCAATGCAGTAGCATTGGTTACTGAGCGCCAACCACGTGTAGCAACAAGTAATGCAAGTCCAACCCAAAAAGCCAAATAACTTGCCGCGACGAATACAACCATACTCACCGTCGTCCATGCAGTACCCGCAACAACTGCACCAATTAACACAGGTACAACCAAGCAAGTTAAAAGCAGACCATATCGCAATGCAACACGACGTCGCCAAATACGTGTTCCATCAGGTAGTGAGAGCAATAAACCTAAGCGACCAGACTGATGTTCTACAGAGATCAGATCATGTAACAGTGCGATCACAAATAAAGGAACCAGATAAATCAGTACAAATGCAAAATCAAATCGACCCGACAATGCCAATTCAGGATTGAATACTTCTCCTTCATATAACTGTGCCTGTAAACCCAAAGCCCGCACTCGCAACACATAAGGCGCTGCATCGCGTAATCCCAACGCTAAAAAAGCAGCATCAGATGGTGCATCCCAAGTATTATGAAAAGTATAATACGCTGGATAACCAACATCGCCTGCATCGGCATATTGATCTGCTATGGCTGCTACATCTTGTTCATGAATAGAAGCTAAATGTTCAATTGTCTGGTGTTGCCGTTCAACTTCTTTTAAGCCAGACCATACCGACATGGTTGTCAGAGCCAATAGTAAGAGAATGGCCACGACAGAGAGAGTTGATCGTTGAAACAAACGCCATTCATGTATAAACCATTTCATCGTACAATTCTCCCGAGTCGGCTAGCTTGGAACCATGTGGCAATAGCGAGAGCGACTAACCACAGCAATAAAATACTGCCAGCAGGTACAATTTGTTGCCTAGTTTCAGAGACTGTTCTAGGTTTAAACTCAAATGTTGGGAAAGACTGCCAATGCTTGTGATCAATACGATTTTCCTTATTTTTATCCGTATCATCCGCATAACTTAACGCTTCTGCTTGAAGCCGATTCAATCCTTGAATCAAGTCGTAACGGTAATGCTCTCCTTGCTCTAAGAAACGACGGAAATTATCTAAATCTGTGCCTGAAGCTGTCATCGAAAGACGACGTAATGCCAATGTTGGGCTGAGCCATCCAAACCGATCAACGATTTGGTTTTGTTGTGCTTGCAAGTCAAGTGTTGCTGTTGCATAGCGGTTAAACAATTCTGTAGATTGACGTTCACTCTCCATACCGACTAAGCCTTTAAAATTGACTGGCAAATCCTCAATACGTGTAACACCATATTCTTTTAACACTTTATCCCGGAACTCAGTGAACTTCGGATCATCTGGATTATGTGCATCACCTAATGCTCGATATTCACGTTGTGCATTAATTTCATTTTCCATACGGGTTGGAAGCTCGATGGTTGTATTGACAATATCGGGTATCCAGCGTGGTAATAAAATGACCATTACAGCCCAAACTGCTAGCATCGCTAAAAGCACATCACGGGTACGTGCGAATAAGCTAGACATCAATACAACAGCAAAAGTCCATATCAGCAACCAGATGATATAACCTGCCGAAAGCCACAACACAAATGACCATAATGTCTGCCCACTCATCGCCATCCAGCCTAAAGCTAAAAGTGCAGGTAAAATGATCAATCCAGCAAAACCAGTAAGTGCCAGCAACTTACCCATAACCAGTTGCCGACCGCTCACCCCTTGTGCCAATAAAACCCGCAAGGTGCCGGATTCACGTTCACGTACCACCCCTGAATGGCCAACGAAAATTAATAACAGTGGTGCCAACACTTGTAGAACAAAAGCAGGAGTCAACTGACCAAAACGTAATAACAAAGAGGATTGGCGTACATCACCAAAGTTTGCACTATTCTGCCGATGCCCTTCTAAAAACAACGTATTACCGGTATAAGCATCAATACCAGTATCAAATGCGGCCAACGGATTGAGTGGTCGAAATACGAAATGTCCATAATGAACCATTCGGTGGGGATGGCGATCAGGTTGGGCTTCAAACTCATGATTAACCTGTGCCTGATAATGCGCTCGCTCAGCATTGGTTTGATTTTGATGTTCCCAAGCATTAAATGTTGCGACCAACATTAAGACCAAGAGTAATAACAAACCAAAAACAGCAACTCGGTTTCGAAACAAATAACGCCATTCTTCGCGGGCGATTCGCTTCACAACACTCATAGCTCATATCCTGCATAACGACGGTGCAATGCACGTACATCAAAGCGATCAACACCTGTTGCAGCCACCTCTTCAACCAAACGTCCTGCATCCAAGAAGCCAATACGATCCGCAACATCAGCCGCACTGAGCAAGTCGTGCGTAACCATTAAAATAGCAACGCCTTGTTCACGTAACACACCTAATAATCGGTTAAATTCAGTCGTTGCCTGCGGATCAAGTCCAGAAGTCGGCTCATCCAATAGCAATGCTGGTACCTTACGCGCTAAAGCTAAAGCAATCGCAACTTTTTGACGCATGCCTTTAGAAAACCCACCAACACGGCGATCAAAAGCATCTTGAGCCAATCCTGCTGCCGCCAATGCTTGGTCAATAGTATCCTGACTTACATTTTGATCCGCTAAATCAAGTAAATAAGCAACATTTTCCCGTGCACTCAAATGCTCATACAGTGCAACATTTTCTGGAATATAAGCAATATTGCGTCGAGCTTCAGCAGCTTGTGTAATCGGATCAACCCCCTGTACACGTACTCGTCCCGTTTGAGGTGCTAAGAAACCAAGAAAAAGGCTTAGTGTTGTGGTCTTACCAGCACCATTAGCACCAAGCAATGCATAAATTTCACCAGGTAAGATATGTAAATCTAGTCGTTGCAGAATCGTTTTGTTGCCATAACCAGCAACAACCGCACTAGCCTCTAACACATAATCACTGGGAGCAGTGATTGTAGAAGGTCGCTTAAGTTTATCTATATTCAC
This sequence comes from Acinetobacter suaedae, assembly GCF_008630915.1. Lineage (NCBI taxonomy): Bacteria > Pseudomonadati > Pseudomonadota > Gammaproteobacteria > Moraxellales > Moraxellaceae > Acinetobacter > Acinetobacter suaedae. Next base: position 2,633,256 of record NZ_CP043909.1, read on the forward strand.
ACGGAACCCTTTTTTTCAATCAAAAGTGCGAAACTCACACTGGATAGTTACAGACCAATGGCATAAAGGATTGATCAACCTCTTTATGATCCATATTTCGTTTTAAAACTGATCATTCAGCCCCATTTCAAAATCTATTGCCGCTCCATAAAAGACTTACTCCTCCCTTCTAGCGGTTATGGCATAAGCCTCAGCTTTTATTAGATTTTCAACAAAATAATGCGATGCTTTATTGTTCGATTTATTATCAATACTGGTCTTTTAACCTATTGTTCATTTGTTCAAAGTGGTTCACATTTTCGAATTGATCTCGATACGCTGTCTTATCTGCGTGTGTATAGATAAAATTCATAAAATATCAATATCTAAGGCACACAACCCTATAGGCTTAAACAGTTTCAATGATCTTGTAATTCCAGAATGATCACTTCATCGAAACAATGAGATAGAAGATTAAATGATACATTATAACATAACAATTGGTGGATTTATAACATAAAATTTAATTCTGTTAATATAGAAATTGAATGCTTGATATAAAAATGTTCGTTTCAAAAGTTTTATTGTTTTCTTACTGGTTCTCTTTTTTACGCATAGGTTCCACGACATTAACCCATAAAAAAAATAGAGCCATCAGGCTCTATTTTTTTGATCTATTCAAGCTGTTATAGCCGATTTCGCCAGAACTTCAGCCATCGCTTTGGCAACTTTATACACATTGTTCATGTTGAGACCTGCAACGCAGATACGACCACTGCGCACAAGGTAAATGGCATATTCTTCACGTAAGGTGTCGACTTGCTCGCCTGTCAAACCTGTGTAGCTGAACATGCCTTTTTGGTTTACAAGGTAGCTAAAATCACGGTCAGGAAGTGCTTTAGTCAACTCATCTTTTAAGATGCTACGCATTTTGATAATACGCTCGCGCATCTCTTTCACTTCGCCTTGCCATTGTTGATTCAGATCAGCGTCATTTAATACTTGATCAACCAACCATGCACCAGTTGTTGGTGGGCTAGAGTAGATACGACGTACTGTTGCTTTTAATTGACCGAATGTGCATTGTGCTGCTTCAGCATCGTCACATACGAAAGTTAAACCACCAACACGCTCACCATAAAGTGAGAAGATTTTAGAGAATGAGTTGCTGACGATGAAGTTCAAACCTGCTTGGTCTAAAGCACGAATTGCATAAGCATCTTGCTCCATACCATCGCCAAAGCCTTGGTAAGCGATGTCGAGGAATGGGATGAGGTTACGCTCTTTTAATACCGCAATCACTTGATCCCACTGTGCTGGATTTAAATCCGCACCTGTCGGGTTGTGGCAGCATGGGTGTAATAACACGATGCTTTGTTCTGGCAACGTTTTTAGTGTTGATAACATGCCATCAAAATCAACGCCACGTGTTTCTGCATCGAAGTATGGGTAGAAGTTGCTCTTGATGCCAGCACCGTTAAAGATTGCCACATGGTTGTCCCATGTTGGTTGGCTCACCCACACTTCTGAATTTGGGAAGTAAGTTTTTAAGAAATCTGCACCAACTTTTAATGCACCTGAACCACCAAGAGTTTGGATGGTTGCAACACGACCTTGTTGAATTGCAGGGCTATTTGCACCAAACAACAACGCCTGAATCGCATCACGGTAAGGTTTAAAACCTTCCATTGGAAGATAAAGTTTGGTTTGAGTATTTTTAGGTGCAATACGTTTTTGCGCTTCGATAATGGTATCGAGCTGTGGAACGATACTGTCCTCGTTGTAATACAAACCAATACTTAAATTAACCTTTTCAGCGCGTGAATCAGCATTAAACTGTTCCATTAACGAGAGGATTGGATCGCCTGCATAAGGTGGGATATGTTGAAACATTAAACAATTCATCCTTTTATTGAATCACACTCATGCACATGAGGTTCTTCATTCAATTGATCAATAAAAATATAGGACTGAGTATGACTCAGCCCTATTGAGAAAGACTTTCAAAAATATTAGAAATTAATCCGTACCTAAAGCAACGCTAGGTTGAGCATTTTTCAATTTTCGTAACTTCACAGCATAGGCCAACATGAGACAGAGAATCCATGCAGGAATCATCATCACAGCGATACGCATATCTGGTGAAAGCGACATCACGACTAAAATACCCAGCATAAAGACAATACACAGATAGTTACTAAATGGATAAGCAATGCTTGGGAATTTAGTGGTCTGTCTTTGTGTCTGCATCGCTTTACGGAACTTGAGATGGGTCCATGAAATCACGATCCAGTTAATGACAATCGCAGCGACAACCAACATCATCAATAACGCAAAGGCTTTTTGTGGGAATAGGTAGTTGATCACTACACATAACACTGTCACAAAAGCAGAGACCAATACCGCATTGGTTGGAATACCACGTTTATTGATCTGCTTTAAGAATTTTGGAGCATTGCCCTGCTGAGCCAAACCTAACAACATACGGCTGCTACAATAACTTGTACCGTTATATACCGAAACAGCAGCAGTCAAAATGACGAAGTTCAGCATCGTCGCTACACCGTGGCTGTCCAAAGAAGCAAATACCATCACAAAAGGACTACCGCCTTCTGCCATTTGGTTCCAAGGGAACAATGCAAACAGAATAAATAACGTAGCGATATAAAAAATCAGAATACGGTAAATAATTTGGTTAACGGCTTTAGGTAAAGTTTTATCTGGATCACGCGCTTCTGCTGCCGTAATACCAAACAATTCAATTCCACCGAAAGCAAAGATAATCACCGCCATCGCCATGATTAGTCCTTCAACACCAAATGGGAAGAAACCACCCAATGCCCAAAGATTACTAATCCCCGCTTGTGGACCAGCTGTACCTGTTGCCAACAAATAAGAACCGAAGCCAATCATGGCTAAAATGGCTAAAATTTTGACGATAGAGAACCAAAACTCCATTTCGCCAAAGAGTTTGACATGTAATAAGTTGATACCGTTAATTAACAGGAAAAACGCCAATGCGGATGCCCATGTTGGAATCTCGGGCCACCAATATTGAATATAGAGTCCAATTGCAGTCAGCTCTGCCATACAGACCAGAATATTGAGTACCCAATAATTCCAGCCTGACATAAAGCCAGCAAATGAACCCCAATATTTGTGTGCAAAATGACTAAAAGAACCACTCACTGGCTCTTGAACCACCATTTCACCTAACTGTCGCATCATCATGAATGCAATAAATCCTGCGATTGCATAACCCAAGATGACGGACGGACCTGCGAGCTTAATCGATTGAGAGATACCGAGAAATAACCCTGTACCAATTGCCCCACCTAGCGCGATAAGCTGGATGTGCCGATTGCTCAAACCGTGTTTCAGGTTTCCTTGCTGTTGATTTGACATATGATTATTCTCATCCTTGTCACGTAATTTTCTTATCCAAAATTACGTATATCATAAATTAATCAGAAATGCCTAGTGTTGATCAAAAAATAATTGATTCACTTTTCTCATAACCGCGCATATAAACAGAAAATTCAACAAATAACAACAATTATGAAATATGTAATTAAATTATGTATTGCGTAATTAATTATTTTCAGTATGATAGAAATGATCAGCTACGGTTCAGAGCCTTGATGAAGCATAACAAGCACGGTGATTTTTAAATTTAGCCTTGTTTTTCAAACATCTAATCAAGACTCAAAAATATTTATGGTAAATCCAGACAAAATTAAGACAAGGAAGGCAAACTCATGACACAGCATTTAACCTCTTTTCTTGAGATTGACTCACAATCTGATTTCACAATTCATAATTTGCCTTATGGAATTTTTAGTGAAAGCAACCCAACACATAAACGTGTGGGTGTGGCAATTGGTGACTGGGTACTTGACCTTGCAGCCTTAACAGCACATGGCTTATTAAAAATTGAAGGAAATCAAGATTATTTCAATCAGCCAACACTGAACGCTTTTATCGAATCAGGTAAACACAACTGGCAATACGTGCGTCAGACCTTACAAAACTTGTTGTCTGCCAACAACCCAACCCTGCGTGACAATGCGGAACTACGTACTTTAGTTTTACGTCCACAAAATGCGGTAACTTTACACTTACCAATCCATGTTCCAGGTTATACCGATTTTTATTCATCTAAAGAACATGCCACCAATGTCGGTACCATGTTCAGAGACCCAAAGAATGCCCTATTACCTAACTGGAGTGAGTTACCAGTCGGTTATAACGGTCGTGCCAGTTCTGTGATTGTGAGTGGTACTGATATTGTCCGTCCATCTGGACAAATCAAATTACCGAATAGCGAGCGTCCAGTTTTCTCTGCAACACGTAAACTCGATTTTGAGTTAGAAACTGCATTTATCGTGGGTAAACCAACAAGCTTAGGACAGCCCATAGCGATTGAAGATGCTTGGGATCATATTTTTGGTATGGTGTTATTAAATGACTGGTCTGCACGTGATATCCAACAATGGGAATACGTGCCATTAGGACCATTTAATGCCAAAACTTTTGCCAGCGCGATTTCACCATGGGTAGTGACTATGGATGCATTGGAACCTTTCAAAGTCAGAGGTCCAGTACAACAACCGCAGCCTCTCAGCTATTTACAAGAAAATATCGCCAACAGTTACGATATTCAACTCAGTGTCGAAATTCAAAGCCCGAAATCACAAACCGCCGATGTGATCTGTCAGACCAACTTTAAATATATGTACTGGTCGATGGCACAACAACTCACTCACCACACCATTGCAGGTTGTAATGTCCAAGTTGGTGATCTAATGGGTTCAGGTACGATCTCCGGACCAACAGAAGATTCTTATGGTAGTTTGCTTGAGCTGACATGGAATACCACCAAACCACTTACCCTTGCCAATGGTGAGCAGCGTGGTTTCTTGGAAGATGGTGATCGCGTCATTATGAAGGGTCACTGTGAAAAAGATGGTATTCGTATTGGTTTTGGCCAAGTCGAAAATACCATTCTTGCAGCACATCGCTTTGACTTTCAGGAAACTGAGGAAGTGAGCTATGAAACTGTATAGCTATTTCCGTAGTTCAGCCGCCTTTCGGGTACGAATTGCACTCAACCTAAAAGCACTTGCCTATGACACGCAGGCAGTGCATTTGGTTAAAAATGAGCAACAACTGGCAGATTATCAAGCACTGAATCCGAGCCAGTTGGTACCTACCCTCGTGGATGCGGATCAACCGTTACTTCAGTCCATCAGTATCTTGGAATATCTGGAAGAAGCCTATCCAGCGATTGCTTTATTACCAAAGGATCTTGTTGATCGCGCTCAAGTGCGTGCATTTGCTCAAGCCATCGCTTGTGATATCCATCCACTCAACAACCTAAGAGTGTTGAAATACTTACAACATGAACTTGCACTCGATGATACTCAAAAAAATCACTGGTATCAGCATTGGATTATTGAAGGTTTCCGTAGTTTAGAGACACAACTCAGCCAATCCAATGGTCAGTTTTGTTTTGGTACACAAGCAACTTTTGCCGATTGCTGTTTGATCCCACAAGTCTATAACGCCAAACGTTTTAAAGTAGATTTGAGCGGATTTCCAAAAATTGAATCGATTTATCAACACTGTATGGCGCTTCCAGCATTTCATCAAGCTGCCCCTGAACAACAACCCGATTGGGAATAAAGATAAAAAGGAGCTTTATCATGACATTTGCAATTAAAAAGATTCACCACGTTGCCTACCGCTGCAAAGATGCCAAAGAAACAGTGGAATGGTACAAAACCATGTTGAATATGGATTTTATTTTGGCATTTGCCGAAGATCATGTCCCTTCAACCAAAGCCTTTGATCCTTATATGCATTTATTCCTCGATGCAGGTCAAGGAAATGTTTTAGCCTTCTTTGAGTTACCAACACAGCCCGAAATGGGACGTGATGAAAACACCCCTCAATGGGTACAACATATTGCCTTTGAAGTTGAAGACCAAGCCACATTATTAAGAGCCAAAGAACATCTTGAAGCAAATGGTGTAAAGGTCCTTGGCGTGACCAATCATGGCATTTTCCATTCAATTTACTTCTTTGATCCAAATGGTCATCGTTTAGAACTCACCTATAACGATATTCATGCCGATGCCAAGATTGCACGTATTACTGAAGAAATGAAAACTGAAATGTTAGAGGAATGGAGCCGAACCAAACGTGCCCCTCAACATACTCATTTTCTGCATGAAGAAGAGTTAGGCGTCTAAGCATGATCACTGTGAATAGAATGTCATTGAAAGATCTCATCACAAAAGTCTTAACAATGCATCGATTCACAGTATAAATGTAAGATTGATCGACATTGGAGTAGATTTGCTTCAATGTCGATTTTTTATGGTCGAATATTGGCTGTGCTGAGACAGAAATCTGGTCGTCTGTTTTGCGACAAACACAATACTATCTCAACACAAAGCATTGTATGCTTATGCAATTCACCTATTTAAGTCATTAAAAAAGGTGATTTCTATTTTGTAACATGCTCAGGCATGATGTGTTGAACATTGAAACCATCTATTCAAATCAAACGAATACGGCTAGATATCATGTGTATAAAGGGTTTATTGAATGATTGAAGAAAAGTTATCTGGTGGAGTTCAATCACTAGAGGTGGGTTTATCTGTACTCAATGCCCTTTTAGAACACAATAAACCCATTATATTAAAAGAGCTCTCCAGTAAACTGGATATGCATCCGGCTAAGGTTCACCGCTATTTAGTGAGCTTGATTCGGATGAATTACGCCAAACAGCTTGATGATGGTCAATATGCACTCGGTGATCAAGCATGGCGGTTGGGTCTAAACTGCATCCAACATACCGATGTACTACAGCTGGTGCAACATTTAATTTATGAGCTACAAAGCAAAATTGGCTGTGGTATTCAAATCAGCAAATGGTCGCCGAAAGGCCCATTGGTGGTTCAGTCGATTGAGTCTAATCATCCAATTTCAATCGTGACCAAAGTTGGTTCGATCATGCCATTGGTCAACTCTGCTGCTGGTCGTATTTTTGCCTCTTACCTACCTGAAGCGGTGATTCAACCCTTGATACATGCTGAATGGGAAAGAGCTGCACATCATCACTATGCGATCAAACCTGCGAACTGGGATGAGTTCAAAAATCTCAAAGAAAATATCTTAGATAATGGAATGGCAATCGCCCAAGGTGACTTACTGGTTGGGATCAATGCAGTTGGACTACCGATCTTCAATGCGCATCAAGCGATGGAATTTTGTATCGTTGCATTGGATAGTGAAATGTTTTTCCCAGTCCATGAAGGTAGCGAAAAGCTCGAACTTTTCAAACGAGAAGTGGCAGCAATCAATCAATATATCAAGACACGTTAATTCAAATCGTTTCCCCCATAAAAAAAGCCAAGAAATTGATTTCTTGGCTTTTTGCTTTGGATCTTTAAACGAATTATTTGGTTTCTAACACACCACGGCGAATCTGATCACGCTCAATCGATTCAAATAGTGCTTTGAAGTTACCTTCACCAAAACCATCGTCATCTTTACGTTGGATAAACTCAAAGAACACAGGTCCGAGCATATTTTGAGAGAAGATTTGTAATAACAATTTCTTCTGACCGTCTTTGGTATTTCCATCCAACAAAATACCACGCTTTTGCAGCTCTTCTGTTGGCTCACCATGCTCTGGTAGACGCTCCTTCAACATTTCATAATAAGTTTCAGGCGGTGGCGTCATAAACTCAAGCCCTAAGCCTTTTAACTTATCCCAAGTTGAAATCAAGTCATCGGTGATAAAAGCAATGTGCTGAATGCCTTCACCATTGAAATCAGACAGGAATTCTGCAATCTGACCGTTACCCTTGTCTGAATCTTCATTCAGAGGAATACGAATCATGCCATCTGGAGCTGTCAATGCTTTAGAGGTTAAGCCCGTATATTCACCTTTGATATCAAAGTAACGAATTTCTTGGAAGTTGAAAATCTTCTCATAGAAATTCGCCCAATACTCCATACGACCTTTATAAACATTGTGAGTCAAATGATCGATCTCATTTAAGCCAGCGCCTTTTGGATTCTTCTCGACATCATCAAAGAAGATGAAATCATTTTCATAAATGTCACGATCCACAAGGAAGATTGGCATGCCACCAATGCCTTTAATCGCAGGGATATTCAGCTCCATTGGACCCGCTTGCGAGTACATTGGCTCAGCACCAAGCTCAACTGCTTTCTTAAATGCTTTTGCTGCATCACGGGTTCTAAAGCCCATCGCACACGCTGATGGCCCATGTTCTTTAAAGAAGAAAGAAGCATAAGATTCAGGCTGGTAATTCAAAATGATATTGATATTGCCTTGGCGCCATAAATAAACTTTTTTAGACTTATGCTTTGCGACTTTGGTAAAACCAATGGTCTCAAAAATTTGATCTAATCCATTTTCCGTCGATACAAACTCAATAAAAGCAAATCCACATAATTCTAATGGGTTATCTAAAATGTCCATCTAGTTTCCCTTATTTAGATAAATTCATCCGTTTCACACTCGGTTTTCTTGTGATTGATCTAAATGCTTAAAACATGTCATTTAAATGCCATCAACAACCGCAAGCATGATTAGAAAAGGTTTCCGATGTTTTTATAAATAGGTCAAAAGCATCCGTGTTGAAACCTTTTCTTCCGTCCATAAGTCAGCCAAATGTAATCATTGGCTCTCAACATAAATTCATGCTACAAGAAACCACAAATTTATGCAATACATAATTTAATTATACTATGTGTAATTTAGTTCTTACTCTTCTGATCTTCAGCTCCGTTGTTTTGCCCTGATCTTAACGCTAGCTTTGCCGTATAAATCCACTATATTTAAATCCTAAGCCGCTTTGTGGTCGAGATAAAGGGTAAAATCTATCACTTCAAGAAAATTGTAGAACTTCGCCAACAAATAGTGATGCAAGTCACTATTTGATAAATTTAATAACAACCAGAAAACAAAACAATAAATCATCAAATGAACACTAGAAATGGCTTGATTTGTACATTTTTAAACATTAAAACTATAAAAAACCACTCAAATTAAAGTAAAATTCACAAAATTGTCTCCAATCCCAATTCGGGCACCCTCCTATCTTGATGTGCCTCGAGTGCATGCATCATCATTTAAATCTTTTCTCTCTATATATGGCTTTTATATAGAGCGTCATTTAATTTTTAAGGTAAATTGAATGAAAAAATTTTGGAAATACTTATTAGCACTACTGCTTGTGCTAATTGTTATCGCAGTTGCCTTTCTTTTTAGACCGATTACGTCAAAGGCAATTAAAACTAAAAGTGACGAACCTGTTGTCGATGTCGTATTGATCGGTGGCGGTATTATGAGTGCCACATTGGGTGCTTATCTAAATGAGTTACAACCTGACTGGAATGTTCGCATGTATGAACGTCTTGATGCGGTTGCACAAGAAAGTTCAAACGGTTTTAACAATGCAGGTACAGGTCACTCTGGCTTTATGGAAATGAACTATACCGAAGAAAAAGACGGTAAAATGGACGTTTCTAAAGCTGTGAATGTCGCAAGCCAATTCGAAATTGCAAAGCAATTTTGGGCGCATCAAGTGAAACAAGGTGTATTGGGTACACCAAATAGCTTTATCAATCCAGTACCACATATTGCCTTCGTTTGGGGTGATAATGTGCAATTCATGGAAAAGCGTTATGCAGCTATGATCCAAGAGCCGTTGTTTGCGGGCATGAAAATCACTGAAGATCCAGCAGAAGTACAGCAATGGGCACCATTGGTGATGGATGGTCGTGATCCACAACAAAAAATCGCAGCAACACGTATGGATGTGGGTTCAGATGTGAACTATGGTGCGATTACAACACAATTGGTTAACCACCTCGAAAAAAATCCAAACTTCAAGCTGAGAACCTCTACTGAAGTCACAGGTATCAGTAAAAATGATGACAACACATGGTCTGTCGCATTTAAAGACCTGAAATCAGGTGAAGTTAGCCATGTCAAAACCCGCTTTGTATTTATTGGTGCAGGTGGTGCAGCGATTAAATTATTACAAATGACTGGCTTACCTGAAGCAAAACAATATGCTGGCTTCCCTGTGGGTGGTGAGTTCCTTGTGACAGATAATCCTGCAATTACTGAAAAACATACTGCTAAAGTCTATGGCCGTGCGGATCTTGGCGCACCGCCAATGTCAGTGCCACATATTGATACCCGTTATATTGATGGTAAAAAATATGTATTGTTTGGACCTTTTGCGACCTATTCGAACAAGTTCCTAAAATATGGTTCTCAACTCGACTTATTAGCATCAACCAACAAGAACAACATCCTTCCAATGACTGCAATTGGCTTACAAAATGCAGACCTTGTTCAATACTTGATTAGCCAAGTATTGATGTCTGATGAAGATCGTTTCAATGAGTTGAAAAAATACTATCCAGAAGCTGATCCAAAAGACTGGCATTTACGCCAAGGTGGTCAACGTGTTCAGATCATTAAAAAGGAACCTGGTAAACCTGCGAAGTTGCAGTTTGGTACAGAAATCTTTGCATCTGAAGACAAAACCGTAACTGCTTTACTTGGCGCTTCTCCTGGTGCTTCAACATCACCTTACATCATGCTGAATTTGCTTGAAAAAGCATTCCCAGAAAAAACCAAAGGTGAATGGGATGGGAAGTTGCATGAGATCGTTCGTTCTTATGGTCAAGACCTTGCAACAGACCCTGTATTACTTGATCAAATTCGCCAATATACAAGCTCAACACTTGGCTTAAATTATACAACGCCAGCTCAACTTGTTCCTGCAAAGCAGCAAAGTAACGCTGTCGCTGTGGCGCAATAAGCCCTGCTGTAACACATGCTAAAGGGAGGAGTTTCGACTCCTCTTTTTTATTTATCTTGATTTTGAAATCTCAACCGATCTGATGTCATCTCGTCCTGTCCCTACTTCGGCTTTTGCTGCTTTTCGTTGTCGTGACTTTAGTTTACTGACACTAAATCAATGCTGCTTAACTTTTGCTGTACTGATTCAGGAAGTCGTGATTGCTTTTCAACTCTATCAAATCACCAAAAATCCTTTAATGCTCGGTTTAATTGGCATCATGGATCTATTACCCTTTTTAATGCTGTCGTTATGGGGCGGTTATATTGCAGATCGATTTAATCGTCAGCGTATTTTGCAAATCTGTTTTAGCTTCACGATTCCACTTTCCGCTGCTTTATGGCTTTGTTTTGATTTATTTCATAGCCAACTTATTCCAACAAAACACTTGTTAGTTCTTAGTTTCAGTATTTTATTCTTATTTGGCTGTATCCGAGGAATTTATAGTCCTTGCTTCAACTCACTGCGTCCGTTTGTCGTACCTGAGCATCTATATACCAATGCTGCTACGTGGACCAGTATGTGCTGGCAAGCGGGTGGAATCCTTGCGCCTGTCATCGGTGGTTTTCTACTTGCCCATCTGAGTTTAGATCTAAGTTTTGCCGTCATCCTTGTTCTGTTTGCAATAGGGAGTCTTGCATTATGGTGTTTGCAAACCCGACAATTTCCAGTTTTACCTCCCGAATCAATTTCAGATAGCTTAAAAGAAGCACTGCTATTTATTTTTAAAACTAGAATAATTTTTTGGGCAATGTTTCTTGACCTTAGCTCTGTATTTTTTGGTGGCATAATCGCCCTATTACCCATTTTTGCTCAGGATGTTTTACACCTCGGTGCTGATGGCTATGGACTGCTGCGCGCAGCACCCGCAATTGGCGGACTAATGATGATGGTGATTTTGGTCCGATTTCCACCTCGAACACAACCTTGGCGAATCATGTTGATTGCCGTTACTGGATTTGCGTGCTGCACTTTAATTTTTGCAGTTACCAGACAACTCTATTTTTCTATGTTAGTTCTCATTATTATGGGTGCTTGTGATAGTGTTAACATTGTAATTCGCCAAACGATACTGCAACTCACCCCGCCGAAAAATATGCTAGGACGTGTTGCTGCGATGAATGGCATCTTTGTTAGCTCAAGCAATGAACTTGGTGCATTACAATCCAGTGTAGTAACACGTTTTTTTAGCGTAATTCCCGCGATGTATATCGGAGGGTCACTGGCATTTGTCTGCGTTGTTTTTACCAAGCTCAAAACTAAAGATTTACTGAATTTTCGTTTTAGCCCTTAACAATTTTGATTTTAAACGCTAATCCATATGAAAGACTCATTGCCTGTCTCATCAGGCGCTTCTAAATTTATTATTGTTTCCATTTTTCTATGGTTAATGCTACTTTGGCTACAATCCACCTATATTGTGATTATTGGTGGTCAAAGTTATCTATTTTGGACATCAATTGGTTTTCTATTTTTATATATCTTCAGCTTTCATCCCACTACTTTAAAAAATCGTATTATCTTATTATTTACAACTTTGCTCCTTATCTATTTAGCGTTAAATTCACTATTTTGTACTTATTTAATTTTAGCGTTCTACTGCATTTTCTATTTGTATTCGAGCCACTATCGCTATAAAAAACTGATCAAACTCGGTGGATTATTCGTGATTATGATTGTCTTTGCGCTCTATCAAACTCAATCTCTGCATGAATTAAAAGAGAAATATGCACCACATGAAACAGGCGAAACTTGGCAGCAATACGGCGCTCTTTAAAAGGATGATAAAAAAAACCCCGCTGATTACAGCAGGGTTTTATAAAATTAGTCTTGTGAGTCAGGATACAACGGACGATTTCCGGGACTAATTCGATTGATATGTAAGAAGGTCATATGACGCTCATACTTATCCAGAATGTCATTAATCACTTGCTCTTTGGTATAACCAACCAAATCATTATCCTGAGAACCTTCATACAAGAAAGTCTCTAAACGATAATAATGCTGCTTGCCACGTTTTCCTCGCTCACTAAATGTTGGGGCGATATAACGTACTGGCCAGATCTGATAAACAAAGTTATGCTCTTCTTCGATATAAATCGTCAAATCAAGATGGTAAAGCGTATCGCTATCTTCGATTTCTGTCTGAGTAACTTCAACATTCATTCCGCGTTTCATTAACTCATCCGCAACCGTCTGTACCGCAGGTTTACATACACTGTCCAGCATACGTTGCGTTTCATGGCTACCGGGATGATGCATCACACGTGATAGTCGCTGTTTCCAATTCAGAATATCGACATTCCCCACCACAGGGGCAGCATTTAAACTGCGACTGGCTTTGCGATAATCCTCTAAACGTAAAGATTTATACAATCCAGCCATTACCAATAGCATCACAAAACTGAATGGCAGTCCCATAATCACCGTGGCACTTTGTAAAGCCGTGATCCCATTTGCCATCAACATGGCAATCGTTAACAATCCAATCGCAATTGCCCAAAACACACGTAACCAACGCGGTGCATCATTGTCTACATTTGAAAATTTGGTGGTGAAGTTACCCAGTACTAAAGCGCCTGAATCGGCAGAAGTCACATAGAATAATAGTCCTGTAATCGTAGCGATTCCCGCAATAAAGGCAAAGCCGGGATATTGAGCCAACAAATCATAGAAACCATGTGCAGGATCGGTTAACACTGTTTGCGCCAAAGCATTATTACCATCAAAAATAACATTGTATAAAGCGCTATTCCCAAATATAGATAACCAAGTAATGGTAAAGAGTAGAGGAATAATTAAAGTACCGCAGACAAACTCACGAATAGTACGACCACGTGAAATACGCGCCAAGAACAGCCCTACAAATGGCGACCAAGCCACCCACCATGCCCAAAAGAACAAGGTCCAACTATTCATCCATTCTTTTGGTTGTTCAAATGCAAAGCTATCTAAAGCCAAACTTGGAAAACGGCTAATGTAGTCACCAAAGTTTTGTACCAGCGCATTGAGTAGAAACTCCGTATTCCCCAAGAACAACACAAATAGCATCAAACCAATGGCAGCATAAATGTTGATCTCAGACAGGACTTTAATTCCCTTATTCACCCCTGCTGTCACTGAAATAATGGTGACAATCACCGCGACCAAGATCAAACTGGATTGAATCCACAGACCTTCTGGCCAGCCAAATAAAACATGCAGACCATAATTGATCTGAACAACGGCGATACCACAGGTGGTCGCAATACCAAAAATGGTACCAATAACGGCTGCAGTATCGACACTATGCCCAATCGGGCCATCAATTTTGTTGCCGAAAATAGGATACAACGCTGAACGAATGGTCAAAGGCAAATTATAGCGATAGCTGAAATAGCCCAATGCCATTCCCACCAAGGCATACATCCCCCAACCTGTTAAGCCATAGTGAAATAATGTCCACACCATGCCTTGTCGTGCAGCTTCATAGGTCTGCCCTTCACCGACAGGTGGATTCATATAATGAGAAAGTGGCTCAGCCACAGAGAAGAACATTAAATCCGTTCCGATCCCTGCCGCAAACAACATCGCAGACCAGCTCAATAAGCTAAACTCTGGTTTGGAATGCTTAGGCCCCAGCTTAATATCCCCATAACGAGAACAAGCAATAAACACCACAAAGATTAGATATAAAGTTGCAGCAAGTAGGTAATACCAACTAAATGTGGAACTGACCCAGTCCAAAACCGTATTTAATACGTGATTGGCAAAATCATTAAACAAAATCGTAGTTAATGAAAATATTAAAATTATGAGCGCTGAAACATAAAAGACCACACGATTTAACTGATCTTTTGTTTGAATAGATGAATCATCAACTGCTCTTGGATTATCTGTCACCATACAATCCTCAAGGAATGAGAAAAAAAGAAAAATATTCGTCCTGATCTTTTCGTTATTTAAAGCATAAGCGAAAAGATCCATCCGAATAAAAAATGAAAAATAAAGTGCATCAACCGAAATTACATAACTTCTGGTTCTTTAGTAGGCTGATGTAATGGCTGAACTTCCTCCGTTACCACTTGTGGCTGTTGAGGATGATATTGATCCTGTTTTAGCGCTTTGGCTAAACCAAACATATAAAGCAAAAGAATAACGGAGAATGGTAATCCACAAAGTACCACCGCACTTTGCATTGCATCAAAACTACCAGCTAAAAGTAGACCAATACTGACGATCGTGATGACCACAGACCAAAAAATACGTAACCAAATCGGTGAATCACTTTCATTACTTCCCCCTTTCGAGGAAAGATTCGCGATCATGAGTGTACCCGAACCTACTGGGGTCAAAAACAATACGAAACAAATCATAACAACAATCCCAGCAATAACAGGATTGAATGGCAAAAATTCAAGGAACTTAAATAAGGATAATGCGGGATCAGCTAAAACCATTTCTCCCAGTGCTTGCTGTTTTTGATTCAAGATTAAATGAATCGCGGTATTACCAAAAATCGAAATCCATGCCAAGGTAAAACCCAGCGGTATCAAGCACACACCTAAGACGACTTCTCGAATGGTACGGCCTTTGGAAATACGTGCAATGAACATCCCAACAAAAGGCGCCCAAGCAATCCACCATGCCCAATAGAATACCGTCCACGAACCCAACCACGAATTTGCCGATTGATCGTATAAATACATATCAAAACTTTTGGCAATAAAACTATTGAGATAATCGCCCACATTTTGCACCAAACCATTGAGCAAATGATTGGTTGGACCTGCGAGGAAAACAAACAGTAGTAAAGCATATAACAGACGTAAATTAATACGTGATAGCCACGCCAAACCTTTTTCAATGCCAACCACAGTCGTGATCGTGGCAACCGCCATCATCAGTAATACCACAGCAATCAGAGTACTATGCGTATTGGGAATTTCTGGCAACAAATAGGTAATTCCAGACACCAACACCAACGCACCAATCCCCAAATTCGTCACCAGTGAAATGACCGTCGCCAAAATACCAAAACCATCAACGAAATCGCCAATCCAACCATAAATTCGAGGACCGAAAATTGGATAAAGCGCAGAACGCAAAGCCAACGGTAAATCTAATCGAAACGCAAAATAACCCAAGGTTACGCCGATCAGCGCATACAGCACCCAACCATGAATCCCCCAATGCAGGAAGCTATACATCATGGCATCACGCGCCGCTTGTACCGTCCCACCCTCACCTTCAGGTGGACGAAGGAAATGATCGACGGGTTCAGCAACGCCATAATAGAGTAAAGCAATACCGATACCCGCGGAAAAAAGCATGGATACCCATGCCAGATAACCGAACTCTGGCTTATCTTGATTTTTACCTAATGGAATCTGTCCTACCCGAGAAAAAGCCAACCATGCAACAAAACCAAGACATAAAATTATGACTAACATGTAATACCAGCCAAATAACTGGTTGACTTGCTCTTGAACATAAGTCAACCAAAACTGGCTTTGCTCTGGAAAACCAACAAACAATAGGCCAAAAACACCGATACTGATTGCGGAGCTCCAAAAAACAAATAAATTTAATCGAATACGTTCGGAAGAAAATCCATCCTTACTTTTTGACACCATCATCTTGCTCCTTGCAATCGGTGTATTTTTATTACTGTATCTTTTGACCAAGCAATCAAAAATTGTTTGATTTTTACAGATTATACTTTTTATTGATTGAACGTTCAATCAATAAAAAGTATGATAAAAAAGTGCTATGATGTTCTACATTGAGAAATGTTAAATAAAAAGTACCTTCACAGGCCTTTCAGTGGATCAACATGACAAAACGTAGAGTCAAACCAGAGCATGTGCGACGCGAAGAAATTATCAACGCCGCATTCCATGTAATTTCTGAAGTGGGGTTATCCAATACCACCATTGCACAAATTGCAAAAAAGGCCGAGTTATCAACTGGTATTGTGAGTCACTATTTCGGTGATAAACAGGGATTAATCAATACCTGTATGCAAGAAATGCTCAACGTTTTGCGTCAAAAAACTGACCAATACAAAGCGGAAGCAGATACGCATCCAGAAAGCCAAATCAAGGCAATTATTGATTCCAACTTTGATATTAGTCAGGTCAACAAGCAAGCGATGCGTGTTTGGTTAGACTTTTGGTCAGCCAGTATGCATCTTCCCGAGTTAGGGCGTTTGCAACGAATTAATGATCAACGCCTGTATTCAAACTTGAAATTCTATTTCCTCAAGTTATTGGATAAAGAACAGGCAAGTATTGCTGCTCGTGGTTTAGCAGCATTGATTGACGGATTATGGTTACGCGGGAGTTTAAGCAGTCATGACGAATTTGACAGTCAACTCGCCCGTTCCATTGCTTACGATTATGTAAAAACGCAATTGCAATTTGCCAACAAGCCTTTGCAGGAGAAACAGAATGAGTGATGCTCACGTTCATCAACTATATATCCATGGACGCTATGTTGAAGCAACTAGCGGCCAAACATTTGATAGTATTAACCCTGCTAACGGTGAAGTGATCGCAACACTTCAGCAAGCCTCACAACAAGATATTGAAACCGCTGTTCAAAGCGCCCAACAAGGACAAAAAGTTTGGGCTGCGATGACTGCGATGGAACGTTCTCGTATTTTACGCCGTGCTGTTGATATTCTTCGTGAACGTAATGACGAACTGGCGAAGCTTGAAACGCTTGATACTGGTAAGGCCTATAGCGAAACATCAACTGTTGATATCGTCACGGGTGCTGATGTACTTGAATATTACGCAGGTCTTGCAACGGCAATTCAAGGTGAACAAGTTCCGTTGCGTGAATCAAGTTTCTTTTATACACGCCGTGAACCACTCGGTGTGGTTGCTGGGATCGGCGCTTGGAACTATCCAATTCAAATCGCTTTATGGAAATCCGCTCCTGCCCTTGCCGCGGGGAATGCGATGATTTTCAAACCAAGTGAAACCACCCCATTGACTGCATTTAAACTTGCTGAAATCTATACCGAAGCAGGACTTCCAGACGGCGTATTTAATGTCGTACAAGGTGCAGGTCGTGACATCGGACAATGGCTCACTGAACACCCTGTAATCGAGAAAATCTCTTTCACGGGTGGTGTTGAAACAGGCAAAAAAGTAATGGCCAGTGCCGCAGGTTCTACACTTAAAGAAGTCACGATGGAACTCGGTGGTAAATCACCCCTGATTATTTGTGAAGATGCCGATCTTAACCGTGCCGCAGATATTGCAATCATGGCTAATTTCTTTAGCTCAGGCCAAGTTTGTACCAATGGCACGCGGGTTTTTGTTCCAAAATCACGTTTAGCCGAATTCGAGGCAGCGATTGTAGAACGTGTACAGCGTATCCGCCTCGGCGACCCAATGGATGCTGAAACAAATTTCGGTCCACTGGCAAGCTTCCCACACATGGACAAAGTGCTTTCCTATATCAATGCTGGCAAACAACAGGGCGCTAAATTGTTGATAGGCGGAGAACGTGCAACGGGACAATTTGCCCAAGGTGCTTATGTGCTACCTACTGTTTTTAGTGATTGCACCGATGATATGCGTATTGTTCAAGATGAAATCTTTGGACCTGTCATGAGTATCCTCAGTTATCAAACTGAGGAAGAAGTGATTCGCCGTGCCAATAACACTAACTTTGGTCTTGCTGCGGGTGTCGTCACGCAAGATATTAGTCGAGCGCACCGTATTATTCATCAAATCGAAGCTGGGATCTGCTGGATCAATACGTGGGGAGAATCTCCTGCTGAAATGCCAGTAGGTGGCTATAAGCAGTCTGGTGTTGGTCGTGAAAATGGTCTCACCACTTTAGGGCATTACACCCGCATTAAATCCATTCAAGTTGAGCTTGGTGATTACCAAAGCATTTTCTAAAAAGCATCGCGCTTTATCTTCACTTGATCAACTGAAACACCATGCTTTCAGTTGATCATGCAAACAAATAAAGGCTAAGTATGAATAAGCAAGAATACGATTATATTATTATTGGTGCAGGTTCAGCAGGTAATGTCCTTGCCGCACGTTTAACTGAAGATGCAGATATCTCAGTATTATTATTAGAAGCAGGTGGTCCAGATTATCGTTTAGATTTTCGTACCCAAATGCCAGCCGCATTGGCCTTTCCCCTTCAAGGTCGCCGTTATAATTGGGCTTATGAAACTGATCCTGAACCACATATGAACAATCGTCGTATGGAGTGCGGTCGTGGCAAAGGGCTTGGCGGCTCATCTCTGATCAACGGCATGTGTTATATCCGTGGTAATGCAATGGATCTAGAACAATGGGCAAGCATGAAAGGTCTTGAAGATTGGACATATGCAGACTGCTTACCGTATTACAAAAAAGCTGAAACCCGCGATATTGGGGAGAATGACTATCATGGTGGTGATGGCCCCGTTTCAGTCACTACCCCAAAACAAGGCAATAATGAACTGTTTCACGCCATGATTGAAGCTGGCGTACAAGCAGGTTATCCGCGTACTGATGATTTAAATGGTTATCAGCAGGAAGGCTTTGGTCCGATGGATCGTACTGTGACACCGCAAGGTCGTCGTTCAAGTACCGCTCGTGGTTACTTGGATATGGCGAAAGGTCGTCCAAATCTCACCATCGTAACCCATGCAATGACCAATAAAATCTTGTTTAACAATAAACAAGCGGTGGGTGTTGAGTACATCATTGGTACTGATCAAGCCAATATGAAACAAGCACACGCGAAACGTGAAGTATTACTCTGTGCAGGTGCAATTGCATCACCACAAATCTTGCAACGCTCAGGTATCGGTGAAAGCACCTTCTTAAAATCAATGGATATTGATGTAGTGCATGACTTACCTGGCGTGGGTGAAAACCTGCAAGACCATTTGGAAATGTATTTGCAATACCAATGTAAAAAACCTGTGTCACTCTATCCTGCTCTACAATGGTATAACCAACCGGCAATTGGTGCTGAATGGCTATTCTTGGGCAAAGGTATTGGTGCAAGTAACCAATTTGAAGCAGGCGGCTTTATCCGTAGTTCGGAAGAATTCGACTGGCCAAATATTCAATATCATTTCTTGCCAGTGGCGATTAACTACAACGGCAGCAATGCAGTAAAAGAACATGGTTTCCAAGCCCATGTCGGCTCAATGCGCTCACCTTCTCGCGGTCGAGTCAAACTCAAATCAAAAGACCCATTTGAGCATCCAAGTATCCTGTTCAACTACATGTCAACCGAACAGGACTGGCGAGAATTCCGTGATGCGATCCGCATTACTCGTGAAATCATGGCTCAGCCTGCACTAGATCCATATCGTGGTGAAGAAATTAGCCCAGGTAAACACATTCAGACCGATGCAGAATTGGATGAGTTTGTACGTAATCATGCCGAAACCGCATTCCACCCATCATGTAGTTGTAAGATGGGTGAAGATGATATGGCAGTAGTAGATGGTCAAGGTCGCGTCCATGGTATACAAGGTTTACGTGTGGTCGACGCATCTATCATGCCACTGATCATTACAGGTAATTTAAATGCCACCACTATTATGATGGCAGAAAAAATTGCTGATCAAATTCGTGGGAAAAAATTACCACGTTCACAGGCACCTTATTACAAAGCAGGATCAAGTCCTGCTCGTCAAACACCTTTACGTCCATTTGCATAACCTAGTCCAGTTATGTTCAACACCTTAAGTTTTAAGGTGCTGCCAACCATTAGGAAAATTCAAATGAAAAGAATTTTATTTACACTTCCTTTCATCGCTTTGATTCATACGGCGCATGCAACAGAAGCAACTACTGAAACAGCATCTCCATTCAGTGCCAATCTCACACTCGCAAGCCAGTATGTATCACGCGGTTTCCAACAAACTTGGGGCAAACCCGCATTACAAGGTGGTGTAGATTACAATCATCCAGATGGCTTTTTTGCTGGGACATGGGCTTCAAATGTCAGTGATGATTTTATTCGTGACGCTTCGATCGAATGGGATGTTTATACAGGTTATAGCCACAGTATTGGAGATTTATCTTTAGGTATAACAGCAGCCTATTATTTCTATCCTGGTGCAAAAACCACAGCAGATACAGGACACACTCGTTTTGACTATGGAGAAATTATTCCAGAAATTAGTTATGGGCCGCTCACAGTCAAATATGCTGTGACCTATACCCAAGACTATTTTGGCAATAACTCGGATACACTTGCTATAGGTGATAATAAGCATTCTCGTGGATCAGGCTACCTAGATGTCAATTGGCATCAACCATTGGGGCAAGGTTGGTCTGCAGATGCACATTATGGTAACCAACGTATTAAAAACTTTTCGGCCGCAAGCTTTCAGGATGCAAGTTTCGCAATTAATAAGGAACTGCCTTATAACCTATCTAGCAGCTTGATCTATAGCAAAGCATGGGATAAAGAGGGCTTTTACCAACAGTATAGTAATGGCAATCCAAATGCTAAAGTCTCAAATCCAATTGATTCAACCGTAACATTCTCCATTACCAAGAGCTTTTAATTAAAGCAATAAAAAAGCTGCTCAATGCAGCTTTTTTATTGCCTTTAAATTAGGCTTTAATCAATTGGATATCCGATCCTGCTCGTTTCGGATCAATCAAAATTTTTGCATGTTGTTCTGGATCACGTAAGGCTTCAAAGGCATTGCTCACCCCTTCCAAGCCCACTACACCTGTAATCAGTGGTGAAACATCAATTTTACCTTCCGCAATCATATGCAAGGTGTCGCGAAACTCAAGTGGCGTATAACCCAATACATACTGGATCTCGAGTTCTTTGTTGATCGCCAATGCAGGTTCGATCTTATCGCTCTGCATACAAACCCCTACTCCCACGATACGTGAGAACAATGGTGCACCCTCCAAGATCTGCTGCATGATACCTGCCACACCAACACACTCAAAAATCACGGGGCGCTTCGGTAATAGTCCGAGCTTGTCTCCCACTCGCATCGCATTGACCCACGGCAATGAGAAAGTCTGCACTTTATCAAAAATCCCCATTCCCATATTAATCGCTTCAGAAACATTCCCCAACAAACCCAGCTCTTTCCAATTACTAAATGGAGATTGCTGTTTAGGATCAACCAATACATCTGCACCACACTGCTCAGCCAACCGACGACGATTTGGTGAAAAATCGCTGGCAACGACAGTTTTAACACCCATCGCTTTGAGCATAATAATTACGCCTAAACCAACAGGACCACAACCCACCACGATTGCAGGCTCATTTTTCTTAATTCTGCTGCGACGGACTGCATGTAAAGCAACGGCCATAGGTTCTGTCAATGCAGCACGATCGGCATCCAAGCCATTTGGAACTTCAAACATTAAACTGGATTGAACTAAAATTTGTTCAGCATAACCACCAGATGCACTCGGTGAAAGCCCTGTTGGCACATAACCTTGTGGTTCAACATTTAACAATGGCATCGCACAAACCAAAGTGTCGGCTTTTAATTTACGACGTGTTTTTGGCCCATAATCTAAAACTTTTCCACAAAACTCATGCCCGAAAACAAGTTTATCAGAAGATTTAGCCACCCCATTAAAACCGACACGTGCTGCCAAATCATGCATATGATCACAGTGATGTTGCATATGTAAATCCGAGCCACAAATTCCACAACGTACTACTTCAAGTAATACTTGTCCTTTAGCCGGAACTAATTGAAGGCTATCTTCCAACTTCAGCTCAGTGTTATGACAAACTAGCGATTTCATAGGATGCTTTCCTTATTGTTTTATTGCATTTGTTAGCCCTTCAATTTTTTCGATTGAAATCATCTGACCAACATATTTCATCCTAATTTTGACAAACCATATTGTCAGAATCCATGACCCAAATATCAATATCTTTATCAAATGGGGTCAGCTTTATAAATCACCCGATGCGACAAGTTAAAAATCATTCTCTTTTAACTTCAAATAGATGAATCTATTTTTTTTAATAACTCCCTATTTTTATTAAAAAGATCAAATTTAACACTTGCATTTAATAGTGTCATTATGCCAATATATATTTACTGGCTTTGAGCCACTATAAAGAGAAATGAAAAAATGACGATCCAACTTATGACAGCTCAAGCGAATGTTCCCATCGAGTTTTTGCAGTTTTCAGGTGGTGAACGTCATATTCAACTACAACCTGAGTTATTGAACCAATTACAAACACACGCTCAGATCACAGCCTCACTGAATAACAGTACAGATGTGATGGACTATCTATTACTGGAAAATGTGTTATTGGAACGAGGCACGCGCCTTTCGGTGGAAATCCCTTATTTTCCTTACGCACGTCAAGATCGTATCTGTGCACAAGGTCAAGCCTTTTCACTGGATTTAATGACCAAATTATTGAATAGCAATAGCGAAAAATTTGCAGGACAACGTCAGAAAATTGTGGTGTGGGATTGTCATAGCCCAGTGACCCTTGAGCTGTTACGCAAAAATACTAGCTTCCAAGAGGTGATCAATATTGAACCGATAGAGATCATCCAGCAAAGCCCAACATTGATGCAGATCTTAAGCACAGACGATACTGTGTTGATCTGTCCTGATGCTGGTGCAACACAACGCACTCAAGCGATTGCCAATGGTGTTAATTCACAACGCCAACAGACTATTGACGTCATTTACTGTGAAAAACAACGTGATCCAAGCACTGGCAAAATTAGAACAACTGCGGTGGATAGTCCTGATTTGACAGGAAAAACAGCAGTGATCACAGATGATATTTGTGACGGTGGTGCAACCTTTATTGGTATTGCCAAACAACTACGTAGCCTAAACTGCAAAAACATTATTTTGTATGTCACTCATGGCATTTTTAGTAAGGGCTTGGAGGTATTTGATGGCTTGGTCGATCAAGTGTTTACCAGTAATAGTCTGCCACAAGCAGAAGCAAGCAAACTCAACATCATCAATTTTCAAAATTAAGATTTAAAGCAAGAGACTTGTAAAATGAGTATTAAAATAAATCCACTTAATACAATTGATTTCTACAAAGCAGATCACCGTCGTCAGTATCCAGTGGGAACTGAATACGTCTATGCTAACTTTACCCCTCGCTCATCACGTTTAGCCAAAATGCTGCCTGATTTTGATGACAAGATTGTGTTCTTCGGTTTACAAGGTTTTATCAAACATTTTTTAATTGAAACTTGGAACGAGGGCTTCTTTAATCAACCTAAAGCCAAAGTAGTCGCAGCCTATAAACGTCGCATGGACAATTCTCTAGGTGAAGGTGCTGTCCCGGTCGAACACATCGAAGCATTGCACGATCTTGGCTATTTACCATTAAAGATTAAAGCACTAGAAGAAGGTAGCCGAGTCAATATCAAAGTGCCTGTATTGACCATTATCAATACTGATCCGAATTTCTTTTGGTTAACCAACTATATCGAAACAGTGCTGAGTGCCGAGTTATGGAAAAGTTGCACCACTGCGACAATTGCTTATGAATACAAACGCTTGTTGACACAATATGCAGAAAAAACAGGTGCACCTTTAGACTTTGTTCCTGTTCAGGGTCATGATTTTAGTAGTCGTGGTATGAGTGGCATCTATGATGCTGCCCAATCAGGCGTCGGACACTTAACCAGCTTTATTGGGACAGATTCAGTCGCTTCGATTGACTATGCCGAAGAGTACTACAATGCAGCAGGTGTAGTGGGCGTTTCAGTGCCTGCAACAGAACACAGTGTGATGTGTATGGGTAGTGAAGAAAGTGAAATCAAGACCTTTAGACGTCTGATCTGTGAACTCTATCCGAGTGGCGTGGTCAGTATCGTTTCAGATACTTGGGATTTTTGGCGTGTGATTACTGAGTTTAGCGTGGAATTAAAATCAGAGATTTTAAATCGTCAACCGAATGCCCTCGGACTCGCAAAAGTGGTGTTTCGTCCTGACTCAGGTGATCCAGTGAAAATTATCTGCGGTGATCCTGACGCAGAAATTAATAGTCCCGCTTACAAAGGTGCAGTTCAGTGTTTATGGGAGATTTTTGGCGGCACAGAAACAGCGCAAGGCTACAAAGTACTCAACGAACGTGTTGGTTTGATCTATGGTGACTCGATTACCCTAGAACGTGCTCAAAATATCCTAAAAGGTTTAGAAGCCAAAGGTTTTGCTTCGAATAATCTAGTCTTTGGCATCGGCAGCTATACCTATAACTATTTGACTCGCGACACTTTTGGCTTTGCCGTAAAAGCCACTTGGGGTCAAGTCAACGGCGTAGGTCGTGAATTGTTTAAAGACCCTATGACAGATTCAGGTATTAAAAAATCGGCCAAAGGTTTATTAAGGGTTGAACAAACTGAGAATGGCTTTGAGTTATTTGATCAACAAAGCTTTGAACAGGAAAATACGGGGGTACTGCAAACGGTATTTGAAAATGGACAATTGTTAAGAGAATGCTCTCTTGAGCAAATTCGAGAGAGGTTGGTCTAAATTAAGTAAAACTCTCTATGCTTAAAACATATCCATTGATTAGATACTCGGAAAGTTCATCCGTAACCTGCACAACACCAAAGCAACAAAAGCTTTGGTGTTGTGCAAGATAAAGCAAATGCATCGTTAACGCTCAAGCAAAGATTATCAATCTTTGTTTGCTATTCGTATCTCAAGTTTTGCCTATTTTTGCTAAAACACTTGCGAAGCTTTAAACGCTTCTCAGGTCGAGCGTGAACAAACTAAAGCGGTTGAAGCTTTAGTGACGTGCAAGATGTAGTTGTTTATCCTAAAATATGATGAGAACCCAATAAGACTCCGCTATGATGTTACTTTATTCCAATGTCTTAATATCTCTATGAGTAAGGAAACTACCCATACTTCCGAACAAGAATACCTTGCACAGTATCAAAAAACAGACTATGACACCCCACTGTTTACAGTCGATATGGCAATTTTTTCTGTGGCAAAGGGTCAATTACAAGTCTTAATGATTCAGCGTTCTAACTTTCCCGAAAAAGGCAAATGGGCGCTACCGGGTGGCTTCGTCGATTTAAAAACTGATCCAGATCTAATGGCAACAGCGCACCGTAAACTACAGGAAAAAACAGGCATTCAATTGCCCTATCTTGAACAGGTAGAAACCATTGGCAATCTGCATCGTGACCCTCGAGGCTGGTCGATTACATCACTTTATTTTGCACTGATTGATTTTGAAAAATTTGAAATCCAAGCCACCAACACAGCAGAATACAGTCAATGGTATCCAATCGATCAGGCATTACAACTTGATTTGGCATTTGATCATAAACAGTTACTACAACTGGCATTTGATCGCCTTTGTAATAAAACCCGATATACCACTCTTCCAGTCAGCTTGATGCCAGAGGTATTTACCTTGACCGAATTACAGAGTATTTATGAAATAATTTTAGGGCATACATTAGAAAAAAAATCATTTAGACGACGTATGCAAGAAGCGGGTGCGGTTGAAGAAACAGGTCAACAAAAAATTGTAGGCAAACGTCCTGCCCAATTATTTCGCTATGCACTCGAAGATTATCATTTTTCTTTTCCACGTATGCTGGAAACACCACGCTACCCAACTGAACATGTAAAGAGCTAAGGCAAAAGCCTTAGCTCTCAACACTTACTTCCAAGTTTCACGGATCATATCCACTGCTTTTTCAGCAATCATGATCGCAGGTGCATTGGTATTACCATTCACCACTGTTGGCATAATCGACGCATCAATCACACGTAAACCTTGAATACCATATACTTTCAGCTCAGGATCAACCACAGCCATCTCATCCACCCCCATTTTACAGCTACCGACTGGGTGATAAACTGTGTCGACACGTTGACGTAAAATCTCACGAATCTCATCATCAGATTGCACGTTTGCAGTAAACATATCTTCTTTAATTTTTTCACTCAAAGCTGGTGCTTGCATCAACTTCTGCGTGACTTTAAAACCATCAACCATATCTTGAAGGTCTTGCTCATCCTCAAGGAATTTAAAATCAATTAATAGCGGATCATCCACGTTTTTACCACTGAGTTTGACCGAACCACGCGCACGAGGATTAAGCAAACACACATGGCATGAAATACCATGTCCTGTATGCATGGTTCGAGCATGGTTATCTACTACAGCAATCACAAAATGCAGTTGTAAATTCGGTTTATCTAACTCAGGACGGCTCTTTAAGAAACCACCACACTCTGCATAATTGGTTGTAATTAAGCCTCGACGCTCCTTACGATAACGCCCAATTTGTTTGATTAAATCTAAACTACCACCAACAGAAACACCGAAAGTTCCATCTATTTTTTTAGTTTTATAAGCAAAAATAAAGTCAGGATGATCATGTAGATTCTCACCAACTCCAGCTAAATCTTTAACCACAGGAATACCATGTTTTTCTAATTCTTGACGAGGACCAATCCCCGAAAGCATCAAAACTTGTGGTGATTGGAAAGCCCCTGCAGAGAGTAAAACTTCTTTATTTGCACGAACAACGGTAGTTTGCCCTTTATGTTTAAACTCCACTCCTACGGCCCGACCATTTTCGATCACAATCCGCGATACCATCGCTTGTGTGATCACATGTAAATTTGGGCGCTTACCGATATAAGGCAATAAATATCCACGTGCAGCACTCCAACGTTCACCATTTTTCTGGGTAACTTGATAGACACCTACACCTTCTTGCTCTGCGCCATTAAAGTCATCATTCAGTGGATAGCCCACTTGTTTAGCTGCTTCAATAAATGTTTTTTGGTATGGATTATCTGAACGTAGTTCGCTTACATTGAGTGGACCATGTTGACCATGATATTCATTCTTAATTCTTTCATTATGTTCTGATTTTTTAAAGTATGGTAAGACCTCATCGTACGACCACCCCGTATTCCCTAAAGCAGCCCAATGATCATAATCATCTCGATGTCCTCGAATATAGACCATCGCATTAATTGCAGAACTCCCCCCTAAACATTTGCCACGCGGCTGATAGCCTTTGCGTCCATTTAACCCCTTTTGAGGAATGGTTTCCAATGCCCAGTTATTCAATTTAGTCGGAATACTGATAACGGCTGCTGCTGGTGTATTCACCAACCAACTGTTGCCATCCCCACCTGCTTCTAATAAACATACTGAAATATTCGGATTCTCAGTTAATCGTCCAGCAAGTACGGAACCTGCCGAGCCACCACCAATAATTACAAAATCAAAAGTTGTTTGCGTCATTACTATACTCAATTTTTCTTTTTAAAAAGTGCTCGCATTATGCCTATCATGGCATTTAAATACTGTTGTATTTGTCTAACAAACCTATGTCCTGAAAAGCAAGATGGGATAGACTCACGGCAAGCGCAAAAATATGCAAATCATTTGTAATAAATTGCAACCTTTCGAAAGAAGCATACTCAATTATTACTTATATTTTGTATCTAAACTTTCTATTCAAAAATACAGTATTTCATCAACTTAGTCATCTCACTTATCTATAATATTTTTATGAAATTGCATTTCTATTTTCACTATAAATCATGATCAAACCACCAATAAAAATAAGCCCTAATCCCAATAATTTAAAACCATCAAGCTTTTTAACCTGCAGCCCAAGAAAACCACTACTATCCATAACAGTGGCAAAAATCATTTGTCCTAAAAACACCCATAATAATGTATTGGTGATACCAATATGCGGCGCGGCAAGAAACATGCAAAGTATATAAAATGCCCCCAACAGTCCGGATAACCACATCCACCATGAGGTTTGCTGATACGTGGGTGGCTTAATACTGCCATCAATAAATAAGGCAATAATTAAGGATGCAATGGCTCCACCAACATATAAAAAGAAAGTTGACTGTATTTGACTCGCACCACTTGTGCTACGAAAAGCATGAATCATGGCTAATTGTAACGGTACGATTAGACCACCCAGAAGGCTCACAAAAACGTAATGAATATTTTGCACTCATCGACTCTCTTTTGTTGTTTTCAACGCATATTTATAATTAGGTGATCAAAAATTTAGATCTTCGTTATTCGATAAATATTTAATATAGGGAACGATTTAATAGTAGATACATCATTTTATTTATGCAAACAATATCAACAAATGTTCAAGATGAAATACAGGAAACGAATTTAGAAAATAGATTAACATCTTAATAAATAAAATGAAAATAGAAGGTATTTATTATAAATAACAGGCATAAAAAAACCGCTATATTAGCGGAATTTTATTTCATCTTTAAGATGATGGTCGGAGCAGTAGGATTCGAACCTACGACCCCCTGGTCCCAAACCAGGTGCACTACCAGGCTGTGCTATGCTCCGAATTGGGGTGAATGATGGGGCTCGAACCCACGACAACCGGAATCACAATCCGGGGCTCTACCAACTGAGCTACATCCACCATAGTTCTGGTTCTATGTACCAAGCCACCAAAATGGCGCGCCTGACAGGATTCGAACCTGTGACCATCCGCTTAGAAGGCGGATGCTCTATCCAACTGAGCTACAGGCGCATAACGATGATAATACTATCAAGCGATACTTCGCCGATTTTAAAATGATGTTTTTCAACATCTTTTAATTGGTCGGAGCAGTAGGATTCGAACCTACGACCCCCTGGTCCCAAACCAGGTGCACTACCAGGCTGTGCTATGCTCCGATTTCTCTCAGCTTTTATTGTATCGCACATCGTGCGGTACGGTGTGCATTCTAGGCGCGACGCCCTAGAACGTCAACACCTATTTTTCAAAAATATTAAAAATCCTTATCAAATGTATATTTAACAAGCATTTTGGTTGTTTTTAACGCTTCAATGAAGCACTAAAGTTCAACATACGATCTAATGGTAATTTCGCACGTTCTGACAAAGCTGGATCAACGTGTATTTCTTGATCACCATGTTGTAATACATGCAAAATTCCATCTAGTTCATTCATTGCCATCCAAGGACAATGCGCACATGAACGACAGGTTGCACCTTCACCTGCTGTCGGTGCTTCAAATAACTCTTTATCTGGCGCCGCTTGT
Source organism: Acinetobacter suaedae (assembly GCF_008630915.1). Classification (NCBI taxonomy): domain Bacteria; kingdom Pseudomonadati; phylum Pseudomonadota; class Gammaproteobacteria; order Moraxellales; family Moraxellaceae; genus Acinetobacter; species Acinetobacter suaedae. The sequence goes on from NZ_CP043909.1 coordinate 2,663,197, forward strand.
TGCATTTTATAAAAAATACCACGATCTGTTGCCACAATCATTTGCTTATGTGGCAAGGTCTGTGCCGCTTTAATCAATTGTGAGGTACTGCCGACTGCATCAGCAATATCAACCACAGACTCTGGAGATTCTGGATGCACTAACACAGCAGCATCAGGATAAAGCGCCTTCATCTGAGCAATACCACGTGCACGAAATTCTTCATGTACGATACAAGCACCATCCCACAACAACATCTCAGCGCCTGTTTTCTTTTGAATATAACGCCCTAAATGCTGATCAGGTGCCCAAATGATTTTTTCACCCAAGCTATCCAAGTGTTCAATGATTTCAACTGCACAGCTTGATGTCACCACCCAATCTGCTCGTGCTTTTACTGCGGCGGAAGTATTCGCATAAACGACTACTGTATGGTCAGGATGCTGATCACAAAAAGCAGTAAACTCATCTACAGGACAACCGATATCGAGTGAACAGGTTGCTTCTAATGTTGGCATGAGAACCGTTTTTTCTGGTGATAGAATTTTTGCGGTTTCGCCCATGAACTTCACCCCAGCGACCACAAGTGTTGTTGCAGGATGATCACGCCCAAAACGAGCCATTTCCAAAGAGTCTGAAACACAACCACCAGTTAGCTCTGCAAGCTCCTGTACATCAGGATCACAGTAATAATGCGCGACAAGCACTGCATCTCGCTTTTTCAGCTCAGCTGCGATTTGAGCAAATTTTTCTTGTTTCACTTCTGGGCTGAGGCTATGGTCCTTTGGCTCACCCAAACGATCTAAATGCGCCTGCACAATGTTTTTGGCTTCGTTCGCAATTAAATTCGCATCATTCATAAAACGTCTTCTCTATCCTGCGTGCTTGCATTACTGCAAACTTATAACGTGGGTATCTGGTGATCATTTGGGATAAATCACATCGTCCACAAACAAGCGATATAAAAAAAGCCTCACTGTGGAGGCTGCATTATAGCGCAAATTTACGAACGATAATCGGCATTAATTTTCACATAGTCATAAGATAAGTCACACGTATACACCGTATCTTTAGACTGACCACGACCTAAATCAACACGAATCATAATTTCGGTTTGCGCCATAACCCGTGCGCCGGCCTCTTCGGTATAGTCTTCGGCTGCACCACCATCTTTACAGATTTGTACATCATCTAGCCATACTTGAATTTTTGAGACATCTAAATCTTTGACGCCCGCATAACCAATCGCAGCCAAAATACGCCCCCAATTCGGGTCTGATGCAAAAAGCGCGGTTTTCACTAAGGGTGAATGGGCAATACTATAGGCAATATCACAACACTCTTGGGTATTTGCACCACCTTCTACAGCAACGGTAATAAACTTGGTTGCTCCCTCACCATCACGAACAATCAACTGTGCTAAACGATTCATGATACGTGCCAGTACCTCTAACACTTTGGTATACCGTGCATCATCTTTTGAGGTAATTTCAGTTCCACCTGCTTGACCCGTTGCTACAAGAATACAAGAGTCATTGGTTGAGGTGTCACCGTCAATCGTAATTCGATTAAATGAATGTTCAACTGTGGTCTTTAATAGGCTTTGTACCAAATCACGACTAATCGGCGCATCTGTGGCAACGAAACTCAACATGGTGGCCATATTTGGACGGATCATTCCAGCGCCTTTACTGATCCCCGTCATGGTATAAGTGATCCCATCAATTTCAAATTGTTCAGATGCACCCTTTGGCACAGTATCTGTGGTCATAATGCCAGAAGCAGCATCCGCCCAAGCAGACGGTTGTAATGTATTTAGTGCGGGTTGAAGTCCAGCCAACAAGCGCTCCATCGGAAGCTGCTCACCAATAACACCGGTAGAAAAAGGTAAAACCTCAAAACTGTTTACCCCAGTCAGTTCAGCCAACTGCGCACAAGTATCTTGAGCATTTTTCAAGCCCGTTGGTCCCGTACCTGCATTGGCGTTACCAGTATTAATCACTAAATAACGAGGATTTCCTTGTGCGAGATGAGCTTTGGAAACATGGACAGGTGCAGCACAAAATGCATTCTGGGTAAATACACCCGCAACATTTGAGCCTTCTGCCAATTCAAAAATGACTAGGTCTCGTCGATTTGGATAACGTACATACGCCTCAGTTGAGCCAATTTTTACACCCTGCACCACATGCATAAGTGGCATCGTTACGTCACCAACAGCCATTTTTAAACTTCCATTCAATTTGTTATGAAAAAGAAAATGAATACATACCCTATATATGAGACTCGGAAAGGTCATCTACAACCTGCGTGGTGTTTGTAATATACCGTTTCTGCGATAGATAAAACAAATGCAATAAGTGAACAGGTTTTGTAGATGACAATGCCTTTGGTTACTTTGGGAGAAACCAAAGCAACTCGAACCGAAGGTTATTCCTAACATTGGATTACACTAAGCAAGACACCGCCTCGCTAATAACTGAGTTACGGTTCAAGTCATAAAATATGTTGATTCATATCTGCTTTGGTAGCTTATTCCAAAAAGAAATGAAAATCGAGTATTAACAATACAGATTATGGAATTTGGTTTTGCTCTAAACTCAATAAAATTTGCTTCTTATCCAGACCACCTGCAAAACCAACCAAAGCACCACTCGATCCAATCACCCGATGACACGGCGCAACAATCGAAATTGGATTTTTTCCATTGGCAGCACCTACGGCACGAACCGCTTTTACATTACCAATCTGAAGCGCAATATCCTTATAACTTCGCGTTTGCCCAAAAGGAATAGTCAGTAATGCTTGCCAAACTTGTTGTTGAAATGCAGTTCCTTGAAAATCTAAAGGCAAGTCAAATTGCTGACGTTGCCCTGCAAAATATTCATCTAATTGTTGCTTAACTTTAAGGAGAATGGGATGTTGATTATTTTCAGTCAACTGAGCTAGACGTACACGCTTATGATCTTCATTGTCCCACATAACAGCAACTAGTGCCTGATCATGTGCAACCAGTTTTAGTGTACCTACTGGAGATTCCATATAAATATACACCAGTTGCATCAACCATCTCCTTTAAGCAATTTTACTCATCCCTTTTAAACAAAGAGAAGACTTCTTAATTTGAGGAAAGTTTCATCAAAACTAGACCTGAAACAATCAACACGGCTGCAATCATCCGCATTGCCGTCATTGGTTCATTCAGTACCACAATTCCTATCACAAACGAACCAATTGCACCAATACCCGTCCAAACCGTATAAGCTGTACCTAAGGGTAAAGTTCTCATTGCAGTTGCAAGTAAGCCAAAACTCAAAATCATGAAAACAAGGGTAATCACCGTCGGTGTTAAACGGGTAAATCCCTCTGACAGTTTCATTGAATACGCCCAAATAATTTCAAAAATGCCTGCCAAAATTAAAATTGCCCACGCCATTTTTTTCTCTCATACATAGCAAGGGTTGGGTCGTCCCAACATGATTCTTTAACGAGAGGTCGTCCTACTCGGTGAATTAGTGTAATTTAAAATACGATGATTATGTGAATTGTTATGTATCTAAAACAGGTGATGTTCAAGAATTTTTACACTCTCAATGCCAAACTACACGATCTACTCGCATTAACTCACACGCGCCACTGCCCGTGTCCTCACGAGACAAGGAACTCCGCCATCGCCAACCATCTGGTGCCTGAATCTCAATTAATGCACCTTTCAGGTAAACCAAATCATCTTTTTTAATCTGCTTAAGTTGCTTAGCAACCTCTTCAGTTGCAGGTACCAAATGCATATTGGCACTCTGCACAGCGATTTGGCGAAGCGCTATCGGTGGCTCAGAATCGACTCGCCAGTAATACCAACGATTCCGCTGTGAAACTTCAACCTGCTTATAAATTTCAGGTTTTGCCATATCCCCCCACCCTACAGCTAAATCAATGGGAGAGAACTCTGACTCACGACCAGCATGATAATCCTTACGAGCAAGTACCCGAAAAGCGCCCTCATAAGTTTCCAATTCTACAATTTGTACTCCTTGTGCTGTAACTTGAGTTAGATTCGGCACGGGTTTGAGCCAATTGGTCCAAACCAACCACATTAAAGCAATCCCCATTAAGCCATAGATCCATCTAGGCATAACTCATTTATCCTTTGTTATTTCTGAACAATATATCCATCCATTGTTTGAATCTCACAACAAGAGTACTCAGAATTTTTTTAATTCGAGTTAAATCATTTTCATCAAGCTTGGATTGATTAGACACATCAGTATCATCAGTTTTTGGTACAACAACCTCCAATGGTTCATAATGCGTAGTTGTCTGCTGTAGTTCAGCACCTAAACTCAAACGTTGCAATGCGGCTGTGACCACCTCAATCGGATAATGATGATAAAGCGACAAATGTCGCGCTTCATAATCGATGCTGTGTTCCAATAACAAATCGGAAAATGGAACTAAGGCTGATCTTACCCGTTGTGCCTCAACGGGACTCGACATATCTGGAATATAATAAAAACTAACACTCATGCAACCATCTGTAGGAATCAATTCCAGTTGGGAACGATTCGAATGCTGGGTATGTTCTTTTTGCAAATTCTTTCGATTTGTTTTTGCTGTTATTTGATCGTTTTGTTGTTCTAAAGCCATTGATGCACCATAAATGACTCAAAAAAGATACTGTTAGTATAAACCAACAGTATCTCGAAAAAATGACATTTAATCAGATATTTTAGATAGAAATATCAAAATTTTAGCGTAAGCCCAACACCATAAAGCCCGCCTCTTTCACTATCAGAAGCCTTTTGCCATTCAGTTTGCTTTACACCTTGATGATAAGCATAAGCGACATCGATAAAAGGCATCACTTTTTTAGTGATTTCATAACGCAGTTGCACACCAGTTTGAAGCTTTGATAAGCCAGTTTTCCGAGCATATTTAGACTCATCACTCAGCACGACATCTGCATTTAAATACGGCTGAGCTATTAACTTTTGTGTAAACAATACATCTCGACTCGTTTCCAAATTCAGTTGCCAGCGCTGATCTGCTCCAGCATAAATATAGGCGTCTGTCTCAAAAAAATATGGTGCTAATCCATGTAAACCGAATACAGCACTCCATTGATCCTTATCTTGCTGTTGCTCCGGTTCATACTGATATCGAAGACCTGCTTGAACATCCCAAAAATCAGCAATATTTCGACTATATAAGACCTTCGCCTCAGTTTGGGTTTTCTCTGACTCGGCTTTCTCAACATGTGCTTTGATGAAAATTTTATTCTCGTCAGTTCCCACCCAAGTTTTCAACTCGGTGCTTGTACGCCCTCGCCCATCATCGTTGAGTATCCATGCATTTTCCAAACTGGTTGCCTGATAAATTTGTCCACCATGTTCTAAACGATGATCATGTTGTCCATGTACAGCGAGCCGTGATCCAACCTGATGTGGTGAATGATCTTTTAATGGCGTATTTATAGAATCTGATTGCAACAATGTGTGATCATGCTCTTCAAGAGCATAAGTCAATAAACTGATTGATGAAAGTACGCCCCCAATAAGAGCCTTTTGAATCAATCGTTTCATCTCAGAAGATCGCTTAATGATGTGCATGGCTCGCTCCTTGAGAAGGTTGAATAGATGTTTTTTGTGGCGCTACATTTGAATCATCGACATTTGCGACAATCAATTTACTCATCATGCCCGCTGACATATGAAATAGTAAATGACAATGAATCGCCCACTCCCCCAATTCATCTGCAGTCAACATTGCTGTGACGGTTTGCCCAGGTTGAACAACGATGGTATGTTTGTTAGGCATATTCGCCGCTGTTTGCCCATTTTCCAGTTGCATAAACATGCCATGTAAATGCATAGGGTGAGCCATCATGCTTTCATTCACAAACTTCAAACGAATACGCTCACCATATTTCACTTTCAATGGTTCAAAGTCTTTATCGCTAAATTTCTTACCATCAATTGTCCAAATATACCGTTCCATCGTACCGCCAAGACGAATAACTAACTCTCTTTCTGCTGGACGCGTGTCTGGTTGAGGCGTTAAAGATTTTAGATCAGCATACTGTAGAGCTTTGTGCCCGATTGGCGTTGCTGCATTCGCCCAGCCATCCACTGTTTTAGATTTTGCGTTTTGCTCAGCAATAGATGATTGACTTGATTGATGTGCACTATGGTCCATTTGGCCATGCTTGCTGTGATCCATCTGTTGATGTGCACTATGGTCCATTTGACCATGCTTGCTGTGATCCATCTGTTGATGTGCACTATGGTCCATTTGACCATGCATACTGTGGTCCATCTGCTGATGTGCGCTATGATCCATTTGATCATGCATACTGTGGTCCACCTGCTGATGTGCGCTATGATCCATTTGATCATGTGATCCATGTCCCATATCTTCCATGGTCAATAAAGCACGTGGACGAGATGTGGGTATATGAATCTTGTGCTGTGATTGAGAATGCATTTCGTTGTGTAAAGATGCGATTGCAAAACCAGATCGATCGATCGACTCAGCTTCAATTTGATAATGTGCTTGTTGTGGCTCAACAATTACGTCATAAGTCTCCGCAGCGCCAATACGAAACTCATCTACAGGTACAGGTTGCACAGGCTGACCATCCGCACTAACGACCGTCATTTTTAATTTTGGAATCCGAACATCAAAAAATGACATTGCTGATGCATTAATAAAACGCAAACGAACTTTTTCACCTGTATTAAATGCACCAGTCCAATTCTGTTGCGGCGTTTTACCATTGACCAAGAAGGTATAACCAGTGACGTCCGATAAATCTGTTTTAAGCATCCGCATCTGATTCCACATCGAACGGTCTTGCCATGTCGCTTTTAAGCCTTGTTGCTTGATCTGTTTCCAAACATCTCCAACTGTTTCACGTTGATTTTGATAATACTCAGCAGACTTTTTAAGATTTGCCATGATCTGATCACTTCCTGTTTCATGGAAGTCCGAAAGCATCACCACATAATCACGCTCTGCGTTCTCATGAGCTGCAACAGGTTTTTTACCTTTAGGATAAATAACCAATGCACCATACAAACCATCTTGTTCTTGTCCTTTGCTATGGGCGTGATACCAATAAGTGCCGTTCTGACGAACCTTAAAACGATACTCAAAACTTCCATTGGGTTTTATCCCTTGAAAGCCATTAAAACCTGGTACACCATCCATCAAACCAGGTAGAAGTAAGCCATGCCAATGCAAAGACGTATCTTGATTTTTTAATTGATTGTGTACATGAATAACCGCTTCATCCCCTTCTTCAAACTCTAAAAGAGGCGCCACAAATTTACCATTTACCGTAATTCGCTTAACTGGCTTTCCTGTGATATTGACTATCTCTTGATTGATATTCAGATGATATTCTTTAATTGCAGCCCAGCTATAAGGTGCAAATAATAAGCTGATGCTTGCGATAACACTCGCATAAATTTTGGTAGACATGATCTTTTCCTAATCTGTTAAAAAACAATCCCTCTTCCTGAAAGAGGGGTAAAATTCAACAGATCAGGCTTTCGGTGGGCGTAGAATTTCCTGCCAGTAGCCCGCAAGATGGCGAGCTTGATAGTCTGTTTTCTTATCTATACTTAACTCAACAGACACCAGTATCGACAGATCAAGAAGTTGTTGATCTAATGCAAAATTAACAGATTGACAATGAGAAGGATGATTACAGTCCTGACAGTGCTGTTCACTCTGCATTTTCCCATCATGGCATTTGAGTAGATTACTCATATCACTCTGCTGTAAATGATGATATTGATCTATCATTTCCAGATCATGACAAGGCATAGTTTGAACTGTTGATGAATTATGATCAGAATGAAATACTTCGGCCGCAGCAACAGCCACACTACTTCCCCCAATGAAAAATATCATCAGGAATACAAACCATACTTGTTTGCATTTTCTCAGTAGCTGCACTAAATCATCCTTTTAAAGCAAATTAATTTCTTACAGATAGACTTAGCATAAGTTCTTTCTGACTTATGCACAATCCTCTTTATGTTTTGATTCTGCAATATCGAATAGATTTATTTATATTAATGCTGATTTATTCAACAACATTACTCAAATAAAAAAATGAGTAAAAACAGAGCAAAATAAACAATTTAGCGCACAAAAAAAGGACAAAAAATTGTCCTTTTTGCTGTATATATAAACAACTGAAATCATTTTGTTTATTTTAACAACACTTTATCCACCTGGTTATCAACACGGTTATCCACCGAGTTATAAACAAAGTTATCCACATGGGCAGCATTAAGAAAAGCAAAGCTTTTTAGCTTGCACTACGCAAGAGCTACGCTCGAGAACAAATACAAGAAAAATAACGCTCAGCCCTAAGGAGAGATTAAAGCTCCGTAGGAAGACAAAAACTATGTCGCGTAGCGTTCAATGCTACGCATAGCCCGACAATAGTATGAAAATACTAAACTTCTGTCGCACCAACTTTAGCTAACTCTGCACGCATTTGGTCAATCACCGTTTTATAGTCTGGTTGACCAAAAATTGCTGAGCCCGCAACAAACATATCAGCACCAGCTTCTGCCACTTCGCGAATATTTGCAGGACCAACGCCACCATCGACTTCTAAACGAATATCACGACCACTCGCATCAATAATTTTACGAGCTTGACGCAGTTTATCTAAAGTCTTTGGAATGAATTTTTGCCCACCAAAACCTGGGTTTACACTCATTAACAAGATTTGATCGACTTTATCTAAAACATAATCAAGATAATGCAATGGTGTTGCTGGATTAAATACCAATCCCGCTTTTGCTCCACCAGATTTGATCAATTGCAAAGAACGATCAATATGCTCAGTAGCCTCTGGATGGAAAGTAATAATATCTGCACCTGCTTCTAAAAAATCACCAATCATTCGATCAACAGGTGACACCATAAGATGAACATCAATCGGTGCTTTGATTCCATAATTCTTTAGTGCCTTACAAATATGTGCACCAAAAGTCAGGTTTGGCACATAATGATTGTCCATTACATCAAAATGTACAACGTCTGCACCTGCAGCTAGCACTTTTTCTACATCTTCTCCTAAACGTGCGAAATCAGCAGATAAAATCGAAGGTGCAATTAAATAAGGCTTGGACATGGGTGACCTGGCAAACTCTGAAAAAATGATTGATCAAGTATAACAAATTCAACACAGTGAAGTCTGTTATAAAGTGATCAAGATAGCATTGCAAAGATGCAACATCCCGTTGCAGGAATACTATTTCTAAAGCGAAATCGATTTGTTATTTTTATTTGCCTATCATCAAAAGATTTTAGATCATGAATAGTTCAACACAATTGACAACAAACGAAGGTAAACGTATCAGCAAACGTTTAGTAAATCATTGGAAACATAAATTTGAGGTGTCTGAAACCGAAGCATATTCGAAAATATTTATGCCCACTGCAACAGTGACATTAACACCTCAAGAACAACATTTAGATGTGCTGATTGAGAATCAACAAGATGATGTTACACATTTAGAGCAAGTGGTGATTGACCATTTAAACCGCATGGCTCAACAAGAATTTATTGTTGAATGGAAACATAACTAAAAAAGAACGCCCAAAACGTTCCTTCTAACCCTAGGCTTTTTCTAGCTGTATTGCATGAAACTGCAAATGGTCATCAATAAAACTTTGAATAAAGTAATAACCGTGATCATAACCTTGGTGTAACCGTAAAGTCAGCGGTTGCCCTACATCCAAACATGTTTGTTTAAATTTTTCAGGGTTGAGTTGAGCATAAAACTGATCATCTTTACCCTGATCAATTAATATTTCATCAAACAATTTCCCTTTTTGCTGTACTAATGCCGTCGCATCATGCGCCAACCAAGAGTTTCGATCATCACCTAAATATTGACTAAAAGCCTTTTCTCCCCAAGCACATACGCTTGGAGCACAAATCGGTGCAAAAGCAGACACGGATTTAAATTGTTCAGGATACTTAAATGCTAAAGTCAATGCGCCATGGCCACCCATTGAATGCCCGAAAATTCCCACTTGATTTTCAATAATTGGGAACTTTTGCAATACCTGCGCATATAACTCATCTACCAAATAAGACTCCATTTGGTAATGTTCCGCCCAAGGTTGTTGTGTTGCATTGATATAAAAGCCAGCCCCCTGGCCAATATCCCAATGATCACCTTGTGCAACTTGATCACCTCTAGGAGAAGTATCGGGCATGATCAAAATCAGATTTAAGCGAGCAGCCATACGTTGTGCATGTGCTTTAATGGCAAAAGTTTCTTCAGTGCAGGTCAAACCCGCAAGATAAAATAATGCTGAACATGGTTTTCCATCCAACGCTGCTGGCGGTAGGTAAACCCCAACTTTTGTCAAACCTTTAAGGTATTGGGACTCAAACTGATAAATTTGTTGTTCACCGTCAAAACAACGATTTTTTTGCAGTAGTTGCATGTTCATTATCCTGTGTTTTTACTGGTTCAGATGCTAAACGCTGGTTAGGAAATAAGTATGGCTCTAATTGCGGCAACATTAACTCCATATTCCGACCGATCGACCATTGTGGCTCAGAAGGTTCAACGCCCTGTGCAATTTCCCATTTAGTCACTGTTTGCTTAGCTTGCTCAAATGCCATTTTCATTGAGTCTTGTTCACGCATGGCTAAGTCAAAAAATGCACGACCGAAATAAGTATAATCCACTTCACTATTACAGCCGAAAGAAGTCTTATCTGCAGCAGATGCGGTGATAATTAAGGTATCAGGTGACTGTAACGCAGGAATAAAACTACCTGAATAACATGCTGAGATTACAATAACACGCCAACGAATGCCTGTTTTATCTAGCGTCTCACGTAACCATTTAGGATCAACCTGCCCTAAATCCAATGGTGCATTTTCAAGCTCAAAATGGTTACGTTCCCCATGTGACGTCATATATAAAAATAAAACATCACTATCACGATTCATCTGCTGACCAATACGGCGCAAGGCCAACTCGATACTGGTTTTTGAAGCAATCGGGATATCTAAACGTGTTGCTGGATTATTCACCAGCATAATCGAACGACCAAAAGTCCCAAAACGGGTATCAAATTGTTCTTTTATTCGTTCAATTTCAGAACGGAAAACATCAGCATAACTATCTCCAGCTACGCCTAAAAAATACCAATGGCTTGTCGCAAGATCACTAAACTGAATTTGATCCAATGCATTATTTAACAAATGACTTTGAGCATAAAAAGCATCTTCAGCAAAACTTGCGGGTCTCTCTTCAACTTTCCAAATCGGTTGATCTTTTACGGAAAGCTGCCAAACAACCAAGGTTGCAATCGTTGCCACAAAAACTAAGGCGCGTTCCCACCATGGCCAATTCAATGCCCGAGAAATCACCCAAATCACGGCTAAACTCTGCCAAACAAAAAGAGCCGCAAATAATGGCGGTAAAAAACCGTTATAGATACTATCTGGGATAAAGTTGAGATAACCGTTGGAACCGAGATACTGAACTAAACACTGTAAAAGTAGAATATTGGTATCTAGCACTAACCACAATAATGCTGGTACAAGCATCAAACGAGGCTGATTCATCCGTTGAGATAAGAATATCCCAACAATCAATGCAATAAATGGCCAAAGTGCATAACCAATTAGACCTTGAGAGTTAAAGTCTCCGACCTGACCTGCGACCAACCAACTATAAAGTGAATTCGTACAAGCGCCTAAAAACCCCCATAGAATTAACTGGGCAATCGAAGGGTGAACCACTTGTAAAGATCGACGAGACCCTAGAAACAACCACATTCCAGCAATTTGGTTACTTTTAAAATCATGCCAGATATTTATCGATGGTTTGAGGTCTATCATAGAATTCTTCAGGACTAAACTCAAAATATGTCATTCTTTTTATAGAATGAATCTCATTTTTCCAATGAAATGTAGTATGCAATGCTAGTGTATTCTAGAGCAGATTTTTTTAGCAATTATGCTTTGGCACTATATCACAAATCTTTACTGAGCAATGACCTAAGGCACACAATCATTTGAACATAATTTAAAGTTAATCTCTTGAAAAATAAGCATCAAAACGACAAGCATCACCTAGCCACTGATGATCTGGAGTTTGATCGGCAAGGAAAACCGCATGTCGAGGACGCTTAACAATCACACGTTTGGCGACTTGACGAGCCAAATCAAGCAACTCATCGCCTAAATCCATTTCACCATCTTCAGGTAACAATAAATGTAAAAGCTGCATTTGCTTTTTAACTTGGGCCTGTTTTTTGATTGCCTGTTGGTTTTGATCACGCTGTGGAAACATCGGATCTAAATACACAACATCAATAGATTGATTCTGTAGTTTAAGTTGTTGTAAGTGAGATGCAGAATCTGCAAATACCAGTTGAATCCTTGATGCTGCTGATTGAAGGAAAGCATCTTGTTTTGCTTGATGATGCGCATCTTCTAATAGGCTAAACAAAATTGGATTTCGCTCAACCAAATGTACTGCCGCACCTAAATGTGCCATTAAAAGACTATCATGTCCCAATCCTGCAGTTGCATCAAGCAAGTTTGGTTTTTCAGACAATTGACATGCTCGCGCAAGCATTTCCGACTTTAGACTTGCGCGCTTTAAACGAGGAATTTCCGCCTGCCAATCTGGTCTCATTTTCATGCCATTTGCACATAGCCATAATCCAGATGCATCAACGCAAAGACCTAATTCAGGATTCAGACGTAAAAATCGAGCATTTAACTGCTCAATCAAACAAAGTTCGACCTGAACACCACGTAAAGAAAGCACAGCATGATAATGCTGTGCTTTTTCAATATCTGTGGCTTGATAAAATAAGCGAAACCCGCTTACCATAATTTCCAACCAGTAAAGAATAATAATAAAATCAATAAGCCAGAAGCAATGCGGTACCATGCGAAAATCATAAAGTCCCGTTTAGCTACATAGGCAACCAATGCACGGATCAGAAGTAAAGCAGAGATAAAGGAAACAACGAGACCAACCGTAATGACAGTCCAATCCTCTAGACCATCAAAGACATGATAACTCTGATATAAATCTAATAAACCTGCGCCAATAATCACAGGAATACCCAAGAAGAATGAAAACTCTGTTGCCGCTTTACGAGACACCCCTAAATACATCGCACCGATGATCGTTGCACCAGAACGCGATGTCCCAGGAATCAAGGCAAGTACTTGGATTAAACCAATCCAGACCGCTTGTTTAAAAGTAATATTCTCAACTTCAACAGCTTTAATTTTTGGTGGATTTTTCTCAACCCAAATAATGATTAGACCACCAATAATTAGACCTAAAGCGACAATAACATCATTAAAAAGCACCTCTTTAATGACTTGTCCGAAAGTTAAACCAACTAAAACAATTGGAATCGAAGCAAAAATAAGGCTTAGTCCTAAACGACGACCTTTTTCTTCACCAGTCACCATACCTGTCGCAGCATTCCACAAACGCGACCAGTATTCATAAATCACGGCTGCAATTGCCCCAATCTGAATTGCGACAACAAATACTGCACTTTTCTCTGTCGTCCAGAAATCCATCAATTCCGATGCCAAAATCAAGTGACCAGTACTTGAAATTGGTAAGAACTCAGTAATACCTTCGACAATACCCATGATCGCTGCTTTGAGCAGCAGTAACAAATCCATACCTAACCCGCTTTACCTTGTTCTGGAATTTTTTTCCATGCATCATCACGCAAATAAACAGGAAGTGCGTATTCTGCATCAACCCATTTATGTTGTGCCGCATAAACTTTTGCAATACTTGCGATATCTTGTGCAGTTGCCACAATTGCTTGCAAACCATCCTGATCAGCTTGAATGAGTGCTGCGCCAGAACCGACCGCAATAAATTTACAATATGCCGTAGCTTGCTCGTAATTTAATAGTTTCTCATCATCAATTGCCTGCATAATTCCATGTTCATCGAGGCTAAAGTTGGCTATATAAACCTCTTGCATACGTGCATCGAGTACGGCTGTTACTTGCTGTAGACCTGAATGACGAAATGCTGCTTGAGCCAAAGCTTGCAAACTTGAAACAGGAATCACGGGTAAGTCTTGTGACCACGCTAATGCTTGCGTGACTGCAGCATTAATTCTTACCCCACTAAAAGAGCCAGGTCCACGACTAAATGCGATTGCATCGACATCTTTCAATTGTGTATTTGTTTGTAATAAAGCATCTTCAATTAACGGTAAGATCGTTTGAGTTTGTGCTTTCGCACGACTATCTAATTGAAAATAGAGCTCTTGAGTCATATCAACCAATGATACGGAACACTGTTCATTTGCAGTTTCCAACGCAAGCAACTTCATGCAAAACCTTAAGCGAAGTATGATGAAAAACGAGCGATATCATACCCCACTCTATTCTCATATTCGAGTTGTTCTCTATTTAGATACAAAAAAGCCAAACTTCTGTTTGGCTGGTTTTTATTTCAAATAAAGACAGAGATTAAAAGCTAAACGGCTCTAAATCTAAAAAGTTTTTATAATGCTCTGCATAATGTAATGCGCTCAACCGTAAACGTGCTGCGCCTTGTTCATCTATGGTCTTTACCACTTTCCCTGGTGACCCCATTACGACAGAATTATCAGGAATGACTTTGCCTTCTGGGATCAATGCATTTGCTCCGATAATACAATTCTTACCAATCACAGCATTATTCAGAACAACAGCATTTATACCAATCAGTGAATTATCCCCGATCGTGCAACCGTGTAACATTGCCTGATGCCCAACTGTCACGTATTCACCGATATTGAGTTCAATACCTGCATCGGTATGTAAAACAGCATTCTCTTGAATATTAGAAAAATGACCGATACGGATTACACTATTATCTGCGCGTACTACAGCACCAAACCAAATACTGACTTGTCGTCCGAGCTCAACCTGTCCGATTACAGTTGCATTAGGCGCAGCCCAACCATCCCAAGGTTCATGTAATGCTTTTGGACTCAATCCCTGATATTTATACATCATGATAAAAAACTCATTTAGTTAGACAAAATTAGAACTTAGACAAACCAAAATTTGGTGGATTAACAAGAAAAGGCCAATTCTTTTGATACCCCAATCCATATTGAAATAAAGAAACCAGCATCCGTGCAGTCAATCCCCATACAATTTCACTCTCGACTTGCATGCTTGGGAAATAAATCGACTGTCGAGCTAAACGGACCTCATAGGGTAATGGTGGTGCTTCCATTAAAGTTTGCAACTGAACAAAAAAAATACGTTCGATCTCAGTTGGCTGAGCAATTAAATCAACATGCGCGGGAATCAAACCAACAATAGGCTTCACAGATAAGCCACTACGTGCACGCTGAATCGGGAGATCACCTAAAAGTTTTACATCAAATGGATTCAAAGCTGTTTCTTCTTGCGCTTCTCTCAGCGCAACCACGATATTACTGGTATCACTCGGATCACGCTTACCACCAGGAAAGGACACCTCGCCTGCATGTTGTGATAAATGAATAGAACGACGTGTCAATAACACTTTGGGTTGCGCTTCTTGTGTGATTGCAATTAAAACAGCTGCATCTGCTTGTTGGATTCTTTTGGAAAAACGCAACCGTTGTTCTAAAAGTTGTATTAACGATGGCTCTCCCATATAACTCATCTCTTCTTCTCGTTTTTCATAGTTCATCATCATAGCCGAAATTTTAGCTGCAATCATAGATGATGATGCGAAGTCGTTAAAATTCAGTTATGCTGAGTTATCTCTATCGCTGATGATAATTATGAGCTTTTGCGTTGCGTGTGGGCATCAAACCAAACAAAAAATTCCTGTAGGTGATCATAAGTTAAGATGGGTCTGCACAAATTGTGGCAACATTCATTATGAAAACCCCAAAGTGATTTGTGGAGCTTTAGCCATTTGGGATGATAAGGTTTTATTATGCCGCAGAGCGATTGAACCACGTTATGGATTGTGGACATTACCTGCGGGTTATATGGAACTTTTTGAGACCATGGAACAAGGTGCCGCCAGAGAAACTCGTGAAGAAGCTGAGGCAGAAGTTGAAATTGAACAATTATACTGTATGTACAATATTCCACGTATTGGACAAATCTATGTACTGTTCAAAGCACAATTAAAACAGGGTTTATTTGGTGCAGGCGAAGAAAGTCTCGAATGTCGTTTATTTGAAGAACATGAAATTCCTTGGACCGAACTCGCTTTCCCTAGTGTTGAACAAACATTAAGACATTATTTTTCTGATAGAAAACAAGGCTTATTTCCAACTCACTTAGAAACACTCGGCACTCGCTTAGATCATACAGGCTGAATAAAAAAAGACCGCAAATTGCGGTCTTTAAACAAATTAAGGTTTTATTTTTATCGCATTGCAGGCAGGAATGTTTTGATTTGCGATTCGAATACTTGCAGTGCCTCGATAACCTTTTGCAAACTCACGTTCTTGAGCTGTTGGTTCAACATATTTGCTCTTGTCCGTATCTTTATGATCGTAAACATTAATATATGTTGTTAGATATAAAGCATAATTATTTAACCATGAAGCGGTATTATTTGAAAAGTTTGTGAGGTTGATACCACTTGCTTGCCCATTTAATAGGTTGTGCACATTAATTTTTGCGCCACCAATATTCAACTGTCCATCTAAAGAAGTGAAATTTAGACCAAGCAATACTCCTTCTAGCGCGCCAAATCTTGGATTTGCTAGGATCATACGCACAGTAATGGATTTATCATTTGCTGAATACAAAGCTCCACCGGTCGTACCAATTCGATATTGTGTTACATTGTACTCATCAATAAATGTACCATCCGCTTGTGGTTCCGCTTTAGCACAAACACCAGACATATCTGTAGCTGTTGCATCTTTTTTAATGTCAGTACGAATATCACCATACTCATCAATCACTATACCTAAATCAACAGGTGAAATACTACTATCCTGGAATCTAAACGTTAAGGTTGCATACAATGGGAATGCATAACGTTGTCCTGATTGAACATTTTTTTCTGTAGTAAATACATCTTTTGGTAAGTAACTTGCAGGGTTAATCTTAAAGACGTCAGTTACACCTTTATAATTTACACTATTAAGGCTCTGCTTCCACACTCCCAAATCTTTAGCATTATTAAATGGGTCAGTCGCTTTCGCTTTCGTCAATTGTCGATAAACAGCTTCTGTGCTCACAATATTTGATCCATTTATCAACTTACCTTGTGTGATCAATAAGTCTTCAGCAGGATTGTCCGTATCTAATTTAAAGCGTAATGGTTGATCAGGATTAATCTCCTGACGAATTAAATTAAACCAGTTTTTTTGTGCAGTGATTTGTAGCTTTTCAGGCTTAACTTTTGTAATTAATGCAAGTGGGGGAGATATAATATCATTCGTTATGGTTGGAGCCCCTTTCCATTGTTGTCCATAACCTAAGATATAGCCTTGACGATCTGTCAATAGTTCAAAACGCCCCATCGAGTGCCGTAAACTGGCCCCCTTATCCTCACCGATATTGAGGCAATCTTTATAAAGCTCCCGATTACATCCAAATAGACCATCAGGGAAAACGCCACTCCCCTCATCCGGCAATTCAATAACGCCATTACTTCCTGCTTTAAAAATTGGCAGCTCAGCATACCATACCCCCATATTACTCAATCTGAGTAATTGATTAATAATTTCCAATGCCTGCTCATTATTGATTTTACTAACATCTAACCATGGTTTAATGAGACTAGCATATCGACCATTATTAAATTCTGTAGCTCCAATCTCCTGAGTAATCTCCTTGAGTTGATTTCTTTTTTCCTGTGTGATTTCTGTAGGCTGAATATCACCAATCACATTATCTTTCTTTTCAGCACCGATACTTTGGAAAATCTTAACTAGTGCTATAGCAACAAGCGTAGTGTCATCGTTCACGTCCAATTCTGTAGGACTTTTGCCTGTTAAAGCCATCGCTAAATCAATAACTCGAATACGTGCTGGCACACCTACTTTTGTTTTCGTTATATTATCTAAATGAATCGTACCTAAACTAATTCTAGGTGACTCTTCACCTTGAATATAAAAACTAACCTTATCACCTAACTTACAAGCCCCGGTCACAGCATTACCATCAAGCTTTGTCACAAAATGATTAACATTATCACTACTACAATCAAAATTAATACCTGCAATTGGATAATCTAAAGCAAACTGTAAGCAGTTCTCTTGCCTAATATCACAACTGGTGCTTGATGTAACCCCCTTAATTCCTTTTGTCGGGTCCTCGTTAATTTTAGCACTTTCTCCACCACATCCATTTAACAAAACAGTTAAAGCTGATAATGCAAATGGTAAAATAATCCTTTTTTTCATAATTCATTTATCCTAAATTATTACTGTATTACCGATATCTTGATTTGACCTTGATTCGAAAGTTCATACTCAGGAACATCTACTGCGGATGCTAACGGTGTCATCATGACATAATGAGCATCTGTTGGGACCTTAACCACCCCATAGATCGCAGCGTGTTGTAAAAAGTTTGCATTTGTAGTGCCACTTTTGAAACCACTTACACCTTCTTTGATACATCCTTTTTCATCTAAAAATACAACCAACGGCCAATAATATAGTGGTTTTTGATTGCTCACAGCATATGAATCAATCTGTAAATATTGGATTGAGCGATCCAATTTTACTAAATCATATTCAAATTTTTCTTTTAAAGGCTTCCTCGGCCATAATCCTATATCTTTTTGGTAAGCCACTGTTTTAATTGATTTAGAATAACCATTTAAAAAACATTGTTCATCTTCAAAAGCAAGTGCAAGATCTTGTGTCGACAACCGTATATAGTTTTCAGATAAAACAATGGGTTCGGCGGATTGCACAGAACGATTTAATAATTTATCTAAAACCGAACGGCTCACACCTTTTTTGCGCTCAATCGTTTCGAGACGACCACTCCCATCCGGCATCATATAAAATCGCTTTTTTCCGTCTAAATTAAATTCCTGATCCTCTAGATAATCACTATTTACATATTCGATACCATCAATTTTCTCAAAAGCACTAAGAGACTTTTCTTTAGAGATTGATTTATCCTGTACAACAGCAGGATTGGCTGTATCTGTCATAGAAGAAGATTTTTGCTCTTGTACAACTGAAGCTTTAACTTCTGTTTTTTCAACTGTGGAGGGCAAAGTATGTTTTTGCTGTACAACAGGATTCACTCGCTCAATCTGATTCGAGGTTTCTAAAGGCTTTGACCTCGTGTTATCAATCTTGGAGGAAGGAGGTTCTACATAAACTTGTGGGGATTTTGGCTGTTTAATCGTACTTAAGTTTGTTTCTGCAGATGGAGATGGTTGCGCTGTATCAATATCTTTAACTTTGTTTTGACTAGAGACCGACTTGTTTATTTGTTTTTTTACAGCAACATCCTGTTTTACATTCCGTGTAGGAACAATCATTGGACGACCATCGGGTCCAATGATTGTATAAAAGCCATCTGCGTAACTATTTGAGCCACTTACACATGCAATAGTCAACATTAAAATCGCAAGTTTAGGGCCTTTTTTCATTATCTTTTGCATTACCATCTTGTTCTATAGTTAATACCAAGTAGAGTTACTTTAGTATTGGTTTTAATATTGAGGCCTGCATATGGATTAAGTAAGATATTATCAACCCCTGTTTTATTAGCAAGGCTACTAGAATTGGCTGGAATATCATCACGGCTACGCAAAAAACCAATCGATAAATCTAAATCTGTATCCTGATCAAATCGATACCCTAAACCTAAACCAAATAATTGAGCATTATTAATTGGAACCATGGTATTCCGCTTATCATCAGGAATAGAACTCGTTCGAGGCTCATAGCCCATTCGTAGTTTTAAACGATCTGTTGCTGAATATTCAAAACCGATCCCCCATCGCCATGCTGACTGAAAACGTAATGGCAATGCGAGTGATCGATCAGTTACATCAGCTGACAATAACTTCGCAACTTTTAACAAAGAAATCTGTCGATCAAATTCAAATTTGAATTTATCCCATGCGGAAAAATCAGTCCAACCAACATCAAAATTCATCTGCAAGTCTGGAAATATTTTGTATTTTATCCCTGCTTTAAAATGTTGAGGATACTTAAAGTCCATAGCAACCAATCCAGACTCTACATCTGGGACGTAACCTGGCAATCCTAGAATAGCCGCTAAAATCTGTCCTGTTGCTGATGAATTTAGACCAGCAACCAATTGCTGTGGAGCAGTGGCATTATTAATTAAATATTTGCCCCGCAAACGCATTTTTGCTTCGCTTTGATAAACCATACCAAAGCTAAAATCATCCGTTGGTTCCCATAAAATCCCTAAATTGTAACTCGGGCTAAGTGATTGCTCTAATGCAAGATCAAGTGAACCCATTTTATTAAACGGATTCATTCCTACTTTTGAGTTACACATACCAAAAAGCAGCAGGTCCGTAATAATATCGCCATTACCTTTAAATGGTGCACAAACAACCTCATCCACCATCCTCAGCACGCCAATCATTTCATTGGGAAAGCGCAAATCTGTTTTCATTGCGATTGCTTGATAAGACATCCCAAATGAGGCGCCAATTGCCAAATGGTCATTCACCTGATAGCCAAATGATGGAGATAAATAAGTAATACGCTCTAATGCGACTTGTTGCCCCATATAATTACTTGGATTACCATCTTCTGCCCCAAACCCTGCTACTAACGGCGCATAAATCGATGTTGCATAAGTAACTTTAGAACCTGGCGGTTTATATGAAATACCTGCTGTAGGAGCAGCCAAAGGCATATTCGGTCCTAGGTCAACGATTTTTTTTAGGATTGGAACATAAATACTCGCATACTCAACATCACCAGAAACAGTACCCTTAAAATCAGTACAGATCCGTGCATCAATCTCTGGACCATCATTACAAACCAATGGATCATCAGAGTAACCAAAAACGTTATAACCTGCAGGTGCTGCATAATCTCGTTTAATCGAGAAATTGGCTAAAATCCCCTGAACATCAGTTTGCAAACCATCTAACTTTGCCAAAGCAGCTGGGTTAAAATGTACTGCACTAATTCCTGGTGGATCAGCTGTTACTGCATTCCCCAAAGCCAAAGATCTTAGATCGACAGATAAATCCTGCCCTAATTGAGCATGAGTAATATTGGATAGTCCCGCAATTAAAATACTAATCGTTAAGGGACATAATTTAGGATATTTCACCTTTACGTCTCCTTAACGCAGTTTCTTGCCGAAACCTATAATATCAAGAGGGAATGATAAACCTAATGACACATCTGGAGCATCCTCAGTCAATCCTATTCCAACAGTTCCATTAACAATTGTTGATGGTGATACACGAACGCCTAATGCAAATGACAACATGGAACTACTTTGGTCTGCAGATTTAAAGCTTTCCCCATTATTAAAATAAAATTTTGCTCCCGTATTAAAACTTTGCTGATATGACATCGTCAATGAAACGTCATAATTAAATGAATAAGCAAAACCAAATGAGAAGCCACCACTTAAACCAGGATCAAAGCTTTCTAAAATACGGCTGCCACGAACCTGATTTAGACCACTTTCTTTAAAACCATAACTGGTTGAAACTGAAGCAAATAAAACAACCGGGTCAATATATTTTCGTGTACTAACACCACCACCAACAGAATAGTAACCTTTACCTGTTGATAACTCATCAATCCCAATTTCGTAAGGACTATCGCCTGTTTTGGTTGATGCACTACCGAATATAATTAAAGGAAGACGACCTTGTTTAAGAGGAAACGGTTCCCAACGAGCTCCAAAAGAAATATCCCCTAATCCAGCTGCAGTTTTATCATCTAATAGTTGTTTTTTTGCCATAAAAGGCAATGATGCAGATAAAGTTAAGTTATCTAATACACCATACTGAAGCGTAAAAGTATTGGTGAGAGTATGGTTCGCATCTTCTTCAACACGAAAATTTCTTAAACTTCCATCTTCCAATGATGCATCAATACGACTATCTCTATAATAGGTATAATCAATATCATAATATGAGGATATAGTCCCCTTCTTGATCAAAGAATATTGACGCTCGCTTGCTGTAAAGACCTCTTGTAAATTTGCTTCTTGTGATGCATCACCTTCTTGTTGTTGCAAAGCACTGGCTGCTTCATTGGCATCACTATCTGCTGTTACAACAGTTTCTATTTCACTATTTGATGGTGCTTCTTGCCCGGCTTGTACTTGTTGCTCAGCATAATCCACTTGAGATTGTTCTTCAGCATAAAGCGTTGTTGTGATTGCACTTAAACTTAAGGCAAGCACACTCATATTCATCCATTGATTATTCATTATAACATCCTACTTATGCATTTAATTTACTAAAACTTAAGAACTATTTGCGTTTATAGTACATCCGCATATAAGTCGTAACCGGTTGATTATAGGTCGTTGAATCAGTATTCTTATCCAAAACTCGACGCATCGTCGAAGCACGATCGGCTAAACGCTCAAAACGCGGCGTTTGAAATTGAATATCAGCGAGTGCATATTTATTAATTGTCGCATCTTCAACATGTCGCATATCTGCATCCTGCAAGGCCAAAAGATCTTTACGATAAGGCTCGGGCACATCAATTAAGAACAGCGTATTGTTATCCCAGACCTCTTTGAAGCGCGTTTCATCGAAACTAATATTACCTAAAGCAGGATCAGCGACATATACACGTCCATCTTTATATGCTTTATAAACTACAAAGTGCTTGAAACCTGCATAAGTAATCGGAACAATTGCAGGTTGTTTTAATGCTATAAGATCAGAAAACTGCCCTCGATACCCCCCACTGTTCAATCCGAGTGCTGTCACAAATCGCTTCATATCGAGTAGTGAAAAGCTACGGCGCTCAATAATTCGCTGATACTCACCGTACTGTAGTAAACCAGACATTGTTTGCTGTTCTGTTAAACTTAAACCTGCGTAACCATTTAATAGCGTCGTCAATGCCGCCGAGCCACAACTATAGTCATAAGCTTGACGCACAATACCGCGGAACTGATCTTCTACAGCAGGTTTAATAGTGACAACTTCACGGTGATTCCGTGTAAAGGAAGGGTTTCGAGAATCCAAAGTTTCTGTATAATACACAGTCCCATCTGGTTTTTTTTCTATTTCAAAGGCTTGCGTTGTAAAGTAATACATCAATGCCGAGCCTAAAGCGATCTCTAACATAAGTCTCTTTTTCTAACTGTGGCAGCACTTGCCTTATTCATTTTATTTTTAGTGTTTTAATCATTAAAACACTACGTCCCTGCCTGTTGAAGATACCTTTTTTTATGAAAAAATACAGCTTTTTTTTATTTTTTTTGACGAAATGTATATTTTCTTTAACACAAAGAGCTTTACATACCAAATACAACATATCTAAAACGTGATCACCACATAAATTTATTCTTCAGATACAAAAAAAGCGCATAGTGCGCTTTTTTCGCTTGGAAACTGATTAGTGACCAGAAATCGTAATTGTCGAAGAACCGACATTAAGACCTTGTACTTCAACATCACCAATAGACGCTGCAGCACTGCTACCTAAACGTACACCCTGTAAGTAAACATTCATACCTTGAGTACTGTTGTTTTTCAACTGAAGACCTGAAGTTGTCACAGAAATATCTGTATCGATGTTAAGATCACCAGTAGTGTTACCCGTACCACGTACATAGATATTATCTAGATAGATTTGACCACCGCCAGCAGCATCATTAATACCAAGATTAGAAATCGTTAAACCACCTTGTAGAGTTGAATCTAACTTGATCATCGCACCTTGTGGTGTAGCACCCAATTGAACATTGGCAGAAATCGCACCTAAAGATAGGTCTAATCCTGTCAAAATTTCAGTTGGTGTGCCTGTTACACCACGAACAGCTGTCGTAGTATCAGTCAAACTAGCACCGTTTGATGGTGCAACACCAATTGAACCAATGCTAATATCTACTGCACCAACACTTGCAGCGATGTTGAGGAATGCTTCGCCAGATGTACCAGCATCTGTATCAATCACTAAATCAAGTAAATTTGTGTTTGGATCAACTTGAGTGATTGAAAGGCCATCAATTGCAATCGCACCTGCTACACCTGTTGCACCAGTAATGCCTGTTGCAGTATCCAAACCATCATTATCGTGAATATATAATTTATCGATAGAGATACCAGCAGAACCTAAAGCGATACCGATATTAATCCCATCTTGACCTGTTGCAGCGCTTAGTGCAGCATCGTCCATTGACTGCATAGCCATTGCATTTGCGCTAATCGCCATTGAAGAAACTAAAACTAGTTTAGTAAACATTTTCATTGAGCACTCTCCCAAGAGCATTTATTTTTTTGACTTTCACTACTCTAAACTGTCCACTGTCGTTTTTTCTTTAATGACAACCTGAACTTCCAATCCTTGAGTAGTTCGCTTAGCAAGTACTAAATTACTCGTTTGTTATTTTATGTTCAACTCCTGTTAAATGTTTTTTACCAATAAACCGATAAACGGCTGAATCATTAAGAAAACAACTTAAAAGCACACAACACAAATAAGCCAATGAAATATATAATTATTTATAAAAATAGATACCTGTTTTCAAGTGGACATTTTCAAGAAAATTGCTCTAAACTACCGACAGAAGCTCAATACCATGGATGTAACAAAATACAAAACAGCATCTAGGATACACATAAAAATTAGTTCGATTAAAATTTATTTTCAATATTCATCTAAGCAAATATCCGATGTTTTTTTAATCTGACGTATCGGTAGATTTCCATTGGTTGTAGTACAATTCGATACTTCAAATATAGATGAAGTCATTGTTGTTTTATGCCCTCTTTTAATCACAAGCTTAACACGCAATTTACATCTGCATTTGACTTACTCTTGCAATTAAAGGGGCTGACTGGTTTAACCTATTTGCATGATCAAAACAATCCAGTTATTGCATTTTCGCCAAAAGCATTCCTGATTATTGAACATTCAACACTACAACAATTTGATCGCATCGAGTTTGACCAATATCAAAAGAAAATTGCAACATCTATTATAGAATTCACCAATTTAAACCCAACCACACCAGCAAAGGGAAATAATGTCAACTTCCAAGGCGGCTATATTGGTTTTTTTAGTTATGACTATGCCGCACAACAAAATATTAATAACACTATCCGCTCACAACCTTGTTTTTTCTTAGGAAAATATCAAACGTTCTTAAAGTTTCAAAATAATGCTTGGTATTTTCATAGCGATGAAGACGAAGCACAGTACATTTATGATCAAATTTGTCATCGCTTAGAACAACCCAAAAAAAATGTGAAACTTAACTTAGTTTCAAAATGTCATCCACGCTGGTCAAAGCAACAATATATGGATGCTTTTGATCAAGTCGAAGAATATATTAAAGCTGGTGATTGTTATCAAATCAATCTAACACAAGAATTTAAAGCGAAAGTCGAAGGATCATTATTAGGTCAGGCCAATGCTTTATGGGAACTCACGCATGCGCCTTATGCTGGATATCTTAATATAAATGATTTTGAGTTACTGAGTTGCTCTCCAGAACTATTTATTGAGTTTCAAGCCGAGCGAAAAGTCAAAACACGCCCAATCAAAGGCACCATGCCACGCTTTAATGACCCTAAACAGGATCAAATTTCGAAGAATAAGCTGAGCCAATCTGAAAAAGATCAAGCTGAAAATGTGATGATTGTAGATTTACTGCGAAATGATTTAAGTGTATATGCCGAAACAGGATCAGTAGAAACAACAAAACTGTTTGAAATCGAAAGCTTTAACCAAGTTCATCATATGGTCAGTGAAATCACGGCAACATTAAAAGAGGAAATCAACCCAATGCAAATGTTGCTGTCCGCCCTCCCTGGGGGCTCGATTACGGGTGCACCTAAAATTCGTGCTATGCAAATCATTGAGGAGTTAGAAGGTGCTCCGCGTGGTGCATATTGCGGTAGTCTCGGTTATTTTAATTTTGATGGGACGGGCCGTTGGAATATTTTGATTCGTAGTATTCAAAAATATCAAAATGAATTATCGATGTGGGCTGGAGGCGGTATTACGATCGCATCAGATGCAGAAGCAGAGTATCAAGAATGTTTTGATAAAATTTCTGCCATGCTTGATTTACTCAATACATGGCAGCAATCCGAAAAATAAATATCGGTTTATAATATCTTTGTTTTGAGCGTCTCAACCAAACGTTGATTTTGCTCATCCGTACCGATCGTGATACGCAAGAATTGATTAATTCTTGGTTTATTAAAATAACGAACAATAATTCCCTGTTCACGAAGCTGCTGAGCAAGCTGTGCTGCATCATGTTGAGGGTGAGTAGCAAAAATAAAATTTGCCTTTGACGGTAAAATGTTGAAGCCAAGCGTATTTAAATCATTAACCAATTTCTCTCGACTTTGAATCACTTTTTGGCATTGTGCTTCAAAATAACCTTGATCTTCAAATGAAGCGACTGCTGCTGCAATCGCGAAACGATCAATTGGATAAGAGTTAAAACTATTTTTTACCGCTTCAAGTGCAGCAATTAAATGACTTTGTGCAATCGCAAAACCCACACGCAGACCCGCAAGCGAACGTGACTTAGATGTCGTTTGGCAAACAACGAGATTGTCATAACGACTGACTAATTGAACAGCTGTCTCAGCACCAAAATCGACATAAGCTTCATCTATTACAACCACACGATTTGGATTTGCCTGTAATACTTTTTCTATCTCCGCCAATCCTAACGCAATACTTGTAGGCGCATTGGGGTTGGTAATAATGATGCCTCCATTTTCTTGTTGATAATCTGAAACATCTATTTCAAACATTTCATTCAATGGAATTTGCTTCGTTTCAATCCTAAAAAACTGACTATAAACAGGATAAAAACTATAAGTAATATCAGGATAAAGGATCGGTTCTTTTTGAATAAAGAATGCTTTAAAGATATGAGCCAACACCTCATCCGAACCATTACCAACAAAAACTTGCTCAACATCCACATTTTGCTGTTTTGCAATCGCTTGTTTTAATGCAGTTGCATCTGGATCAGGATATAGACGTAAAGCATCGGCTTGATTGGATAATACAGCTTGAACGGCTTCCACCACCTTTGGTGAAGGCGGATATGGATTTTCATTGGTATTCAGTTTAAGTAAATTCTGAATTTTTGGTTGTTCACCAGGCACATAGGGCTCTAATTCACGAACCTCAGGACTCCAAAAACGCATTTGTTCTGTAGTAAATGTCATTTTAATTTCTCTTTCAGCCCTCTCCTAACCTCTCCCCAAAGAAGAGGAATCTTCGACTTAAGCCATCATTTGATTCAGTTTGCTCATGTGGCCTACGCCCTCTACTTTTTAGAAGAGAGCTAGGGAGAGGTTTTTATTTACATTATTGGTAACGGTAACGTGCTGAACGTGCGTGAGCATCAAGATTTTCTTGTACTGCGAGTACATCAGCAGTTTTTGCCAAGGTTTTAACCCCATCTCTTGAACACATAATCAAGCTTGAACGCTTTTGAAAATCATACACACCTAATGGTGATGAGAAACGTGCGGTGCCCGATGTTGGCAAGACGTGGTTTGGTCCCGCACAATAGTCTCCGATTGCTTCTGGTGTATAACGTCCCATAAAGATCGCACCTGCATGACGAATGTCTTGACTCATCAATTCAGCCTCATCCAAACAAAGCTCCAAATGCTCAGGGGCCACTTGGTTGATCAGTTCAATCGCTTCAGCACGGTCTTTGACCAATACCAATGCACCGCGATTTTGAATTGAAGTTCGCGCAATTTCTGCTTTTGGTAATTCATTTAAATGTTTTTCAATCGCAGCTTCAACGGCATTGAGAAGTGCCTCATCAGGTGTAATAAAAATCGCTTGAGCAACTGTATCGTGTTCAGCTTGAGATAACACATCCATCGCTAACCAATCGGCATTATTTTCACCTTCGGCATAGACCAAAATTTCAGAAGGCCCTGCGATCATATCAATACCGACTTGACCAAATACAGCACGTTTCGCTGCTGCAACAAATCGATTGCCTGGTCCAGTAATTTTGTCTACAGGAGGAATGGTCTGTGTGCCATACGCCAACGCAGCAACAGCCTGCGCACCACCAATGGTAAAAACTCGACTAACACCAGCCAAATGCGCTGCAGCTAAAACCAAGGGATTAAGTTCACCATTCGGTGCTGGAACCACCATAATAATTTCAGGTACACCCGCTACATGTGCGGGTAAAGCATTCATCAGCACAGAGGATGGGTAAGATGCTAATCCACCAGGCACATAGATTCCCACTCGATCAAGCGGAGTAACCTTCTGTCCTAAGGTATTACCTAGTTCATCTACGTAAGTCCAACCCTCTTGCTTCTGCGCCTGATGGAATGAACGAATACGTTTTGCTGCCAACTCTAAGGCTTCACGAATTTCAGTACTTAAACCATCAAAGGCAGTCTTAAGTTGTGCTTGTGTCAGTTCTAAATCAGAAAATTGATGCGCTGGATGTCGATCGAACTGCTGCGTTAACTTAAGTACATGATCATCGCCATACTGACGAACATCTGCAATAATCTGGTCTACAGTTTGAATTAATTGAGGATCATTCACAGTTTCAAATGCCAAAAGCTCAGCAAATGTTTGTTTAAAATTCTGATCCTGAGTCGATAAACGTCGCATCAATTTACCCACAAGGTGAAAAAGAGAACGCTAAGTTTACTCTTTTTAATCAGATTTGTGGGGGCAATATCTGCTTAAAAAATCAATAGTAAAAAGCGAGTTCTTCGATAAATCATGCACACCATTTCATCCAGACAAAATATCAATAAATAATAATAAAATTTATTAAATAAAAATAATAACTTATAAAATATTTTTAATTTTCTGTCACAACTTCACTTTCTGAGTCGTCAATTTAGTAGCGCTATTGATTTATACGAGGAATATTAAAAATGGCAACGCTAAATACTCATCCGAAAACACATTTACCAGAAGCAATTCGGTCTCTCTATCAAGTACATCAAAATATTGACGATTCTGCTTTACTTGAACGATCACTCTATCATCTTGTTCTGCTACAAGCCTCACAAATCAATCAATGTGCCTTTTGCATCAAAATGCACATTGCTGAGGCGCTAGCCGACGGGGAAACACAAACACGTTTAGATCGCTTGATTGTTTGGCGTCATTGTTCGGATTTTAGTGCGCAAGAGAAAGCTGCATTTGCTTGGGTAGAAGCACTCACCCATTTACAATCGCAAACAGATTACCAACCACTTCGTGTCGAGTTACTTAAATACTTCAATGAACAGCAAATCTCTGCTTTAACTTTATTGATTGGCATGATTAATTTATGGAATCGTATCGGCATTTCTCAACACTAAAATTAAATGAATAAATCAACCAATTTTAGTCAAGACGACTTAAATCTATTTCAGGCAAGCCGAACATTTCTGTTTGGTCTTGCCTATCGACTTTTAGGTTCAACAAGTGATGCAGAGGATGCATTACAGGATATTTTTATCAAATGGCAACAACAACCCAAACATGAAATTATCCATCCACAAGCTTGGCTTACCACCATATGCACAAGACATTGTATCGATCTATTGCGCTCTCATCACAAATCTCGGACAGATTATATCGGAACATGGTTGCCTGAACCCTATCATCATACTGAAGAGTTATTGGTCGAATCCGATTACACCCTTTCCACTGCCTTTCTGCTCATCTTAGAAAAACTGTCTGTCAAAGAGCGTGCCGCTTATATATTGCATGAGATATTCAATCTTGATTACGCTGAAATTTCAGACATACTTTTAGAACAGCAAAATTATTGTCGCCAATTGGTGACTCGCAGTAAGAAACGGATTGCAGAGCAGCCCAAAGTACTTTCGACCATACCGACTTCTCATCAGATAACTTTACTGAATGCATTCAAAGATGCGATTCATTCACACGATCTAGATCAACTTAAAGCACTTTTAAGTGAAGATATTTTATTTGCAGCCGATGGCGGTGGTAAAGTTTCCGCAATTCGACAACCCTTTACAGATCTGACCAGTGTACTACGCTTTTTTGAACGTTTACTATTTCAAGCATGGACTGAGTTATCTTGGGAAATGTGTTATTTGAATGGCAATATCGGTTTCAAACTATATGATCAGCAACATCATTGTGTGATCGTACTAACTTTTCATTTTGATCAACAACACATCTCCAACATTTATGTTTTGCGCAACCCAGAAAAACTCAAATAAAAAAGGCCAACCTTAGTTGACCTTCAACATTCATTCGAGATTTTTAGCGATTATTAATCGCCTGCTCAAGCTGCGTCAGAATTGGATTGAGTAAAGCTTGTTTACGCTTAAAACTTGCTTTGTTGACGATCAAGCGAGATGATACTTTGCAAATTTCTTCCAAAGGTTCCAAACCATTGGCACGTAAAGTATTACCTGTATCTACCACGTCAACAATGTAATCACCTAAACCAACCAAAGGTGCAAGTTCCATTGATCCGTAAAGTTTAATCACATCAACCTGCTCACCTAAGCTTGCATAGTATTGACGGGTTAAATTGACATATTTAGTCGCGATCTTTAAACGACCTTTCGGACGTTCCATACCCACTTTACCTGCAGTCATTAACTTACAGTTTGCAATTTTTAGATCAAGCAACTCATAAACATGTTGTGCACCATGTTCCATCAATACATCTTTGCCCGCCACACCAAAATCAGCTGCACCATTTTCGACATAAGTCGGTACATCAGAAGCACGTAAAATTAAAATACGAACTTTCTTATGAGTGGTTGGAAAAATTAATTTACGAGATTTATCAGGATCTTCAAGTAGATTGATACCTGCATTTTCTAGTAACGGTAATGTTTCCTTTAAGATACGACCTTTACTGAGTGCTAAAGTTAAACCATGATCAAAATTGCCCATCACATCAAAATTTGGATCATCGTTTCTTAAGTCATTCATCCTTTTACTCGCTTAATCTGAGCACCTAAACTTTGCAACTTTTCTTCCACGTGTTCATAACCACGATCTATATGGTAGATACGATCAACTAACGTTTCCCCCTCTGCAACCAATGCAGCAAGAACTAAAGAGAAAGAAGCTCGTAAATCAGTTGCCATTACAGGCGCTGCTTGAAGTTTTTCGACCCCTGTTACAACCGCATCATGTCCTTCGACTTGAATGTTAGCACCCATACGTGAAAGTTCAGGAACATGCATAAAACGGTTTTCGAAAATCGTTTCTGAAATTGTGGCAAAACCGCGACCAACCGCATTAACTGCCATGATTTGTGCCTGCATATCAGTTGGAAATTCAGGATGAGGTAATGTTCTAAAGCTCACTGCTTTAGGGCGTTTACCCAGCATATCCAACTCAATCCAGTCATCACCACGCGTGACTTCTGCACCCATTTCCTCAAACTTATCCAACACAGCTTCAAGCAAGCTAGGATCAGTATGTGTTGTTTTGACTCGACCGCCTGTAATCGCAGCAGCAGCTAAATATGAACCCGTTTCGATACGATCAGCAACCACAGCATATTCACAGCCATGCAAGCTTTCAACACCTGTAACTACAAGCGTATCGGTATCTAAACCTTCAATTTTAGCACCCATTTTGATCAGCATTTGCGCAAGGTCAGTGATTTCAGGCTCACGCGCTGCATTACGAATCGTGGTTACACCCTCTGCTAATGCTGCTGCCATCAAGATATTTTCGGTACCACCCACGGTAACCATATCAAAAATGACTTCGCCACCCTTCAAGCGACCATCAACTGATGCATGAACATAACCATTTTCAACTTCAATATGTGCACCTAAAGCTTCTAAAGCTTTTAAATGTTGATCCACAGGACGTGAGCCAATTGCACAACCACCTGGTAATGATACTTTTGCATTTCCATAGCGCGCCAATAATGGTCCAAGCACCAAGATTGAAGCACGCATGGTTTTTACCAGTTCATAAGGTGCAAACTGATTGTCTAATGTTGAAGCATCAGCTCGAACAGTATCACCTTCATAACTCATGGTCACACCGAGACCAGCAATTAATTTTACTAATGTATTTACATCTTTTAGATTTGGAACATTGGTAAGCGTAATCGGAGAATCAGCTAGAATCATCGCTGCAAGTAAAGGTAAAGCTGCATTTTTAGCACCAGAAATGCGCACTTCACCCTCGAGCTTAACACCGCCCGTAATTAAAAATTTATCCATTAATATTTAAGCTCCGAAAAGGCTTGCTTTGCGCCATTCGTCTTTTGTCATTGCACGAATCGTTACAGCATGGACTGCACCACTCGCAATATAAGAATTTAAAGGTGCATAAACGGCTTGTTGACG
Source organism: Acinetobacter suaedae (assembly GCF_008630915.1). Taxonomy (NCBI): domain Bacteria; kingdom Pseudomonadati; phylum Pseudomonadota; class Gammaproteobacteria; order Moraxellales; family Moraxellaceae; genus Acinetobacter; species Acinetobacter suaedae. Next base: position 2,695,671 of record NZ_CP043909.1, read on the forward strand.
ACTAACGGTACGTTTACCTTCAAACTGATCATCAACAATACGTAGGTCAAATTTTCCAGCTTGTCCGCTCACTGCTACTTCTGCTTCAGGGAAAGCTTCTTTTAAAATTTGCGTGAGCTGCTCACTATTCATTACCAAGACCTCTTATACAACCATTGGTGTAAAACGCGTTATTTTACTATAACTTTTTCTCATAATTCAGTACACAGCTTCTTTTTTTATCAATAAAAAAAAGAGGCTCAACAAAAAGCCTCTTTATAAAAATAAAAATCAACTTAAAAGTGCAAGCTCATGTTGATAAGAACATTGTATTTTTCTATGTTTTGCAAGTTGTCTTTTTAATTTATCTGTTAATTTCTTAATCGAAGTATACATATCATCAGCTGTTGCTTGTGCAAATAATTCCACCCCAGGAAGACGGATAATCGCCTCTGCAATATGATTTGCACTCCCCTTATGTGATCGTTTATCTACCTGATGATCTTTGGCCAACTTGATCTGCATACTATTCACTTGATCTAGATGCTTGGTCATTTGGCTGAACTTCGCTTTTATATTTTCTTCAATTGCTGGTGTAATAGTTAAATGGTGTCCACGAATTGTTATTTGCATAATTCTATCCCTCACCTTTTTCTCAGGATTCAAGACCGTCGCTTAAGCAAATTTAATGCACATTTTGTTGGTTCAATATCCATTAAATCATTTTCAGCGACTCCTCTAGTGATCATTAAAAGATTCATTATTTCGTAATAATGAATCCCTAGAATAGTCACACCTTGAAATTCAGATCAAGACTTTTCTTTCAGAAGATGATGGAATATGTAACGATTCTCGATATTTTGCGACCGTGCGTCGTGCGACCTCAATCCCTTCCACTTTCAACAGTTCAGCAATTGCGTTATCTGACAACGGCTTACATGGATTCTCATTTGAAACTAGCTTTTTGATCATAGCGCGGATTGCAGTAGAAGATGCTTCCCCACCTGTGGTTGTTCCCACATGACTAGAAAAAAAGTATTTCAATTCGAATAGACCACGTGGCGTAAGCATATATTTATTGGTCGTCACACGGGAAACGGTGGACTCATGCAATTCCACCTCTTCCGCCACATCGCGTAAAACCAAAGGTTTCATCGCTTCAGGACCTTGCTCTAAAAATGCCCGTTGATGCTCAACAATACAGGTCGCAACCTTTAATAATGTTTTATGGCGCTCATCGATACTTTTTATAAAATTCTTTGCCTCAAGCATTTGATTACGTAAATAGACATTATCATCACTTTGATCCGCACGACGAATCATTCCAGAGTAAAAAGAATTAATACGTAATTTTGGCATAACATCTGGATTGAGCTGTACTTGCCAATGCTGATCCTTTTTCGCAACGACCACATCGGGAACTTGATAATCCGACTCTTGTTGATTAAATTCTAGACCAGGATAAGGCTTTAATGTTCTTAACAAATCAACTGCCGACTTTAATTGTTCTTTTGACAAGCCAGTTTGTTTCAATAATTTATTCAAATCATTTGAAATAAGCAACTCGTAATATTTAAGAAGATTCTTCGCCTCACTCACATAGGGCGCATGCTCATTCAATGCTTCAAGTTGAATTCTTAAACATTCGGCTAAATTTCTCGAGCCTACCCCAATCGGATCTAAGTGTTGAATATGTTTAAGAACAACGATAATTTCATCCAATTCAATCTCTTCATCGCTGTCCATCTCCTCTAAAAAGCGTGTAGTTGCCAATTGAATATCTTCAAGTTCAGCATCTAAAAAGCCCTTTTCATCAAGAGAGTCAACAATGCAATAAGCGATTAACTTATCAATAGAGGAAAAATGCAATAAATTAACTTGTTCTAAAATATGTTCTTTTAAATTATGTTGAACCTGTCGATTATCTTCTCGCTCTTCATATTCAGGAGATCCCAGTGCTGTTGATTGGTGTGTATAAACATCATCCCACTCTGTATCAACAGGCAAATCGTTTGGCAAATGATCTGCATTTAACTCCGTCGTCAAATCAGCATTTTCTTTACTTTCCAGTGCAGAAAGACTTTCTGTTGTTCCTGATTCTTCTATTTTTTCCAGTAAGGGGTTACTATCAAGCTGAATTTGAATTTCTTGTTCCAGCTCTAAGCTTGATAGCTGTAGAAGACGAATCGCCTGCTGTAATTGAGGAGTTAACGACAAACTATTCGCAACTTTCAATCCAACAGATAATTTCATAGAGCCTTCCTTTTAATTAAACAAGCAAAAAACATGCCCATAAAAATATTTATAACATAAAGTAATGTTTACGCATACAAGGAAAATTCCTTTCTAATGACTTATCTGTTCAAAAAACTAGCGAAAGTATAAATATTTATTGTAATACCGAGTCAACCTTTACCTCAGTACTCTCTTAAAAAATAATAGTTCAAGTTAAATAGAAACGCTTATCAGAGCAGACGACATCTTTTATAGTGAAGAAATATCAACTACTTTATATTTTGTTGCTTAAGACACTCATGCATTTCTTCGAGCACTTTCTGCCCCATTGTTCTTCGCACAAGATCATTTAGGTCGCCTGCTAGAAAGTTAGACCAAGTCGTACTCGTTGAACCGGAAGACATTGCATATCGTCCACAAGCAGACCAGACCTTTTGATCTGATGTAATATACGCTACATATAGCTCACCTTCAGGATCACCCAATATCCATTCGCGAATAACTCGAGGTGCTTGATATTTTTTCTTAGGTTTTTCTAACGACTTCCATACTAAAAAACCTAAATAGACAATTCCAATAGCAGATAAAAGTTCATAGAGAATCATATCACTCCTAATAGCATTTCTTATTTAGCATCTAATTAGGATAAAAATAGCACGACTCGTTAAATATTGGCTTCTATTTTTCTTTTTCCACTGGCCATAAAAAACACCCCCAGCCATTAGGTTGGGGGTGTTTGAATTTAAAAGCTGGCGATGACTTACTCTCACATGGCAAGTGCCACACTACCATCAGCGCGAAGAGGTTTCACTTCTGAGTTCGGGAAGGGATCAGGTGGTTCACTCTTGCTATTGTCGCCAGCAAACTGTTTTGGCTTTGGGTGGTCTTACTTTTAAACTTATTATTAAGTTCATGCCACTTAGTACCGAAAGAGTTATTAACGGATTAGTAGAACATAAAGCATAGCTTTATGTCTTGCGCTCGGGCAAAGATTATTAATCTTTGCTTATCCTCGCTCATGAGTCTGTATTGTAACTAGTTTTAACACTAAATCAAGTTATGTATTGAATTTATCTTGAATACAACAACTGTTTGGGTGTTGTATAGTCAAGCCTCACGAGCAATTAGTATTGGTCAGCTTCACACGTCACCGTGCTTCCACACCCAACCTATCAACGTCCTAGTCTCGAACGGCTCTTTAGAGGAATAAATTCCTAGGGAAATCTTATCTTGAGGTAGGCTTCCCGCTTAGATGCTTTCAGCGGTTATCCCTTCCGAACATAGCTACCCGGCGATGCGACTGGCGTCACAACCGGTACACCAGAGGTTCGTCCACTCTGGTCCTCTCGTACTAGGAGCAGATCCTCTCAAATTTCCAGCGCCCACGGTAGATAGGGACCGAACTGTCTCACGACGTTCTAAACCCAGCTCGCGTACCTCTTTAAATGGCGAACAGCCATACCCTTGGGACCTGCTTCAGCCCCAGGATGAGATGAGCCGACATCGAGGTGCCAAACACCGCCGTCGATATGAACTCTTGGGCGGTATCAGCCTGTTATCCCCAGAGTACCTTTTATCCGTTGAGCGATGGCCCTTCCATACAGAACCACCGGATCACTAAGACCTACTTTCGTACCTGCTCGACTTGTGGGTCTCGCAGTTAAGCGCGCTTTTGCCTTTATACTCTACGCGTGATTTCCGACCACGCTGAGCGCACCTTCGTACTCCTCCGTTACTCTTTAGGAGGAGACCGCCCCAGTCAAACTACCCACCAGACATGGTCCTCGTCCCGGATTACGGGACAGAGTTAGAACCTCAACATTACCAGGGTGGTATTTCAAGGACGGCTCCATTGGAACTAGCGTTCCAACTTCAAAGCCTCCCACCTATCCTACACAAGTAAGGTCAAAGTTCAATGTCAAGCTGCAGTAAAGGTTCACGGGGTCTTTCCGTCTAGCCGCGGGTACACTGCATCTTCACAGCGATTTCGATTTCACTGAGCCTCTGCTGGAGACAGCGCCGCCATCATTATGCCATTCGTGCAGGTCGGAACTTACCCGACAAGGAATTTCGCTACCTTAGGACCGTTATAGTTACGGCCGCCGTTTACTGGGGCTTCGATCAAGAGCTTCGCTTACGCTAACCCCATCAATTAACCTTCCAGCACCGGGCAGGCATCACACCCTATACGTCCACTTTCGTGTTTGCAGAGTGCTATGTTTTTAATAAACAGTTGCAGCGGCCTGGTTTCTGTGGCTGCCAATAGCTCAGGGAGCAAGTCCCATCACCGTCAGCAGCGTACCTTCTCCCGAAGTTACGGTACCATTTTGCCTAGTTCCTTCAGCAGAGTTCTCTCAAGCGCTTTGGTCTACTCGACCTGACCACCTGTGTCGGTTTCGGGTACGATTCCTGTGTAACTGAAGCTTAGAGACTTTTCCTGGAAGCATGGTATCAGCCACTTCACTGTACAAGTACAGCTTGCTATCAGTTCTCAGCATAGAGTACCCCGGATTTGCCTAAGATACATGCCTACAACCTTCCACCTGGACAACCAACGCCAGGCTGACTTAACCTTCTCCGTCCTCTCATCGCATTACACAGAAGTATTGGAATATTAACCAATTTCCCATCGACTACGCCTCTCGGCCTCGCCTTAGGGGTCGACTCACCCAGCCCCGATTAACGTTGGACTGGAACCCTTGGTCTTTCAGCGAACGGGTTTTTCACCCGTTTTGTCGTTACTCACGTCAGCATTCGCACTTCTGATACCTCCAGCATACTTCTCAATACACCTTCATCGGCTTACAGAACGCTCCCCTACCACTTGACTAAAAGTCAAATCCGCAGCTTCGGCACATAGTTTTAGCCCCGTTACATCTTCCGCGCAGGCCGACTCGACTAGTGAGCTATTACGCTTTCTTTAAAGGGTGGCTGCTTCTAAGCCAACCTCCTAGCTGTCTATGCCTTCCCACATCGTTTCCCACTTAACTATGATTTTGGGGCCTTAGCTGGCGGTCTGGATTGTTTTCCTCTTGACTACGGACGTTAGCACCCGCAGTCTGTCTCCCGGATAGTACTCATCGGTATTCGGAGTTTGCATCGGTTTGGTAAGTCGGGATGACCCCCTAGCCGAAACAGTGCTCTACCCCCAATGGTATTCGTCCGAGGCGCTACCTAAATAGCTTTCGGGGAGAACCAGCTATCACCAGGCTTGATTAGCCTTTCACCCCTATCCACAAGTCATCCCCTGGCTTTTCAACGACAGTGGGTTCGGTCCTCCAGTTAGTGTTACCCAACCTTCAACCTGCTCATGGATAGATCGCCTGGTTTCGGGTCTATACCCAGCAACTATACGCCCTATTAAGACTCGATTTCTCTACGGCTCCCCTATGCGGTTAACCTCGCTACTGAATATAAGTCGCTGACCCATTATACAAAAGGTACGCAGTCACACCACGAAGGTGCTCCCACTGCTTGTATGCATGCGGTTTCAGGATCTATTTCACTCCCCTCACAGGGGTTCTTTTCGCCTTTCCCTCACGGTACTGGTTCACTATCGGTCAGTCAGGAGTATTTAGCCTTGGAGGATGGTCCCCCCATATTCAGACAAGGTTTCACGTGCCTCGCCCTACTCGTCATCATTGTGTGTGCCCTTTCGTGTACGGGAATATCACCCTCTACGTTCGCACTTCCCAGAGCGTTCCACTAGAACACACACAACTTAATGGGCTGATCCCCGTTCGCTCGCCGCTACTAAGGGAATCTCAATTGATTTCTTTTCCTAAGGGTACTGAGATGTTTCACTTCCCCTCGTTCGCTTCAATAACCTATGTATTCAGTTATTGATACCCGCCTTTTAGCGGGTGGGTTCCCCCATTCAGATATCTCCGGATCAAAGGATATTTGCCGCCTCCCCGGAGCTTTTCGCAGGCTATCACGTCTTTCATCGCCTCTGACTGCCAAGGCATCCACCACATGCACTTAATTACTTGACTATACAACCCCAAACAGTCGTTAACACATACAAGTGAGTGTTATCGTTGCAAACTTAATTGCTACTGGTTTGTTGTCTGTGAACTTAATCACCATACAGCTTCAATCTAAATTCATATACCAAAACGCTTGATTCAGTGTTTTTGCTAGTTCTCAATTTCATTCTTTCGAATGAATTGAGTGAACAATTTATTTCAGACTCAATTCTACTAATCTGTTAATGATTAACTACAGCCTCGTCAGCTTGCAGTAAACTGTGATAAATCACAGAAGTTAATAAGCGTTTAACTTACTAAGTTCTGTAATCTTTAGCTCGTACTTCGTAAAGTACGTGGTGGAGACTAGGAGAGTCGAACTCCTGACCTCCTGCGTGCAAAGCAGGCGCTCTACCAACTAAGCTAAGTCCCCAGCTTACAATCATCATGAACGATATATCTTTTTATCTAGCAGCTTGTGATTATTCATCACTTCGTCAGTAGTGGTGGGTCTGACAAGACTTGAACTTGTGACCCCACGCTTATCAAGCGTGTGCTCTAACCAACTGAGCTACAGACCCTCAGATACATCTTCGAAGAACAACTTGTTGTGGATTCTTACCAGTCACCAATCTTTCGTTAAGGAGGTGATCCAGCCGCAGGTTCCCCTACGGCTACCTTGTTACGACTTCACCCCAGTCATCGGCCACACCGTGGTAACCGCCCTCTTTGCAGTTAGGCTAGCTACTTCTGGTGCAACAAACTCCCATGGTGTGACGGGCGGTGTGTACAAGGCCCGGGAACGTATTCACCGCGGCATTCTGATCCGCGATTACTAGCGATTCCGACTTCATGGAGTCGAGTTGCAGACTCCAATCCGGACTACGATCGGCTTTTTGAGATTAGCATCCTATCGCTAGGTAGCAACCCTTTGTACCGACCATTGTAGCACGTGTGTAGCCCTGGCCGTAAGGGCCATGATGACTTGACGTCGTCCCCGCCTTCCTCCAGTTTGTCACTGGCAGTATCCTTAAAGTTCCCATCCGAAATGCTGGCAAGTAAGGAAAAGGGTTGCGCTCGTTGCGGGACTTAACCCAACATCTCACGACACGAGCTGACGACAGCCATGCAGCACCTGTATCTAGATTCCCGAAGGCACCAATCCATCTCTGGAAAGTTTCTAGTATGTCAAGGCCAGGTAAGGTTCTTCGCGTTGCATCGAATTAAACCACATGCTCCACCGCTTGTGCGGGCCCCCGTCAATTCATTTGAGTTTTAGTCTTGCGACCGTACTCCCCAGGCGGTCTACTTATCGCGTTAGCTGCGCCACTAAAGCCTCAAAGGCCCCAACGGCTAGTAGACATCGTTTACGGCATGGACTACCAGGGTATCTAATCCTGTTTGCTCCCCATGCTTTCGTACCTCAGCGTCAGTATTAGGCCAGATGGCTGCCTTCGCCATCGGTATTCCTCCAGATCTCTACGCATTTCACCGCTACACCTGGAATTCTACCATCCTCTCCCATACTCTAGCCATCCAGTATCGAATGCAATTCCCAAGTTAAGCTCGGGGATTTCACATTTGACTTAAATGGCCGCCTACGCACGCTTTACGCCCAGTAAATCCGATTAACGCTCGCACCCTCTGTATTACCGCGGCTGCTGGCACAGAGTTAGCCGGTGCTTATTCTGCGAGTAACGTCCACTTATCCAAGATATTAGCTTGGTAAGCCTCCTCCTCGCTTAAAGTGCTTTACAACCATAAGGCCTTCTTCACACACGCGGCATGGCTGGATCAGGGTTCCCCCCATTGTCCAATATTCCCCACTGCTGCCTCCCGTAGGAGTCTGGGCCGTGTCTCAGTCCCAGTGTGGCGGATCATCCTCTCAGACCCGCTACAGATCGTCGCCTTGGTAGGCCTTTACCCCACCAACTAGCTAATCCGACTTAGGCTCATCTATTAGCGCAAGGTCCGAAGATCCCCTGCTTTCTCCCGTAGGACGTATGCGGTATTAGCATTCCTTTCGGAATGTTGTCCCCCACTAATAGGCAGATTCCTAAGCATTACTCACCCGTCCGCCGCTAGGTCCAGTACCGAAGCACCTTCCCCCGCTCGACTTGCATGTGTTAAGCCTGCCGCCAGCGTTCAATCTGAGCCATGATCAAACTCTTCAGTTAAAATCATTTGCACCTTAGTTAAGACAAGGTGCCAATTCTGGCTCATCAATTACTGACTTAATATTCGCTCAAATAAACTTCGAGAAATTTAAACCAATTAATCAATGAAAATATATTCGATCGATCAACCAGTAAAAATCCACACAAGTTGTTCTTCTATTCTCTTAATGATCTTCTCGATGATTCGTCATCATCAAGCTAGGTCGGCTATATTACTCTAAATTTCTTTAAAGTCAACTGGTAATTTAGATATTTTATCAACTTATCAATCACACCAAGAATCTAACTACTTTAAGCCAAATCCTTGTTTATCAACAAGTTTTTATCTGCATCACCGCCGATGGATGTGCATTCTACAGCATTCACATAACAACACAACCCCTTTTCTTTCTTTTTATTACTAAGCGAACGTTTTTAGATCAAATTTACATTTCTTCTTATATTTTGTTAGTGAATTTGCTTTAATAAAGGATGAATAATTAAATCGTATTTCTTTTACATAGCTATTGCGTTAAGTGACGCAATCACTTTATGACAGTATTTCGCTCAAAGCGATTAAGGATTTATATGCATTACTCCAATTTTATCTTGCTTGGGTTATTAACTGCTGGAGCATGTTCATCCGTATTTGCTCAGAATGAATTGGCAAACGCAACAAGCTCAACCACAGATGTGCAATCAACGCCAACAACCACAACTCAAAAAGTATCCACAATTCAAGCAATCAAAGAACTTAAACATTTAACTAAAGATGATTTAAAAGTAAATGCAAATGCAGCCCAACCAGATGAAGTAAAAGATCCTCTACAAGGCTTAAACCGTAAAATCTTTACCTTTAATGACGCTCTAGATCGTAATTTACTCAAACCTGTCGCTATACAGTACACGGCTAAAGTTCCAGAACCGGTACGTAGTCCCTATCGTCAATTTAGAAAAAATTTAGGAGAACCTTGGAATGCAGTCAACCAAATCATTCAAGGCAAACCTAGCCGTGCAGCAAAAACTTTAGGGCGTTTCACTATTAATACATTAACAACATTAGGTTTTGCAGATCCCGCACGTCGCTTGGGTCTAGACACTGAAGAAGAAAGTTTTGGTGTAACTCTTGGTTATTATGGCGTCCCATCTGGTCCGTATGTCATGTTACCTTTTTTCGGTCCAAGTACATTCCGTGATGGTTTTGGTTTAGCTGCAGATAGTTTTGGTCGCCCACAAAAATACTTATTAGATGATCAAGAAGGTATTTATTGGTCAACCAATGTACTACAAGCTATTGATACACGTTCACAAATTCTAGATCTTGAGGAAACACTCAAAGGCGATAAATACTCAATGATTCGCGACTTCTATTTACAACGCAAAGCGTTCCAAATCGCGGAAAAACGTGGTGATTCGAATGATATTTCTTTTGTGAATGGTGAAGATGATTTTGATGATGATTCCTCACTTGATAGTGATACTGAGTAATTGATTAATAATATTGTTTTACAAACTTTAGTGTTACTACGTTATTTAGACCTTAGTAACACTATGTTTTAGGTCATCTTTCATCTATGATGAATTAAAAAATGATCACCCAAAGGATTGACTATTCGTCTATGTATTTCATCCAGCCCACGCGCTCAATACCTTATTTAGATCAAGCTTTAACCGAGTTACCAAATCTACAAGTCATTCAAGTTCACGATTTGGATTTATATGATCAAACAATTATTGCCATTGCTGATGTACAAGATTTTTTAAATTTTCAATGGAAACTCCCAACAATCGTTTTAGCTTTTGAACATGAAGGTGCAGCATTGGCACAGGCATGGGAAATGGGAGCATTAGCTGGCTGGATGTGGGATAATTTACCCAAAAATCCCAAGCAAGCCTTATTTAAAATTGATGCGCAATATAAACGGAATCAAGATAGCCGCGATTTGCCCTCAGCTGCTGAATTACAAAAGCGCCTACTACCGAATCCTATCGAACTTCCCAACTATCAGTTTGAATCTTTTTTTCAACCTTCTGCCTATTTATCTGGGGATTGGTATGACTATTGGCGTCTAAATGATAATGAGGTTTTATTTTATCTTGCTGATGTTTCTGGACATGGTGTGACGAGTAGTTTATTGACTTCCTGGATGGCAGCCTTCCATGGTCGTTCAAAAACACCAAGTCAGTTAATCCAAAAGCTTAATGCAATGTTGATGCAAGAAAATATCGAAAAACATATTACTATGGTCGCAGGTATTTTAAATTTAGCCACCCATGAAGTTCGTTGGTCTAGTGCTGGGCATTATCCACCACCAATTATTTTTGAACCTAATCAGCCACCACAAATTTTAACCACTAGTAGCTTCCCTTTAGGCCTTACTGAAGAACTAGAAGTGGAAGAGCACCATTGCTTCCTTCCCCCTCATGCACGCTTTATTTTATGTTCAGATGGCGCATTAGAACCATTTGATGGCAGACTCAATGACCAATTTAATCAATTGGTTGAACACCTTCAAAACAATGCTTTCAAAGCTCCAGAACATGTTGCTGACGACATTGCAATCTTAAGTTTATGCCGATTGAATTAATTTTAAAATCAATATCTTAACTAGATATCAGCATCCAAGTACTTGTGTCTAGAATATCACTATGGGATAATTTTATATCCTTTCTCTGAAAATGGCATTTATATGTCAACAGGTCATGTTGAATATGCAAGTTTGAACGGAACGCATATTTTCAAGCTTATTGGCGAAGTGCGTGCTCACTCTTGTATAAGTCTAGACAAACTACTCAACCGAATTGAACAGCAACAGAATGTTGTTGGTGCAATCGTTGACTTAACCCAAACCACGTTTATTGACAGTACTGTTTTAGGCATACTGGCAAAATTAGGTTTAAAACTTAAGCAAGTTCACCATATACAAGCCGTCATGCTTTCAACGAATCCAGATATTACAACTTTAGCCAACAGTATGGGCTTAGGACAAGTATTTGTGATTTTGAATTATTGCGGTGATCCTAATGTATGTACATTGGAACTTACTGATGAGCAAGTTACGCACAGCGCCATGTTAAACACAGTACTTGATGCGCATAAAACCTTGATGCGTTTAAATGAAAATAACCAAAATATGTTTGAACCACTGGTTAAACAGTTGCAAAAAGAACAAGATTGCTTAAGTAACAACGATCATAAGCAAAATGCTTGATCGTTAAATTACATATTCAGGCTTGCTTATGAACCTACTTTCCGTTGCACAAATGAATTCTCAAGATGACATTGAATCAAACTTCTCTGTCATCGAATCATTAATTCAACAAAGTAAGGCCCAAGCTGCTGAACTGATCGTTTTTCCAGAAAACTTTGTTTGTTTTGCTGCGGGTAAACAACGTCAAACCGCAGAACAATTTGAAAGTATTCAAAGACGGTTAGAGAATTTAGCACATCGTCATCAGATTTGGATTATCGCTGGCACTCTTCCTTGTCCATACCGCCCTGATGGTTCAATCATTTCTGATGGTCGGGTTCGTACGGTAAGTTTATGCATTAGTCCTGAAGGTACTGAAGCACGTTATGACAAGATTCATTTGTTTGATGTTCAAGTCGGTGATGCTGTCGGCGGCTATCAAGAATCAAAGTTTTTTGAGCCAGGTGATCAAGTTGTTGTAGCCAAAACCCCTTTTGGTAATATTGGTCTTATGGTGTGTTATGACATACGTTTTCCTGAGCTTGCATTAATGCTACGCCAACAAGGAGCTAATATTCTAACAGCACCTGCGGCTTTTACTCATACGACGGGTCAATTGCATTGGCAACTGCTACTTCAGGCACGTGCAATGGATAGCCAATGTTATGTTTTAGGTGCAGCACAACAAGGCTGGCATGGTCAACAACGCCAAACATGGGGCCATGCAGCAATAACAGATAGTCGTGGGCAACTCCTACAAATGGTGAACACTGAAGGTCATGCTTTAATTACCAGTGCAATTGATCTAACAGAACAAAATACCGTTCGTCTCTCAATGCCATTGATGCAACATCGTCGATTATTAACTTATTAACTTATTGCTTTAGAATACTGACAATAGACTTGATCAGATTTTATCTGACTGAACTGGTCAACTTTCAATTATAGAATAGGACTCAAATCGTGATTTAATACAAAGTATTGAATGACATAGAACCCAAGTAAAATGTTCTTTGTTTAATAACCCATTCCTATCACTTTTTTATTTTAAGCTTTTATTCATGTTTAGATTGATTGCAGCATTTTTATTTTTAGGGGCAACTACACAACTACATGCAACATCTGCAGAGGAAACTCAACACCAAGAGTTAACACAAATATCCAACCGCTCTATGACACCACAAAATCTGTCATTAAATGCATTTGGTCAATGGGTTATTGGCTGGGGTACTGGCCCAGAAGGCGCAAGACAACGTCTAGATTATATTCAACGTGAAGATGTGGCTATTATGAAGCAAAAAGGCACAACACTAGAAATGATTCGTGCATGGCAACAATATTATGAAAATGAAGCTCAGAATAGCACCAACAATCCAACAGCACGTTATCGTGCTCGCCTTATGAAAAAGATTGCGGAACTCTGGTAATTTAATATTGAGTTAAGTTTTTGGTATGCGCATAAGTCTCAGCACTTATGCTTTTGTATTTTAAATGATGAGTAAAGTTAGTAAAAATCGATTGATAACATTGAAAGTATAAAATTCCGAATATTCAAACTCTTGATGCTTATCTCTGTATTAACTTTGAAGCACCAGAATACTAGGAGCCCAAAAAGTCTACAAAAGATAGAAAGCTCCCTTACAACCATACATACCAAAGATGACAGGATACACAACGCTTCCTGACTTGTACTTTAATGTAGATCAAGTACGATCAAATAGCATTGAATAGTATTATTAGGAATAAGAATTATGTCTCTTGAACAAGTTGTTTATCGCGCAAAAGTAAAAGCGACTGGCGGTCGTGATGGTCGTGCCACCTCTTCTGATGGTGTATTGGATGTCAAATTAGGTGTTCCCAAAGAAATGGGCGGTGCTGGTGGTGAAGTGACCAATCCTGAACAGCTTTTCGCTGCTGGTTATTCAGCATGTTTCTTAGGTGCTATGAAGTTTGTCGCAAACCGAGATAAATTAAAAATTACCCAAGATGCTTATGTCGAGGGTGAAGTTGGGATTGGCCCCATTCCGAATGGTTTTGGGATCGAAGTTACATTGAATGTATATCTAATTGGTTTAGAACAGGCCGAAGCTGAACAACTCGTGGCTGCTGCACATATCGTTTGCCCTTACTCAAATGCGACACGCAATAATATCGATGTGAATTTTAATGTCGTAACTGCTTAACTACATGAATAAAAAAAACAGCATGCGATTCGCATGCTGTTTTTTTATAATCTTAATTAAAGCTTACTCTTCAGCAGCTTCATTGGTAACTCGTAAGACTTCCTCTAAAGTGGTCTTACCTGCCAATACCTTTAATAAGCCATCATCACGAATAGACGCAGCTTGACGACGTGCATGATTTTCCAACTCGTATTCAGCAGCATTACCATGAATCAAACGGCGCATTGACTCATCGACAGGAACAATTTCATAAATCGCAGTTCGTCCACTAAAACCTACATGTGAGCATTTATCGCAACCATGAGGTTCTGGCAGCTCCATATGCTCATCTACTTTTAGATGTTGAAATACTTGCCGCTCAAAAGCATCTGCTTTACGCCAAGTCACACAATGTGGACATAAGGTACGCACAAGACGCTGTGCAATTACACCAATCAATGAGCTTGCCAGCAAGAAGGGTTCAATCCCCATATCTTTTAACCGTGTTACCGCACCAATTGCAGTATTGGTATGCAGTGTTGATAGCACCAAGTGACCCGTTAAAGAGGCTTGTACTGCAATTTCCGCAGTTTCTAAATCACGGATCTCCCCTACCATCACCACATCAGGATCTTGACGCAACATGGCTTTAAGCGCACGCGCAAAGGTCATATCCACTTTGGTATTCACTTGCGTTTGCCCAATGCCTTCCAACTGATATTCGATTGGGTCTTCAGCCGTCAGAATATTGCGCGTATTGTCATTCAGATCTGAGAGGGCTGCATATAAAGTGGTGGTTTTACCCGAACCTGTTGGTCCAGTTACCAAGATAATGCCATGAGGACGATGCACCAACTGAGTCAAACGATCATAATCATTTTGCATTAAACCTAAATGGGTCATATTTAAACGCCCAGCTTGCTTATCCAACAAACGCATCACCACACGCTCACCATGCGATGATGGCAATGTTGAAACACGCACATCGACTTCACGTCCAGCAAGACGTAATGAAATACGACCATCCTGAGGGATACGCTTTTCAGCAATATCCAACTTTGCCATGACTTTGATACGTGAAACCAATAATGGTGCTAATTCACGACGTGGTTGTACGATTTCTCGAAGCTGACCATCCACTCGTAAACGTACTGAAAGTTTTTTCTCGAAAGCTTCGATATGAATATCAGATGCGCTTACTCGAATCGCTTCAGACAATAAGGCATTGATCAACCTGACGATTGGCGCATCATCTTCTTGATCCATTAAATCTTCAGCCTCAGGTACTTGATCAGCAAGACTCAACAAATCCGGATGATCTTCCAAGCCCGCCGCAACTTGCTGCGACTCACCTGTATCTCCTGCATAACTCGAGCTTAATAGAGCATGAAATTCTTGATCGGTACACAATTGATCATGTCCCGACTTCCCCAAAATTCGTCGTGCTTCCTGCAAAGCAATTCGCGCAGTATCCTTGCGACGCACAATAAAAACTTGATCACCTTCGTAACGGAATAAAACACCATGACGTTTGGCAAAACTATAAGGAATTTGTATTTGTTTAAGTATTTGCATCACACAAATAATGATAAGAGAAAGTATTGAGTGTACTCTAAGCAGATTACAGCGTGAAGTCTGTTTAGCATACTCACAAAGGAATTTTGCATCTTGTCTCAAAATAATCAATACGAAACTCCACATTCAAACAATTTGAAGTGGTGGGGCGAACAAAAATTCGATATTCAACAAGCCAAAGCTTGGCAATTCGGTTCATTGCTATTCCGCCTTACTCGTGGAATCAAAGAATGGCGTTTAGAATATCATCGCCCTCAATCTCAGCATGACTATGAACAGCAATGGCAAGTATTGCTGGATACAGAGTTTGCAATGCCACACCCTGCAAAAATTGAACGCTATATGTTTCATAAAACCAATGATAGCTTTCATTTAATGCCTCGCTTAGCGGATCGATCCGTGGTAATTAAACCCGTCGATCCGATTTATATCCCCGCAGGTCAACGTGGTACGCTCTATATCAGCACACCGTTATGGATTGCAGGCTTAGTGGATGGCTTAAGCGAACCGTTATTCGACATTCCTGTCATTCAACCTAAAGACACTTGGTTTGGTAAAAGTCCTCAACAAGGTGAAGTTTGTTACGCCACTTCTGTTGATGGTCGAACTGATCTCAACTTATTACCACCCCGTGCCTTTCGAGCCGTTACACCGATTGAATTTCACAACACCAGTCATCATCAGCTACGTTTTGATCGTATGAATGTCCCAGTTCCAGCTCTACCACTATTTTATAGTGAAGGTACGGGACGACTATGGACCTCGAAAATTAAAGTTTATTATGATGGTGCAGAGTTAGTGCGCATTCGAATTGAAAATCGAACACCACATCAGGCAGGTGAAGTCACTTATATTCATCCACCACGCTCACCTAATAGTACTTTTTTAAATATGTTTGACTCATTCTTTTAAGAGGTTGCTATGCCAGAAACTAATATTCCAAAAGATGTTGCTAGCAACCTAACCAATATTTTTACTAATATTAATTTTGAACGGCTTAGTGAAATCGCAGTAGCCATTATCTTGTGCTTAATTGGTTTTGTGATTGCCCGCTTAATATCCAATGCGTTTATACGTACGATTGGCAGCCGTTTCAATGCACACCAACGCTTACTATGGCGTCGGGGTATTTTTTACTTCATTTTCCTGTTATTCATTATGACCAGTTTGAGAGAAGCAGGATTTAAACTCAGTGTTTTCTTAGGTGCAGCGGGTATTTTAACCGTAGCCCTTGGTTTTGCCTCGCAAACCTCTGCCACCAACCTGATTAGCGGTCTATTTTTGATTGGTGAAGGCTCATTTGAAGTGGGAGATACCATTCAAATCACACTGATTCGCGGTCAAACTATTGAAGGTGAAGTGATCTCAATTGACCTCTTATCTGTAAAACTTCTGACTCTGGATAATGTCTATATTCGACTTCCCAATGAACAACTGATTCGAACTCCAGTAATGAATTTATCCAAGTATCCGATACGAAGGATTCCTATCACACTGGCAATTAATTTCCATGAAGATATCATTAAAGTCAGACAAGTCTTGTTAGAGGTTGCTGCAAAATATCCACTAGTTATGGATGACCCCAAACCCGCAGTCGCTGTCACTGCATTTAGAGAATCCACCATCGAACTTTTATTTTCAGTATGGTGTCGCCAAGAAAATGCACTAAAAGTACGCGATGAAATGCAAGAACGTGTTCGCAATGGCTTTTTAGAAAATTCAATCGAGATTCCAGTGCCTAAAATGGGCTTAATTGACCGACCGCTACCATTAGAAAATGATGAAATCGATCAATATGCAAATCAGAAAGCACTCAAAAAAGAACCGAAAGAGAGCTAATCAGCTCTCTTTTCGAGTTTGCTCAAGTGCAGGCGGTAACGGCGCTAAATAAGCAATCACCAACATAATTGCCCCAGAACCAATAAATGAAATGACTCGTGTTAACGTACCACTTTGGGATAGATCCAATAATAATAGTTTGGCGACCACAATTCCTAACAATGCCGCCCCAACAAACCAAATCTGGCGAATATGACGGCGGCTAGAAAAAGTCATCAGAATAAATGCCAGAATAACCCAAAGCAACGTTAAACTTAATTGCACATCACCATTCGACCAAATCGCCATACTCCATAATGGGGTGCTGAAATAATGATGCATTGCTCGTACTACCACACTGCTCAAAACCAATAATCCCATCAAAATCGTCGAGACTTTAAAGCTCCATTCAATTGAATGTTCGATGCTGAAATCATGATGATAAATAATCCAAATCAGACCAGAAAACATCAACAATGAGAAAATATCGGTAAAATTTAACAGCGGGAGAAAGTAATATTTCTCTGCAGAATAAGGATCTAAATTAATCAACAACAACCAAAACAAGGTTAAGCACCAAATAGGTAATTGGTGAAGTAACTGCATTCGTTTTGAGCTGAACGACCACAGCCCATAGAGAAGTGGAACAATTGCAAGCGCGACAATTGGCATCGCTGGAAATAGAGCTAAACCAATAATCGCTAGACTTAACCACAACAAGGTTGACCAAATATCTGTAAATACTTTGGAATCAGAAAACTTGAGACGAAGTAGCATCAGACTGAGAAGCACAGCCGCCACCGCAAAAGTAATCTGACTTAACGTACTTGGCCAATGCCATACTGCATATACATTGGCTGCAAAACTTGCTACATAAAGTAAAAACAACAAGCCTGCCAATAAAATCAACTGAATACTATCCCAGCGTACTTGATCTTTATAATCAACAAGTAAGCTATAAAGTACAAGTAACCCTGTTGCAATAGCTAAATATGAACTTAAACCATGTTGTTGCCATTGCATGAACTCTACACCCGCAATCGCTCCTGCATACATGCCCAAAATGACAAATATGCCACTCAGCATACGTGCACTGAAGTATTTCTCCACTTCCTGATAATGTAGTAAATAAAATGCTGAAATAAATTGAGCCAATGCATAAATCACAGTACTCAAAATTGGAAACTGCTCAGTTGACCATACTTGAAAAATCAATGCCACTGAGCTTAACAACACCAAAGCAACCCCAATATAACGGCTAAGACGATAACGTTCCGTTACCCCCCAAACAATTAAAGCAGTTCCTTGAATTACCCACCCCGTTGAAGTCCAATGTGCACCTTTGGCCAATGGAAAAATCAGTGCCAAAAATACTACGGCAAGAATAAAAAAGCTTTTTGCCAAAATCGAAAGCTGTGGATATTGACGCTTAATCCAGATGTTTAAACCTAAATAAATCAAGGCAAGCGCAACAGCACCCCAAGTCAATGCTTGAGTCGAGTTATGCATCAGATAAGCATGCAAAGAAAAACCTAATACCGGCACACTAAAAATCAATCCGATATCTAAAATCGGCTGCAAACGAGGCATATCTGGTTTCACATCATCATGCTGCTTTTGAGCACGTAACATCAACTGGCTATAGCGAACACTCAACCAAATGAATAATGCAATATGCAACCAAAGGATGATATCCAGCGTATTAAACTGTTGACGATCAGCATAAATGCCAATCACAGCACCACCGATTAACATCGTGGCAAAAAAAGCAATTTGATGCAGAATTTTCCAAGGCTGAATAAAATTAACAACAGCAACAGCAAGGTTAATAAGGAAGTAATAAGAAAACAGAAAAATTACATCTGGATGGTGTTGCGGAATCACCAACGGCGCAAGATAAGCCATGGTCAATGCCAACAATGCCAAATACAGGGCTTGTTGCTTTAAACTGAGATAAACAGTCAGCGAGAGCAAAATCACGAATAAAATGCTTGCACTCTTTAGACTTGCAATCACACTAAAATGATGTGAGAAGATCAATGTCAGAAAAACGACTGCCAATCCTAGACCTTGTAAAGCAACTGCAAATAACTGATTTTTCTTTTGTAATATATATCCTACAAATGTCGTTATACCTCCAGCAGTGGCAATAAAGCCAAGCTTGGCACCCAAACTTAACTGCCAATGTTCACTTGCAAATCGGAGCAATAAAACAACCCCAACCATGAGTACAGCCACGGCAACACGCAAAATAGGATTGCCATGCATCATCCAATCAACAGCAGGTCGCCACCACTTTGGTTGTTCGATTTGTTTTGAACTCATCTCATCTATAGAAGATTGTGTGGTTTGATCATGGACAGGTGGTTGATCAGCACGCATCCATGCAGGCTGCTCTGATTGTGGCCTGGAAGCGGATAATGGCGATTGTGGTAATGGGGCTTGAGTCAAGGAGTCTTGATTTTGGAGTTGTGGGGACACCTTCGTAAGATTGTCAGTTTTAGACAGATCCTGATGATATTGTTCTAAATGTAAAAGTCGCGTTTGAAATGCACTTATGGTTTGAATCAGACACAGGATGAGTACCAATAGCGCCCCACCAGCCAACCACATCCACGTATTTGCATAAGCAAAAAGTGCAATCAGTGAAGTACTATATATAACGATTCGTTGAACAGTAATACTCGCCGTTTGTGCAAAATAACTGGGTGCAGCCTGTTCCAATTGGCGTAAACGCTGATGAATCTCAGAAAGAATGTGCACAATAACGACAGTTAAACCAATTGATGCTGCAACAATTGTTGCTTGCCACTGAAAAGCAACAGCGCAACCCAACAAAACAGTCAAAGCAATTAGAACAATTATAATTCCCTGTTTATCTTTTTTATACATAGGCTTAGATCAATAATAACAAATTTATTAAATCTATCTTACTGGATCACTGGGTAAGCAGCTATTTTTACATACAAAATTCTGCAATTTTTAAACGACACTACCCGCCGCATGACGACATCACAACAGGGACAATCCAGACTTTTTCACGTAAAATAGCCGTCAGTTCATAATAAGGATTTGCATAATGCCACCTTTTGTCTTGGTTGACGGGTCTTATTTTTTATTTCGTGCTTTTCACGCTTTACCACCATTAACCACATCTACTGGCTTACATACTAATGCAATACGTGGTGCAATTTCTGCGATTCAAAAACTTATGCGTCGTACTCAACCGACGCATATGGCGGTAATTTTTGACACACCAGAACCTACCTTTCGACATAAATTATCACCAATTTACAAAGGCGATCGTCCAAGTATGCCTGAGGAGTTGTCACAGCAAATTCCTTATTTACATGCACTGATCAAAGCACTAGGTATCCCCCTCTACAGCCTTCCTGGTGCTGAAGCCGACGATATCATAGGAACACTTGCTAAACGTGCTGTACAAGAAGGTCATCATGTCCTCATCTCAACAGGAGATAAAGATATGGCGCAACTTGTCAATCCACATGTAAAGCTAGAGGATAGTTTCAAAGAGCGTGTTCTTGATGAAGCAGGTGTTTTAGAAAAGTTTGGGGTACATCCTCATCAAATTATTGATTATCTTACGTTGATGGGCGACGCCTCTGATGGCATCATGGGAGTTCCTGGCGTAGGTGCTAAAACAGCAGCAAAGCTACTCACCGAATATGGCTCACTCGACAATATCATAGCCAATGTAGATCAACTCAAAGGCAAAATTAGCCAGAATATCAAAGATAATTTGGACAATATTAAAATTGACCATCAGCTTGCGAGTATAGTCTGTGATCTTGATTTAGCCTTAGATTGGCATGATCTTAAACTCAGCAATCCGAATATTAATCAATTACGTGATCTCTATACTGAATTAGAATTTCGTAATCAATTACAGTCTTTGGATCATCCTAACAACCCAAATACGCCTGCATATCAACAGACCTCGCAAAGTATTGTTAAATCAGAACAGAAAACTGAGCAAGTCATCGCCGAGGATCATGCCAATCTCTCTAGTCAAGATGATCAATTAGGTGATGCAACTTATCATACGGTGCTCACGCAAGCAGATTGGGCGACATTGTTGCAACGCATGCAACAAGCAGATCATTTTGCGATTGATACAGAAACAACCAATTTAGATTATCGTATTGCTGAACTTGTTGGTTTCTCAGTCGCATTTGATGCACATGATGCCTATTATGTTCCTGTTGCTCATGATTATGAAGGAGCACCTGAACAACTCAATCGTGAACATGTTCTGGAACAGATCAAACCGATTCTCGAAAATGAACAAGTAAAGAAAATCGGACACCATTTAAAATATGATGCTCATATCTTTGCCAATCATGGTATTACGATCCAAGGTTGGTACTTCGACACCATGCTCGCTTCTTATGTATTGAATGCAGCAGCGACACGACATGGTATGGATGATGTAGCACGCGTTTATCTCAGCCATTTAACAACCACTTTCGAGCAAATTGCAGGCAAAGGTGCGAAACAAAAATCCTTTAACCAAATTGAACTCGAAGTTGCTGCACACTATGCTGCTGAAGATGCTCATGTAACCTACCGTCTATATGAAGTGTTATCCGCTAAACTTAAGCATCATCCTGAACTTGTCAATATTCTACATAACATCGAAATGCCAGTTGCACGTGTACTGACAGGTATGGAAGAAGATGGGATTAAGCTTGACCACGCTTTCCTAGATCAACTCAGCGTTGAATTCTCTGAAACTATGCAAACTCTAGAGAATCAAGCCACCGAATTAGCAGGCGAAGCATTTAACATCGCCTCTCCAAAACAAGTTGGTGAGGTGCTATTTGATCGTTTAGGCCTCAAAGGTGGTAAAAAAACAGCTACTGGTCAATACAGCACCAGTGAAAGTATTCTAGAAAAAATCGAGCATCCTTTAGCAGAAGTAATTTTAGAGCATCGTGGTTTAGCTAAACTTAAAAATACTTATACAGATCGCTTGGTTGAACAATCACATGATTCTACACACCGCGTACACACGAGCTATCATCAAGCTTTGACAGCAACTGGACGCTTATCTTCAACCGATCCAAACCTACAAAATATTCCAATTCGTACACCAATTGGTCGTCAAATCCGCAGAGCTTTTATTGCGCCTGAAGGTCGTGTCTTGTTGGCTGCCGATTATTCACAAATTGAACTTCGTCTTATGGCGCATTTTTCTCAAGATGATGCGCTGGTCCATGCGTTCCAACAAGGTCAGGATGTGCATCGTCGTACTGCTGCTGAAGTACTTGGTATTGATATTGAAGATGTCACCAATGACCAACGTCGCCAAGCAAAAGCCGTCAATTTCGGTTTACTTTATGGGATGTCTGAATTTGGTTTAACTCGTCAATTAGGGTTTACACGGGAAGAATCTCGTAGCTATATCGCGCGTTATTTCCAGCGTTATCCAGGTGTCTTGGATTATATGGAACGTACCCGCCAAATTGCTCGCGAACAAGGTTTTGTAGAAACCATTCTAGGTCGTCGTCTGTATACACCTGATATTTTGGCAAACAATAAAATGATCAAACAAGCTGCTGAACGTGCTGCGATTAATGCACCACTGCAAGGCAGTGCTGCCGATATCATTAAACTTGCCATGATTGCAGTTGATAAAGTTCTACCAAAAGACCAAGCGAAACTTTTACTTCAAGTACATGATGAATTGGTATTTGAAGCAGATGTGGCCGTGGCAGATGAACTGTCAAAACAAATTGCAGAGGTGATGCAATCTGTCTTAGATATCTCGGTTCCTTTTGTAGTTGAAGTGGGACAAGGTCAAAACTGGGATGCTGCACACTAACCCGCTGAAATAAAAAAGAGATGCTTAGCATCTCTTTTTTTATTGACTCATTATTCTAAAACCAAGCTTAGATAATCGCTCTAAGCATAGTTTCAGCAACAAACAATACCAAAAATGCAAGAATCGGTGATAAATCAATCATCCCCATATTCGGCATTACTTTACGGAATGGTGCAAGAATTGGTTCAACCAGTTCCTGAATAACTTCAATATATGGCGATCTGAATTGTGAAAGCATCATAATCCAACTGCAAATAATAAAAGCAAAAATCATATATTTAAGTAAAGTCACCAAAGACAATAACATTTCTTTGATCGTTGAAACGATAAAGTAAATGGTACTTCCTGTGCCAATACCCGATAAATGCTTTTCTCCCCACATTTTCAAGAAATAAAGCAAAACCACCAAAATTAATGCTGCTAAATTTACTCGCCCTTTGCCAACGGTTGGGAAAATACGACCAAATATATCTACAATCTTCGTTGCTTTCGCAGTGGAAAGCACCACAGGATTATAAGGACTGACTGCCGCCAATTGCATTAAAAAACGGAAAAAGACCAATAAAATTGCAACATTGATCAAAACACCAAAAATTAGCGCAGAACTTGCACCCATAATTGTCTTATCCTACTTAAACCGATTTAGTCTTGTCACTTAACTCTTGCGCTAGCTCTTGGCTACGCTTTTGAGCTGCTGCAAGTGCTGCTTGAATATTCTGTGAAATCTGTGCACGATCAAACACCTCTAAAGCTGCCTGTGTCGTACCATTTGGAGAAGTCACATTTTTACGTAATTCTGCGGGAGAATTAGAACTGGTAATTGCCATTTGCGCAGCGCCTAACGCAGTCTGTAAAGTCAATGCTGTAGCGACTTTTTCATCCAGACCAAGATTTTTACCAGCACGAATCATACTTTCCATTAAATAGAAAAAGTAAGCTGGGCCAGAACCTGATACTGCTGTCACCGCATCTATTTGAGCCTCATTATCCACCCAAATCGTCAAACCAGTCGCCGCTAAAATTTGACTGGTTAATTCACGATCTTGCGTCCCCACTGCAGCTGATGCATAAATCCCATGCGCGCCAGTTTGAACCAATGCTGGTGTATTTGGCATCACACGAACAATACGCTGGCTTCCACCAATTAAGTCTGAAATAGTTTGAATCTCAGCTCCAGCAATAATGGAGATCACAAGTTTATCTGACAACAGCCCTTTTAATGGTTGTAATACCGTTGCCAACACTTGTGGTTTAACTGCAAGAACAACCACATCAGCATTTTTAATTGCTTCGCCATTATCTGTAGTTGTTTGAATTCCTTTTTCTTCTAATATTTGACGAATCTGCTCAACAGGATCTGAAACTGTAATGCGGGTTACAGGTAAACCGCGTGAAAGTAGCCCACCAATCAAGGCTTGCGCCATGTTACCGCCGCCAATAAAACAGATATTTTGATTCAATGAAGTCGCCATGTCCTACTCGTCATGTGAAAAAGACTGATCAGAAAAATCATTACAGTCAGAAATTAAACTTGGTTGCCAACCGCCCTGTACCACATACTCAGATTGTGCCAACCAAAAACCCTTTGGGCTAAAAACCCCAAGCATAACATTATCTACGATTAATATTTGAATTGTATGACGCAACCAAGGCAAAATCTGTGCTTCTTGTATCGCTTTCTTGAGCGGCCAATGCCCAACTCGACCATAAAGATGAATTTTTTCCCCACCTTGTCGCTTGATCAGCTTTAATTCTCGCCCAAGTAATTCTGAAGCAAGTCCTACGGTTTGAGAAATAATTTCAAATTTTCCAGCTGCAACCTGTATAGATTTCCCCCAAAAGAAACAGTGTGAGGTAATATTAGGGAGTTTTAAAACTTTTTCAGCGTACAACTGATCATATGTAAGGCGGTATAATTTTTTCTGGTAACGCACATAATAATAAGCATTAATATGTAAAGTTGCTTGTGCATCAGGTTTTGCAAAAATCACCTCATCTCGAAGACGTTTTACCATCTCATAACTTGGGCGATACTGATCTTTACCTTTAATCCAAGCTGAAAGTAATTGACGTTGTCGTGCAGCGGAAAGCTGATCTAATTTAATCAAATCAAGCTGATTATCGATAACACATTGCTGATAATCCGCCTTTAACACATCCCCCAAGATTTCAGCAGCATCCTGCATCAAATAACTTGTCCGTGCTACAGCCGACTGCATTTTAGGGAAGCGCTTTTCTAAGACGTTCCATAACTCTTCTCTGCACCACGCCCGATCATAATGGATATCCGAATTAGTCGGATCAATTACATACTCAAAGCCGAGTTGATTTGACCATTGTTCAATTTGCTCTCGGCTTAAATTCAAAAAAGGGCGCCAAATGGTAAAATCTTTCCGTTTGTCAATTTGCTGCATTGCAGCCAACCCATTGACACCAGCCCCAGAAAATAACCGAAGTAATAAAGTTTCAGCTTGATCCTGTTGATGATGTGCCAGCACAAGAATTTCATTACAATCTAAATGTTGTTGATACGCTTGATAACGGGCATGCCGTGCTTGTTGCTCTAAATTGCCTATTTCAATAGATACCTTTTGAATAACACATGGAATATTCAAAGCTTCTGCATATTTTTGGACAAGCTCTCCCCATTCAGTACTCACCTGCTGTAACTGATGATCAATATAAATTGTACGGGTTTGCGTGGGGAAAAGTTCAGACATCAGATACAGCAACAGCATGGAATCCATGCCGCCGCTACACCCAATTAAGAATCGAGTTTGTTCTGTAAAATTCTGTGCTTGTGTTAAGACGCGATGCCTAAATTGCTGCTGCCAAACTTCATTAAACGCTGATAACGTGCTTCGCATCGTGCTTGTGCATCCATTGGTTGCAATTCATCTAGAGCTTGTTTTAACACATCTTTTAGGTCATGCATGACTTTTTCTGGATTTAAATGTGCACCATCACCTTCATCCACAACGTATTCAACAATCCCTAAAGCTTGCAGTTTATCAGCCGTCAATGCCAATGCTTCACTTGCTTGGGCTGCTTTTTCAGCTGTCTTCCATAAAATAGATGCGCAACCTTCAGGAGAAATCACTGAATAAATACTATGTGACAACATAATCACACGATCAGCAACACCAATACCAAGCGCACCACCAGAACCACCTTCACCCAATACAGTGGCAATCACAGGAACTTTTAAACTAGAAAGTTGTGCCAAACTGGTCGCGATCGCTTCTGCTTGACCACGCTCCTCTGCACCCACTCCAGGATATGCCCCCATGGTGTCAACAAAGGTAAATACTGGTAAATTAAACCGTTCAGCCATATCCAGTAAACGTTGCGATTTACGGTACCCTTCAGGATTACACATACCGAAGTTGTGTTGTAACTTTTCACGAGTACTACGTCCACGATGTTGACCGACCACCATGACCGGCTGACCATCAAAACGTGCTAACCCACCAATCATGGCACCGTCATCACCAAACAAACGATCACCATGTAGTGCATCAAACTCGGTAAAAATTTCACTTACATAATCGAGAAATTGCGGACGCTCAGGATGGCGTGCAATTTGAACCGTAGTCCAAGCCTTGGACTGAGTCGCTTTATTTTTCATACGTCGTAGAAAATCCCTAACAAGGATATAAGGTATGTCGACACTGTTTTAAGCTGCTTACAATCAACTCTCAGGTCAACAATCCTTATGTTAATCAACAAATTTGTCTGACTGAATATTTAACTCAATGTCCCAATGTTTAAATTGCACTTGTTCGTCATGCAAATCGGCAACCAATAAAGGCCATTGTTTAGCATCGCCAGATACGCTCAACTGCCATTGTTGATCATTTACCACACTCAGTTCAATGGCAGGAAGCATCTGATCACTACGACTATGGTTAAGTAAAACTGCTAGGCGAAGTAATAGACAAAGATAGACTAAATGCTTGCCACCAACCTTAAATACATCATTTTTTGCATCGACGCGTAACTTACGTCGATGATGCGAAACGAGATGTGAAAGATGATTTTGATCAATTTGTGAGAAGCCAGGAATATCCGAATGTTGCAATAAATAAGCCCCATGACGATGATATCCGCCATGACTAATTGCTAAACCAATTTCATGCAAATAAGCTGCACGACGCAGTAAGTCACTGTCTTCTGTTGTTAAATTTAAAGCATCAGCAACACGATCAAACAAATGTTGCGCAGTTTTAACGACACGTTCTGCTTGTTTAGGATCAGCATTATAACGTCCCATCAATGCTTGCACACTACGGTCACGAATATCCTCATGCTGGAAACGCCCCAATAAGTCATACATGACACCTTCGCGTAATGCACCATCAGAATAAGCAAGCTTATCAATATTTAACACATCAAAAATCGCATATAAAATCGCCACCCCAGCTGGCAAAACTGCTCGACGATCTTCACGTAGACCTTCAAAATCAATTTCCGATGTACACTTAAACTTAAGTAAACGATCTTTTAATTTATAAAGCCCTTCTCGTGTGAGATTTTCTTGTTCATCACTTAATCCGAGATTCACCAAAATCTGACGGCAAGCTTTAATGGTACCACTCGAACCGACCACAGTATCCCAACCAACTGATTTATATGTATTAGCGATACCAGACATTTCTTTACGAGCAGCAACAACAGCTTTATCAAAAGCTTTAGCCGAAATCTCACCATCAGAAAAATAGGCCTTACTATATGCCACACAGCCCATTTGTAATGACTCGGTATGAAGAGGCTCAAACTCCTCACCAATAATAAATTCTGTTGAGCCGCCGCCAATATCCACCACTAAACGACGCCCACCATTTGCCATCGTATGAGAAACACCCAAATAAATCAGACGTGCTTCTTCACGACCAGCAATGATTTCAATGGGTTTAGGTAAAATTTCAGCAGCCTTTTGAATAAATTCATGCCCATTTTTTGCTTGTCTGAGTGCATTCGTTGCTACGATCCTCAAACGATTCGGCTGAACTGAACTCAAACGCCCGACAAACCGTGCTAAACAAGCTAGGCCTCTTTGCTGTGCAGCTTCAGTTAAATTTTTATTTTCATCGAGTCCAGCAGCTAACTGTACTTTTTCTGACATTGAAGCAACTTTTTTCACTTCACCGTGATCAACACGAGCTATTGCGAGATGGAAACTATTTGATCCCATATCAATCGCAGCAAGTAATTCCTCATCAATCAGAAAATCAGACATTATTTATATAAACCCATGCTCAATTCACGCATTAGAGTAATTCACACGCTTAGAATTTTAAAGTCATTTTCATCAATAAAAGCCATGTATTTCACTTTTGATGAATAAATCATTGTATAAGTCGATGATCTGCATCGTGAGCAACCATTAGACTTTTTACTTCGAAACTTGAATAATCGTAATCAACCCTTACATTGAATAAAGTAGCAATGTAATATTCACTCTGAAATTGAATTGATACTTTTTTTAAAAAATTTGGAGCAATCCCATGTCTGCGACTATTGTTAATACATCTGATGAAAACTTCCAAACAGATGTTCTCGATGCTGAAACTCCCGTTCTTGTTGATTTCTGGGCTGGCTGGTGCGCACCTTGTAAAGCCATCGCACCTGTTCTTGAAGATTTATCAAATGAGTACGAAGGCAAAGTGAAAATCGTGAAAGTCGATGTTACGGCTTGCGAAGAAACAGCTGTGAAATATAACATTCGTAATATCCCAGCATTACTTATGTTTAAAAACGGTGAGGTTGTTGCTCAACAAGTAGGTGCAGCTCCACGCTCTAAACTTGCAGCATTTATCGATCAAAACATCTAATTTATAGATGGTTTTATGTCTATCTGCGGAACTACGTTTTATTGAACAGCGTAGTCCGCAGTAAACATTGACAACACAGCCAATTAGGTCTATATTTCTCGATCAAGAAGCTTT